>CAZJEK010000079.1:0-19668 GCA_964545005.1 uncultured Pirellulaceae bacterium
TTTTTCTGCGGTCACGGCCGAATCGGCCATGCTACATAACTTTCGCGGAGCGAAAAACGAGGATCTGGAAATTTTCCAATCATTCCGTTCGCCACCGAAAAACCGAACAGAGGCTTTTTTTCAGCGGAAATAGTGCCGCTTCAGAAAGGCGCGAGCGAGTGGATCAATTTTGGAGTGACACGGGTCCACTCGCTTTCACTCATGCCTATCGAGCTTCTTGCACTTATGCATGTCGAGCTTGTTACGGCCCCCATCGGAATTTGAATCGGGGCTTCGAAAATCGCACGTTACCGATCACAATAAACGTTTGTGATCCCGGCAGCCGGCCGTCCCTTGGGGCCTGACCGGATGCTCCCCGCTGCGGTTCGAAAATCGATGCCCCCACCACCTGACCCTGACTCCATCGTCGACGACTCGCCTCCAGCCCAAGATCTGATCGGTCAGTCTGAGGTGATGAAACGGCTGTTTCAATTGCTCCGCATGGCGGCCAATAGCGACCAACCCGTGCTGATCACGGGCGAAGTGGGAACTGGTAAAAGCCGCTGTGCATCGGTGGTGCACCAACTGGGCAATCGCCGGGATGCGCCTTTTTTACGAGTCAATTGCCCGGCGGTCAATCATTCCCAGATGATTGATGAGTTGCTGGATTGGTTTCAACAGGCTCATTCCGGCACGCTGTTTTTTGACGAGATCAATGCGACCCCGGAGATCTTCCAGGTCAAACTGTTGCAGTTTCTGCAGTCAGTCGCCGCTCAGCGAATGAGTTCCCAGGACGGCGAACCAATCGACCTGCGAGTGATTGCTGCTGCCAATTGTGACCTCAGCAAAGAAGTTACTGCCGGCCGATTTCGCGAGGATCTGTACTGGTTTTTATCGGTCATTCCGATCGAGTTGCCTCCCCTGAGACGCCGCCCGGGTGACATCGAGCTGTTATCCCAGACGATTATTAAAGAAGCTGCGCAGCGCTGTGAAAAACCCGCCGCTAAATTGTCACCGGCCGCCTTGAAGCTGCTTAATGCGTATGCATTTCCCGGTAACTTGAGCGAGTTGCGCAATTATCTGTTCCGCGCCGTCGCGCTGTCGACCGAAAAACAGATCTCGCCCTCGTTGTTACCGGTTGCCGTAACCGGTGACGTGCAAGATGCGCAATCGGTCGTCTTCCGGCCCAGCGATGATGAATCGTTAATTCGAGAATTTGTATACAGTCAAATTGGTAAAGCCGCAGCCGACGACAACGAACTTTACAAGCGCGTGGTGGGTCCGGTCGAAAAAGAGCTGGTTCAACAGGTGCTTGATGCCTGCAATCAGACGCAAACCAAGGCCGCGAAACGATTGGGTATCAATCGCAATACGTTGTACAAAAAAATGGTCGAATTCGATTTGACCAAACCGAAGTCCGAGCAGGAATGAGTTGAACGTGGATTGGTTGTATCGAATCACGATCACCTGTTTTGCCGCCAGTTATGCGGTCGTGTTGGCACTCGAACTCTCGCGAGTCTTTTTCAACGCCAACTATCGACGACCATTGATCGTTGGTTTTACGGTCGCCGGATTTTTCGCACATTCAACGTATCTGTTCTATCAGGGAGCAGTCGAAATCGACGACCGGGGAATCTGGTTAAGCAATTGGACGGCCTGGTGTTTTTCAGCAGCCTGGATCCTGGCTGCGGCCTATTTATGGGTTTCACTGCGCAAATCCGAATCGGTAATCGGTGTCTTCCTGTTACCGATTGTGATGCTGTTGATCGGCGTCGGGTTCATGCTTCGCGGAGAGGATAGTTTTTCCGTCCGCGAAGCCAAGTCCGGTTGGAATCTGGTGCACGGTTTCTCGTTGATGCTGGGAACCGTCAGCGTAGTGCTGGGGTTCGTGTTTGGGTTGGTCTACCTGATTCAGGCCAATCGATTGAAGCACAAGAAACCTCAATCGCGGCGCTTCCGCTTGCCCTCGCTGGAATGGTTGCAACGTTGCAGTGAATGGTCGTTGGTGGCGTCAGCTTCATTGTTGGCACTGGGTGTGATTTCGGGAATCGGATTAAACCTGGTCAACCAGAACATGGCCGGTCGGGCGGGAACGGTCGCCTGGAGTGATCCGGTTGTCTGGACGTCGATTATTCTGTTCGTCTGGTTAGCGGGTATTCTGATTTTCAACGCCAGCTATCAACCGGCCCGTCAGGGCCGCAAGGTGGCCTATCTGGTGGTCAGCAGTTTTCTATTCCTGGTGTTCGAACTGGCCATTGTCTGGATTGCCGGACACGCTGAATCGGGCGGATCGCAAGTCCCAGCCGGTCAAGACCCGGCTGTCGTGGCTCAGGCCGAAGATACGCCCGGGCTTGTCCCGAGTCCGCAGGAGGTGGCCGAATGAACTTGCAGGTTGTCGGCTGCAGCCATCATCAATCCAACGTTGAGATGCGGGAACAACTGGCGTTTACGGAAATCCAGGTGGCTGCCTTCTTGCAGCAGTTTTATCAGCTATTCCCCCAGGCAGAAGCTGCGTTGCTGTCCACCTGCAATCGCACCGAGTTCTATGTTGCGGCGTCGGAGCATTCGCAATTGCCCGGTCAGGCGGCGATGCTGGAATTGCTGGCGGAGCAGAGTGGTTTTCCGGTAGAGTCGATTAATGAAGAACTGTTTTGCTACCGGGATCGAGACGCCGTCAATCACCTGTTCCGCGTCGCCGCCAGTCTCGACAGCATGGTGATTGGTGAAGCTCAGATTCTGTCGCAGGTCAAACAAGCTTATCAGCTGGCGACCGATGCGACTCCTCGATTGCCAAATCTGCACCAGGTGTTCCAGGCCGCGATTCGCGTCGCGCGTCGCGTCAGCAACGATACCGATATTCATACCAATCGGGTCAGCGTTCCCAGCGTCGCAATTGGAGTACTGGCGAAACAGATTTTCGAACGGTTGGACAACAAGCGAATCCTGATCATCGGTGCGGGTGAGATGGCCGATGAGACCTTGACGTACATCCGATCCGATGGCGGTCGCAAGATAGTGATCATCAATCGAACGCTGGCGCGAGCGGAGGAACTGGCACGAAAATTTGACGGAATGGTCGCCGACTGGTCTGACTTGAAGCAACACTTGTCGCAAGCCGACCTGGTCGTCTCGACCACCGGTGCGACTCAGCCGGTAGTCACACCGGGGTTGTTTGATTCCATCGAGGCCGCTCGTCAACAACGACCGATGTTCATCCTCGACTTGGCCGTGCCGCGTGATTTCGATCCGCAAATCGCGGATCGAACCAACGTGTACCTGTACACGCTCGACGATCTGCAGCGAGAATGCGAATACAACCGCCAGTCACGGGAAAGCCAGTATCCTCAGGCTTTAAAAATCATCGATCAAGAAACGGATCAGTTTTTTGTGGAAGTCCAGCGCCGATCCAGTGGCCAAACCATTGCCCAACTGAAACGGCAAGCTGAAGACCTGAAACAGGCAGAACTGGCACGGTTGTTCAACCGGATCGAAGGGTTGACGCCCAAGGACCAGAAAGAAATTGAGCAGTCGTTTCATCGGCTGGTCAACAAGATTTTGCACCCGCCAGTCAAGTCGGTACAATCCGACGCAGCGCGTGAAAATGGTGGATTGCTGGAAGCGCTGAAACAACTGTTTCAGTTGGGCGAGTAATTGGTAACTCTAATCACAAGTTGTTACGTAGCATGGCCGATTCGGCTGTGATCGCAAGAGAAAACTCGGCGTTGGGGCGAAAGCGCTCCGGACTCGGGCCAATGGCCCAAGCTACTTTCGTCAACTACTAAACTATCGCGAACGACCCGCTTGAATGATCTCCGCCAATTGTTGCTTCAGTTTTTCGGCAACCTCAGGGTGGTTGTCAATCACGTTGCGTTGTTCAGCAGGGTCCTGACCAAGATTGAACAGCATGAACGGCGGCACCTTCCGGCTGGCTAATGGTTGTTCGACTTTGACGTTATAGGCACTTTTGCGATCGTACCGGTGAAGTTTCCACTGGCCGGCCCGGATCGCATACGTTCCATTGTTGCCGTTGTTTTGCTGGACGAGGTGGTCGCGCCCGCTGGCTTCGGGATTGCCCAATAACGCATCGATCACATTGAAACTGTCCAGGCACTGGTCGGCTGGCAGTGGTTGGTTTGTCAGCGCTGCCAGGCTGGCGGCCAGGTCAATGGTGCAGACCAGTTGATCGCTGGTACCCGGTTTGATCCTGCCTGGCCAGTGAGTGATGAATGGCGTGCGTGTGCCGCCTTCATAAACGCTGTATTTGCCGCCGGTATAGGGACCCGCAGCGCGGTGGTCGCCAATTTTTTCAATCGCACCGTCTCGGTAGCCATCATCCAGAACCGGTCCGTTATCGCTGCACAGGATGACCAGGGTTTGCTGATCCAGCTGCAATCGCTTCAGCGTTTTCATCAGCTCGCCAACACACCAGTCGAACTCCACGATCGCGTCGCCGCGAAAACCCAGTTTGGTCGCACCCTGAAATCGTTCATGGGGCATCCGCGGAACGTGGATGTCATGGGCCGAGAAAAACAGGAAGAACGGCCGGTCTTGATTGGCCTCGATAAATTCCACCGATTTCTCGACCCACTTGTCAGCCAGATCTTCGTCGCGAAACCGAGCGGCATGACCACCGGTGTAAAAACCAATCCGGCTGATTCCATTGTGAATCGTCGCGTTGTGCCCGTGGGACCAATCCATTTTTAAACGGTCACGATGAGTCTTGCCGGTCGGGTGATCCTGGCTGGGTTTTTTATTACCGACCCACAATGGATCATCGGGATCCAGATTGGGTACCCGGTGATCGTGGACATAGACCTGCGGCACGCGGTCATTGGTGGTGGGTAACAGGAAACAGGTATCAAAGCCAATTTCCAATGGTCCGGGTTTCAAGTCTCCGTTCCAGTCAGGCCCATCCGGACCACCGAGGCCGAGATGCCACTTGCCGACCACAGCCGTCGCATAACCGGCTTGTTGCAGGATCGATGCGACCGTCGCCGTCCCCGGCTTGATGATTGCCGGCGCGTTCGGGGGTGCAATGCCCGTTCGTTTGCCACGAAACGCATAGGTACCGGTCAGCAAGGAATACCGGGTCGGAGTACAGGTAGAAGCCGAACAGTAACCGCTGGTGAATTTCAGTCCTTCCCGACACAGTTGATCTATGTTGGGCGTTTCCAACGAAGTCGCACCGTAACAGGAAAGATCACCATACCCCAGGTCGTCGGCCATGATCACGATCACATTGGGTGGCCGATCGTTGGGTGATTGGGCCTGGGCCAGGTCGCCAGCCAAAATCGAGTAACAGGCCAAAGCAAGCGTCAGAATTCGAAGGTTGGCGAAGTCGAGCATCGGGTTATCGTTAAATTTAAGTGTTGTTGGTTGAAGCTATTTTACAGTAACCAATTGTCGCTGAGCGCGTGAAAACAATTCGGGCAAAATCAACCAAGAAAAAACCGCAGTAGACACTCTCCCTTGGGCCCTTGGGAGAGTCGGCCGAGTCGGCCTGTCAGGGCCGGAGAGGGGACTCAGAAACCCTCCCCTCGCCATGGCTCGACCCTCCCGCGAGCGGGAGGTTGTCGGCGTAATCTCTTTCGCGGAGAGGCTGACATTTTTTGTCCAGCTGAACTGGTTAACGCTCGTGTTGAATTGTCGATTGACTCGTTCTCTGCAAAACGCATCTTGTTGATCATGTTAATCTTGTCCATCCTGTCCCTTTTTGCCGCGCTCAAGATGCACTACTTACACATGTTTCACAGGGAAGTTTGACAGGATGTTCAGGATCAACAAGATTGACGAGATGCTTCCTGGAGTTGGATCCCTGAGACTACGATCGGGTGAATGACAAAACTTTCGCGGAACGAAAACCGATGATGAACTCAACTGCTGACCACGTTCAAGTACGGATCTTGCCCGGTATCGAAGTGGGCTTTCTGCCGTTCGACATCCTGCTTCAGCACGACCAACCGATCGACCAGGTACCGTCGCTCCGTCTTCCGCTGGGCTTTCTGGAACATACGGAACAACTCTCGGGAGTTCAATCGTTGGCTGTCGGTATATTTCTGTTTTAGTTTTTCTGCGGCGGCTGGTCCCAGCCCCAGCGTCAAGATTTCGTCTTCCATGGACACAAAAATGCGAAATGATCCTGGATCTCCTTGCCGTGAACCTCGGCCGATCAGTTGCCAATCGATTCGTTGACTTTCGTGCAATTCGGTCAGGATGACATGCAGGCCTCCGGCCGTCTTGACGTCCGGGTGAAGCTTGATGTCGGTGCCACGACCAGCCATGTTCGTGGCGACCGTCACGTGTCCGGGTTGTCCAGCGGCGGCAACGATGTCAGCTTCCCGTTTCAGAAATCGAGCGTTCAAAACCGAGTGGGTGATTCCGCGCTGGTCCAGGTATTCTGACAATTGTTCCGAGGCCCGAACCGACCGGTTTCCGATCAACACGGCTCGACCCTGATCGAGGCAGATTTGAACTTCATCGGCGATCGCGGTCAATTTTTGTTCCATCGTCGCGAACACCTGCGTCGGGTATTGTGTTCGTTGGGTTGGACGATGAGTGGGAATCCGGACGACTTGTTTGCGATAGACTTTTTTGAACTCCCTGCGCGATGTATAAGCGGTTCCCGTCATCCCGCACAGGTGCTGGTAGCGGTTGAAGAACGACTGAATCGTGATCGTTGCAGCTTGGCGAGTGACCGGTGAAATCTCCAACTGTTCCTGAGCCTGGACGGCCTGGTGGATTCCCTTTTGCCACTGTCTGCCTTCGGCCGGACGTCCGGTGTATTCGTCGATGATCACGATATCATCATCGACTACAGCATAGTGTTTGTCTTTTTTGAAATCGCGTCGCACTTTGATCGCATTGCGTAGTCGATCCTGTAATTGTTGGATCGAAATGGCCCGCGTGGCTGGCGTTTCCGGTAACGATCGCAGTTGGCTCATCCCGGCCGCTGTCAATTTGACCTGCTGCTTCAAGTGTTCGTATTCGAAGTGTTCGTCTTCCACAAACTGATCGGCGTGCTGGGCGGCCCATTGGCAAACCTGGTCGGTTGTTTCGCTTTCATTGGGATTGATCATGCCGATGATCAGCGGCGTTCGCGCCTCGTCGATCATGATACTGTCGGCTTCATCGACCAACGCGTAATGCGTTCCGCGCATGATTCCGGCCCTCGGATTTTCCGATTGGGCGATCGCCAATCGGTCGCGGAGAAAGTCAAATCCAAATTCCTTCGCCGAACCGTAGGTGATGTCCTGTTGATAGGCGGCTCGTCGCTGGTCGGGTTCCAGTTGATCGGTCAACACTGCGGCGGTCAGCCCCAGGGCAGAGTAGATCGGACGGAGGGTCTCACAATCCCTGGAAGCCAGATAATCGTTAAACGTGACAACGTGCATGCCTCGGCCGTACAACGCAAACAGATAGGCGACCAGGCTGGCGGTCAGCGTTTTGCCTTCGCCGGTTTTCATTTCCGCGATGTTGCCCAGTGCCAGTTCAATTCCGCAAGCTAACTGGACGTCGTAGTGCGTCTGGTTCAAATGCCGACTGGCAGCTTCGACGACCAGCGAAAATGCGGTTGGGATCAAGTGCTTGATCGGGACACCCGTCATCGCGCGGTATTTCAACTCGATTCCGGCTTCTTTCAATTGGGCATCATCGGACTGCTGCCATTTTCGAGCCCGCTTGCGGATCCTTGAAATTAGGGCTGAATGCTTCATTCGGGCCGGGTTTTTGCTGGTTTACAATTACAATGAGAGTTAACTTCAAGGGTAACTGAATCTTGTCTGTCGACGCGTTGCGTTTTGCAAAAAAGGCCGAATTGCGATGATTAAACCTTCACTGGAAGGAATCAGAAGTCTCGCGCAGAACGATTACCAAGCGGAAGAATTCTGCGCCGAACTGCTACGCGAATTCGCTGAACTGGTCGGTGCCGACGCCGGGATCGTGTGGGACGCCAGCACGGAATCCTTCCGGGTCGTTTCGCAGTACTCGTCCAGCGAACAACCGGCCCGCCTGAATCTCAGTCGCCAGGATCACGACCGACTATTGATCCAGGCCGCGACCCAGGAGGCACCGATTGCCGTCCGATCAGGCGATCTAAATCAACAGGGGCAATCCACGCAACCGTCAAAAGATCAGCCGCATCCCATGTTGCTGATTGGCAAGTTTCATCGCCCCCGGCGATACCTGATTGAATTGATGGTCTCACCGCCCCCTGTCGATGAAGCACAGGCCCGGGAATTGATGCAAAGCTTCGGGCAGGGTCTGAAAATGGTTGCCGACCAACAACCGGAGTTGACTGGCGATCAATCGCACCAGCTGGTTGCGGGCCCCTCGTTTACACAGGAGCAGTTCAGTCGATTTACCAGCGCCATTCATCGAGACATTGATCTGAACCTGGCAGCGGCAAATGTGGCCAACGAAAGTCGCCGCTTACTGGACTGCGACCGGGTATCGGTGGCCATCAAGAAACATGGCCGATTCAGAATCGTCGCCATCAGCGGACAACCATCGGTCAATCGCCGTAGCAATACCACCCGCCTGCTGGAAAAGGTAACTCGACGAGTGCTGGATACCGGAAGCTCGTTCTGGTATCCCGAACAGGAAGACCTGCCATCGCCCATTGAACAACCGTTGACGGAGTATTTGCAGATCTCAGCCACGCGTAGCCTGGTCGTGGTACCCGTGTTCGAACAGTTGCCCGAAACGGTCGAAGACCCGGATCGACTGGATCGAGACCGCAGCCAGCAGGTGATTGGCGGGATTGTCTTTGAGCACTGTCACCAACGTTGGGATCGCGAGTCCGTCGAATCGCGACTCCAACTGACAGCCGATCACGGTGGCACCGCGCTGCGCAATGCCTGGCAACATCAACGGCTGTTTCTGTATCCGGTTTGGCGGTTACTGGGCAAGTCCAAGCTGTTAACCGCGCCCCGGATGCTATCCCGTACGCTGTTGACCTGTTTGGCGCTGATCGCATTGGCATTGATTTTGACTTTCTGGAAAGTCGACTTTTACGTGACCGCAGAAGGACAGTTGGTTCCGGCGCGATTGAAACCCGTCTATTCCAAAATCGACGGCGACGTGGAGCGATTGCTGGTCCAGCACGGCGATAAAGTCCAGCGCGGCGAGGTGCTGATGCAGGTAACCAGCCGCGAGCATGAACTGCGGATCAAAGATCTGGAAGGTCAATTGGAAACCGCTCAACAGCGGTTGCAATCGATCGAGCAGGGCAGATTTGAAGACCGCGATGATCAGGAAACAGTGAAGGAAAATATTGTTTCGCTGCGAGCGCAGGTCGACAATCTCCAGCAGCGATTATTGATCCTGAGAGAGATCGCTGCCGCAGGAGAGATCCTCAGTCCAATTGATGGGCAGATCATCACCTGGGACCTGAAACGTCGCTTGCTGGGACGCTCAATTTCCCGAGGCCAGGAGTTGCTGGAAGTCGCTCAGATCGATGATCAATGGGAGGTTGATATCGACTTGCCGGTTCGACGGCTGCAACATTTGCAGCGCGGTCGTGCTCAAAATGAAGGTTCGACGTTGCCCGTATCCCTGCTGCTGGCTGCGGACACCAGCCAACGATTTGAAGGCGAAGTCATCGAAATGGAACGTGCCGTGGGGGTCACTTCCGACCACCAGCAGATTGTCAAACTGCGAGCCAGCATCGATGCATCGGCACTATCAATTGACCAGGTCCGAACCGGGGTCACGGCCAAAATCTACTGTGGTCAAAGCAGCCTGGGTTATCTCTGGATGCATGACATTGGAGAGTTTCTCCAGAAGCATGTCTGGTTTCGGTTGAATTGAGCTCCGGTTTTGTTTTGATTGTTTGAAAAGCGGGCCATCCCAGTTCCATGTCCATTGTCAATCCAGCATCGTTATCGGCCGAAGAAAGACCGGTCGAAATGCGAACTCGGTCCGACCTGGTGGTGACTACCAGCGTCTACCAGGGCGAACATTGCTGGATTGTCAAAGACCCGTTGGCGATGAAGTATTTTCGCCTCCGCGAACCCGAATACCTGGTGTTCGA
Source organism: uncultured Pirellulaceae bacterium (assembly GCA_964545005.1). Classification (GTDB taxonomy): domain Bacteria; phylum Planctomycetota; class Planctomycetia; order Pirellulales; family Pirellulaceae; genus Mariniblastus. Next base: position 10,010 of record CAZJEK010000079.1, read on the forward strand.
ACAACTGAAAGGATCGGTCAGCTATTCGCAGTTGAAGCAGTTGCTCGATCGCAAGTTTCCCGAATCCGTCACGCGGCTGGAGACCGTCCAGCAACTGGTCGTTTCGCTGCATCGCAACGGTTTATTGGCGTCGCCGGCGGTTGGCCAAGCGTATCCGCTGAAGAAACAACGCAATAAGGAACTGAAACAGAAAGCGATCGGGCTGTTGTCGAGCCTGGTGTCGTTGAAGTTTCCCGGTATCGATCCAGAACGATTTTTGTCGTTTCTGTATCCCAAAGTTCGCTGGTTTTTTTAGACCTGGTTCACGTTCGTGGTGGCGGTGACCTGCCTGGCAGCAGCGCTGCTGGTGTTAGGTAATTTGAACGAGTTCTATTCCAGGCTGCCGGATTTTCAAAGTTTTTTTGCGTTCGACAATCTGCTGTTCATGGCCGTGATCCTGGTGTTCACCAAAACAATTCACGAGCTTGGCCACGGCTTGGTCTGCAAGCACTTTGGCGGTGAGTGCCACGAGATTGGTTTCATGCTGTTGGTGTTGACTCCCGCGATGTATTGCAACACCTCCGACTCCTGGGTGCTGCCGAACCGCTGGCATCGGATGGCGATCGGAGCGGCCGGAATGTACGTCGAACTATTCATGGCTGCGATCTGCACTTTCATCTGGTGGTTCACTGTACCGGGCTGGATACATTACCTGGCGTTGAACATCATGTTCCTCAGTTCGGTCAGCACCATTGTGTTCAATGCCAACCCGTTGTTGCGCTATGATGGTTACTACATCCTGTCTGATTTTCTGGAGATTCCCAACCTGGGTCAGAAATCCCGGATGGCCTTGATTTCAAAACTTCGGACCTGGTGCCTGGGCATGGATCCGATCAATTCCAGGTTGTTACCGCAACGTCATCAAGTTTCATTTGCGATCTACAGCGTGGCGTCGTTCGTGTATCGCTGGTTCGTGCTGATCATGATCTTCTGGTTCATTTCCGAAATTTTTGAGCCGTTGGGATTGCAGGTGATTGGCTACTTCGTGATCGGCATTTCGTTGTTCGGTATGGTCGTGGTGCCGATGTTCAAGATGGTCAAGTTTTTCGCCTTTCCGGGGAGGTTACGCGAAGTGAAGCGATTCAACTTGTTGTGTACCCTGGCCGTCGTGGCAGTTTTAGTCGGCCTGTTTTGTTTCGTTCCTGTGCCTCAATACGTTTACGGCAGCTGCCTTCTGCGGCCTCAAGACGCTCAGGTTGTCAGGGTAACCGAAGCGGGCGTTTTGAAACGAATCGCAGTTCAACCCGGCGACACGGTTTCGGCCGGGCAGGTATTGGGGGTGCTGGAAAACCGGGATCTGGAATTGGATTTGCTGGCACTCAAAGGTGATCGCGCCAAACTGCAACACGATTTAACCGGGTTCGAACTATCACGCAGTGAGCACTTGGACGCTAATCGATTGATTGTGGAAACCCGACGTGAAATCGCGGCCATTGATAAACTGATCGCCGCTCGCCAGCGGCAGTTGGAACCGTTGACGTTGATTGCCAACCGAGCAGGAGTGATTTATTCGCCGCCCAATCGACCGCCCGTGCCGGCCGAACCACGAGAGTTGCCGCGGTGGTCGGGGACGCCCCTGGATCCGGAAAACCAGGGAGTTTTGTTAGAGCCCAACACCGAGTTTTGTCTCGTCGCTGATCCTGATCGATTCGAAGCGATGATCGTTGTCGATCAAGCGGACGTTGGATTGGTTCGATCGGAACAGACCGGTCGGATCGTATTGGATTCAGCCCCCGGCAACCCGCTTCAGTTCACCGTCACCAACATTTCCCAGGACGAGTTGACCGTTGTTGACCGAGAGTTGTCTCAGACCAATGGTGGTCCCGTGGCGGTGAAACCATCCGCCGATGGTCAGGAGGTGCCGGTCCTGACACTGTTCGAAGTTAACGCTGCGATCGTTCCCGAAGACGACGTCGCGCTGGCGGCGGGGTTGATTGGGACCGCCAAGATCCGGGTTGGCTCTGCATCACTGGCCACGATCACGATTCGTTATCTGCGCAATCTGATCAATTTCCGGTAAGTGGTGTCGTCTGTCGCTTCCGCGAAAGTAGATTCGCTCACCCTCTCCGCGAAAGTACTGCAATCGCTGGTTGCATCCAACGCAACGGGCAAACCGCAGAGTCGCAGAGTTCGCTGAGGATGCACGAAGTTGCCTTTTAATTCCTGCAAGCTCTCCGTTCTCCGCGCCTCTGCGGTTTTCTCTTTATGACTTTGCTAAAAGCTTTTCTTTTATTGAATATGAATTCCAGCCTCTCGGCGTAGCCGACGTCTTTTACTGCGTTTGAAGATAGATTCGATACTCATCCAGCAGCGATCCGGATTCAGCATTCAGCCGGGCCAGTGCTCGTTCCCGGCTGGTCAAAATGGTATGCCGTCGCAATTCGGCTTCCAGTTTTCGTTGCTGGGCGTCCAACAGGTCTTCAAATCCGACCGCATCGGCATCATAAGCGGCTTGTCGCGCGTCGACCGATTCCGCAGCTGCCTCGGCTCTCAGGGTCGCCAACCGGATGGCATTGGACGATTGATCATAGGTCCGCAACGCCGACCCCAATTCGTGCAGGATTTGCTGTTCCAGCTCCTGCAGAATCGCTCGTTCGCGGCAGGCCTGCAATTGCGCGTGACGAACGCCAGCGTTGGCTTGCCGGTAACCAATTGGCACGTCCAACGTGACACCAAATTCCCATTCGTCGTAATTGCCTTGCCAACTCTCGTTCAAAGCACCAGAAAACTTGCCGCTACCGCCGATCAGGTCGTCGCCAAATCCGCTGTTGCGGTAGGTCGCTAACGCATCGAGGCGGGGCAGGGTGAAGTTGCGAGCGGCGATCAGTTCATAATCGCGCTGCTGGATTCGTTTCTGCTGTTGCTGGATTTCAATCCGCCGCGACAACGCCTGTTGGGACAGCGACTGCCAGTCAACCAGTACCTGGGCGTCCGCCGGGGCATCGGCCGGCCTGAGCAGCGATTGATCGCTTTGCGGCAAGTTCAAGAGTCGCCGCAAATTGGCTTCCGCCTGCAGCACACCCGGTCGCCCGTCGTCGGTGGTGGCGTGAAGTGCCTGGTCGAGCTGCAGTTCAAATTCCAGGTATTGGGCTCGAGCCTGGGCTTCCCGATCGGCTTCGCCACCCGGCAATCCGTTGTCCATCCGAGCTTTGGCGATCTTCCAGGTGGCCGCGCTGGCATTGCGAGCCGATTTGATGGTTTCAAAATTCCGGTAGGCCAGATCCAGCTGCCAATAGACATCAATGATTTCCAAAATCAGTTCGCGTACGCCCCGCTCAAACTCGCCCAGGGATACTTCATGATTGATACGGCTGATCAACAATCCGCTGGTGCCCAGGAAACCGGGTCGGCTATTGGGGCCGGCGATCCGATTGAATTGGTAGCCGGCACCCTGCAGCAACGGTTTGCGAACGGTGAATTCTGATATCTGCTCCCAGGAACTGGGAAACAGAACGGACTGGTTGGTCGTGTTGTCATGAGTAATGGCATTGTTGAAACTGAATTGAGTCCCATTGAAACCGGTTTTTCTCAAACCCAGGTTTAGCGTCGTCAGATCCTGTTGGACTTCAAATGCGTTGTTGGTCGTCGTCGGATTGTTGAAGTAGTCGTCGTTGTTGGCGTACAACGCGGACGCATTCAATTGGGTATCAAACTGGGCCAGCGCCGCGGAGATACCGAAGTTTGGATCACTGGATTGGATATAGGGATTGAAGCTCGTGGTCGCGTTGGGAGCATTCTGGACGACGTTGGCCGACAGACTGCGGAGCACCTTGGCATCCTGCAACGCGATCGAAATCGCTTCGTCCAAAGAGATCAGCCGAAACTGGGATGGTAGTTGGCTGCGGCGGGTGATTGGCGGCGCGTAAGTGGACGTCGAAGCTTCCAGCGAACCAACGCGACGCTCGATCGGCAGGCCCTTGAGGGGCGAGTTGCCCACCGGTTGGTTGCCAGTTGTTGAACGTGCCGACGTATCCAACGCCGGCTCAATAGCACCAATCACGGTCGCCGATTCCTGATTTCCGTTGTTGGTTGTGGATTGGAAGCCAACCGATTGAACCGTCGCCGTTTGAGTACTGCGTGTTTGCTGTGATTGAGTTTCGACAGTGTGAGGAGTCGCGAATTTGATGTCCCGGGCGCGATCGGTAGACGAACAGCCTACCAGCAGGATGGCGGTCAGCCAGGCACAAGTAATTGAATTGGCAGTTCGCATGGTCGATCAATGGGAAGGGCGAGAATGCGCAAAACCCTGACCATCTGATCGACCCCCGCGATCGATTTCAGCAGAATAACAGGCCTGCCGGGCGCGACCCGGACAGGCCAAAGAATCGGCGAATAGGCAAGGTTTTGCCAGCCCGCAAAGTCTTCCACGGTCGCTGGAAGTTTCCAGCGTGACAAAACCTTTCGCAGAGAGGCTGAAATTTTTTGGCGGTCGGCAGGAGGTAGCTTGGGCCATTGGCCCGAGTCCGCAAGGTTTTCCCCAACGTTCAGTCATCCATTGCGTTCACGGCCGAGTCGGCCTGTCAGGGCCGGAGAGGGGGATGGTAAACCCTGCCCTCGCTATTTGATGTCAATATCGCCGTGCGAGTTCTTGACAGTGATCTTGCGATCTCCAGGATCGTCACTGCTGACTTTCGATTTGGCGTCACCGAAGCTGGAGTCCATCTTGACGGTAGCGGAGGTCCCCGGCTGAAGTTGAACCTTTACATCGCCGTGCTTGCTATCGATGTCGATCGTTTTGAAATCCTGGGTCGCCATGGTCAAATCGGTGTCACCATGTTTGTTTTTGATTTCGATATTTGGTCCGTGATACGTCAACTTGATCTTGTCAAAGCTGCTTTCAACTTCGGCGGGTCCGTGCAGGGTGCCTTCGATCGAACCATGAGCGTTTTCCAACTTTGCGGGCCCCTGAATCCCGTCAACGGTCATCTCGCCGAACGAAGCCTCGGCGTCCGTTTCGCCTTGAACACCGTCAATCCGAACATCGCTATGTTTGCCAATCAGCGTCAGGTTCCCTTCAACGTTTTTGACCTGAAGATTTCCGAACGAGCCTGACAATTTTGCGTCCTGGCCGACGTCGGCGATTTCCAGGTCGCCATGTTCGTTAGTGACGTCAATCGAGGTTTCGGCGCTGATCCTCAATTCCAGGATCGACTCGCAACCATTGAATCCGGATTGGGAATCGGGCATCAGCAAGGTGAACGTTTGTTGATTACCTTCGGTTTTGACTTCAAACACCAATTGCTCGATCAAGGCGTCAGCCAATTCTTGCGAGTCGCCCCAGACTTTGCCACTCCATTTCCAGCTGGGAGCTTCACCGTCGGCCGCCCGGCTGACCTTGACGTTGCCAAATTTGTTTTCGACGTGAATCGAGGTCACATTCTCGGCAATTTCGCCGCCGTCATCTTCGGTCGCCGTTTCTCCGGTTCGATTAAATGTGTAGCCGCCGTTGATTTGAATGTCACAACCGGTCAGCAGCACCGCTGATAAAAGACAGGGGGCGATCAGGTGAAACGGGGTCACTGGGAATGATCGAGTTGCATACATGGCAGTTTCAGAGGTTGGCTTGGTCCAAGGTAGTGAAAGGTCCGATGTCGTTGTTCGCAAGCAGGTCCAAGATCTTGGATAAAAACTTCAACTTAAACTCGAACTTCAACTTAAACTCCGGCAAGTAGGCTGATTTCAGATTTGGGAAGTACTTCAATTAGTGGAAAAACGGATGAACACCGGATATCGCCAAGATGGTGAAGATTAAACCCAGCACCGCAGCGAACATCGAAATGTATTTTCCCACCGAAGATAGCCAGGGATAGATGGACTGTTGGCGGCCGGAATTGATTTTTTTCAGGTGATGCCGGGCGCCCCACAGCGTCCACAGTGCGATCAGCAGTCCCAGCACAGGGATGCTGCAGATCATCACTGACAGGACTGACCAGGCCGCAATTCGAATGCTGCGTTCCCTGCGCCACAGTTGAAACGTCCTGCGAAGGATCCCTCGGGCGGGAGGTTCCGATGAAACGATATCGGGGATGTAGATGACTTCTGAGGGCCGAGGAGGGATGCCTGGAAGGGAATCTTCGGTGATGTACTCCACCGGTCCGGACGAGCCATGGGCCGGGCGATCGACGATCGCTTCGGGCAGCGACTGAGCCTGGCCGCGGCTATCAAATCGTTCGACCAATGCGGTTGCGCTGCTTGCCGGCGGTCGCAGCTGGTAGGGATTAACTGGGTGTTGCGGGGAACCAGGCAGGGCGGAGGGGGACGGGCTGCTTGGCGGCGCTGTCGGCGATGCTGGCCCAGCCAGTGGTTCGCCTTGTGCGACACGGTCGATCGCGTCGATTAATGCCGAAGCCGTTTGGAATCGATCTTCGGGTTTCTTGGCCACCATTTTTTGAAACAGCTGATTGACCAGATCTTCGTCCGGTAGGCCGGTAGTGATTTCGGGAATCGGATCGCCCCGATGGGCCAGGATAGTTTTCACGACCGTGTCTCGCGAAAATGGACTACGCCCAGTCAACAAGCGATACAGAGTGCATCCCAATGAATAAATATCCGATCGAATGTCGGCTTGCCGGGTGTCCTCGGCCTGTTCGGGAGACATGTACTCGACCGTTCCCATGACTTGCCCGGTGGTGGTCAGTTGAGTGACTTCCTGGTTGATCGAGGAACCGACACGAGCCAATCCCATGTCCAGAATCTTGATAATCCCTTCATCGTTGAGCAACAGGTTGGAGGGCTTGATGTCCCGGTGCACGACGCCTTTTCGATGGGCATATTCCAGGCCCTTGGCGGCTTGGGCAATGTAATCGAGCGCCATCGGGGTCGGAATGGGCCCGAGTTGAGCCAGGACCTCGGCCAGGTCGTGTCCGGGGACGTATTCCATCACCAGGTAATGAAACCCGTGATGTTCACCGGCATCGTAAGCGACTACGATGTTCGGATGAGTCAGCTGGGCCGCGACTTTGACTTCCTGGTAAAACCGCGCGACCGCGTCTTTGGATTCAAGCACGGTGACCGGCAGGATCTTGATCGCAACCTGCCGTTCCATGCGTCGGTGGCGAGCTAACAGAACGGTTCCCATACCTCCCTGGCCCAGTTTGTCGACAACCACGTAGTCACCAAAATAGATGTCGCTGGCTTTGCCTTCGCGAAACTTGTTGGCCTGGAATTCCGTGATGTGTCCGTCGGCGACCAGTTTGGTCAGAAGCACTTCGGTGCCGGTTTCGATTTCGGCACCGTAGGTAGTGGCGTGGTCGGAGGACAGCAGCCCGGCAGCGGTCAATTCGTGGAGCACTTCCTGGGCCGATTGCGTCATGATTCACCAAACAGGATGGGACTGTTTCAGTTTAGTCCATTTTTCGGCGGATAGGTTCAAGATCCCGGCTAAAACTTATTGGATCATTAGGTTGAATTGACCGGCTGGGTTTCGACGCAGTACGGTTTTGGCAATACCCTGGATAAATTAGCATTGTTTCGGGAAACGACGCGACTACTTGAAAACCACGGCTTCGTCGGCCAACGACAGGAAAATACCATGGATGCAAAATCAGTAATCAAAGCGGCTTTGGATTGTTCGGAAATGATCACCATGGGTTATCTGGACGATCTGACAGACGAAGAAATGATGCAGCGGCCGGTGGAGGGGTGCAATCACGTCAATTGGCAAGTCGGCCACTTGATCGCGTCCGAACACCAGATGCTGGCAGCCTGTTTCCCGGGCCAGATGCCAGCATTGCCGGAGGGGTTTGCCGATCGCTACGATAAACCGGCTGCCAATACCGACGATTCCAGCCAATTTGAGAATAAGCAGCGATTGATGGAACTCTACCGCCAACAGCGGGACGGAACCTTGGCGGCGCTGGAGTCGGTCACCCCGGAGGATTTGGACCGGGAAACCGACGAATCAATTCGCAGCTATGCCCCCACTGTAGGGGCGGCATTGATCATGCAGGAGACGCATTGGATGATGCACGCCGGGCAATGGGCCGTGTTGCGACGGAAACTGGGCCGGCCGCCGTTGTTTTAATTGGATGACAAAGCCGGCCAGATTCGATGTTCTGGCGGATTTGGCTGTGGAAACCGGGAATTCCGGTCGAAAAAGAGTCCATTGCTTGCCAAATTGGCCCTTCACGGTATCGGGGAATTTGGCTAGAATGCGACGCTCGATTGGACGGATCTACCGTCCTATTTTTGTTGGAAAAAGAAACACGGTTCAAGCCAAAATGTACGCGATCATTGCTGACGGCGGACGTCAATACAAAGTTGAAGAAGGTCAAATCCTGGAAATCGATTATCGTGCGGCGAATCCCGGCGATGAATTGACCTTCGATCGCGTCTTGGCTGTTTCCAATGACGACGGTTTGAAATTGGGCAAACCCACCATCGAAGGCGCTTCGGTGTCCGCCAAAGTCATTGGTGAAACCAAAGGCGACAAGATCTTCGTGCAGAAGTTTCGCCGTCGCAAAAATAGCAAGTCGCGAACTGGCCACCGACAGAAATACGTCAAAGTCCAAATTGGCAGCATCGCGTAGCCCGATTTCGAACGGGCTAAATCAGCGACGACTGCTTTCACGGCTGCCAATGAAAGCCATGGGCCGAAAGCAGCAACGGTCTTGATTTACCACAGAGACACAGAGATCACGGAGTTTCAAAAGAGACTCCCTGGCCTCTCGGTCTCTGTGGTTTTTTTATGGAATGCTTTCACGGCCCTACTGCTATCATAGTTTCCGCTGAACTTAGCGGATACCTAACGCGTACAACCGGTCTCGGGTGTGGGCGAATTGCATCAGAATTAGTTGCCCATTCCGTGGTCGAAACTACCAAGGTGGTATGTTTCTTGGCCACCGCGGGCAATGGATTGTCTCTGCGTTTGAGTTGCAAAACCGCATGCCAGCTGGCATGTGAAAATGGAACGTTTTTGCAAACTTTACCATTCCAGGACGCTGGCAGCGCGGTTTTGACCTAACGAGTCATCCTGCCTGCCAATAACAAAAGTGCAACCCAACAGCACTTTTTTGGAGACTAACCACATGCCCAAATTCTACATCCAATCCGGTCAGGTTTCTTACATCGTGGGTGCTTGTGACGCAGAAGGCGCCGCCCTGTGGACCATGCACCGCATCATGGACGAAAAGATCTGTGACTTTGAAGATCGTATTCTTGAAGACAACGCTGATCCGTTCAACTTGCCCGTGGATGATGGTTCCATTGAGGGCGTTCCCGAAGCGATTCCCTACCTGGCGATGCTGAACGGATTGGCGATGTTCGACGAATCGATTTGCGTCAGCCAGATTGGTTTTGGCCGCGATGAATCGGGACAGTTGGAGACCGAAGACATCTTTCACCAATGGCGTCAATTGATGCAAGCCGTGGATCGCCTGCACGATCGATTGCAATAAGAGTAGCTTGGGCCATTGGCCCGAGTCGGCAACGTTATCGTCGTTTCAGTGCTTCGTCGCGATCACGGCCGAATCGGCCATGCTACAACTTTCGCTATGGCTCGACCCTCCCGCGAGCGGGAGGGTGTCGACGAAAAACGTTCTCGGAGCCACAGATGCCATTGGCCCCGCTAGTAATCCTTGAACTGGAACGTCAAACACGATACCAGCAGCATGAATACCAGG
>CAZJEK010000080.1:0-19665 GCA_964545005.1 uncultured Pirellulaceae bacterium
GCATTGATGATTGACTGAACTTCTTCGTTAGCCAGAACTTTGTCTTCGCGAGCTTTGTAAGCGTTGATGATCTTACCTCGCAGCGGCAGGATCGCTTGGAATTCCTTCAGCCGTCCACCTTCTGCGGATCCACCGGCCGAGTCACCTTCGACCAGGTACAGTTCGCATTTTTCGACGTCCTTGGACAAACAGTCGCGTAACTTGCCGGGCAAGCTGGTTCCGCCCAACACTGACTTCCTGCGAACTTTGTCGCGAGCGGCACGGGCGGCTTCGCGAGCTTCGGCGGCCTGGATCCCTTTCCTGACGATCGTCTTGCCTTCCTTGGGATTCTCTTCCAGGTAGGTCTTGAAGAATTCGCCGAACGCGGATGTGATAATCCCTTCGACCTCGTTATTCCCCAACTTGGTCTTGGTTTGACCTTCGAACTGCGGTTCGGGCACCTTCATCGATATCACCGCGGTCAGACCTTCGCGAAAGTCTTCTCCGGTGACGTTGACGTTTTTGGGAAACAGGTTGTTTTTCTTGGCGTAGTTGTTCAACGTCCGGGTTAACGCTGATCGGAACCCGGACACGTGGGTTCCCCCTTCGTGCGTGTTGATATTGTTGACGTACGAGTACACGCTGTCTGAGATTTCGGTAGTGTACTGGAGAGCGATTTCGTAACCCACGTCGTCGGTTTCTCCTTGCAGGAAGATGACGTCGTTGTGGATCGGATCGCTGGTCCGGTTGATGTGTTCGACGTATTCGATGATTCCCCGTTCGTAGAAGAACTCATCGCTATCGCCGGTGCGAAGATCCTTGAAGTGGATCCGCACGCCGCTGTTGAGAAACGCCAGTTCCTGCAAACGTTTGTGCAGTACGTTGTATTCAAACTTGACGGTTTGAAAAATCTGTCCGTCAGGTTTGAACGTGGTTTTGGTGCCTACTTTATCGGTTTTTCCCGATCGGGTGACCGCGCCGGTAGGTACACCTCGCTGATACTCTTGTTGAAAGATCTGGCCTTCTCGATGGACTTCGACCTCGCACCATTCGGAAAGAAAATTGACGACCGTCACGCCGACCCCGTGCAGTCCACCGGAGGTCTGGTAGGCTCCTTTTTCAAACTTTCCTCCGAATTTCAGGAACGTCATCACGCCTTCGAGCGTGGTGATTTCCCGACCTTCCTGTTCGGTCAACTGCTGGTGGACGTCGGTGGGAATACCGCGCCCATCGTCCTGGACGGTCACCGATCCATCGGTGTTGATGGTGACGTTGATCACACTGGCATAACCTGCCATCGCTTCGTCGATCGAGTTATCGGTGACTTCATAGACCAGGTGATGCAATCCCCGGGCAGTCGTGTCACCGATATACATACTGGGGCGTTCGCGAACGTGTTCCAGGTCCGACAGTCGCTGAAGGTCTTCGCCCTCGTAAGTTTCTTTAGGTTTTTTTGCCATGTTTTTTCTAGTTACGAATACCGTTTTGGGTTGATTACTGGCCGAGGTCGACCACACCAACCTTGAAACGCAGATCTTTTATTTTTTCCGACCAACGCTGCTGAATCTGTTTCAACAGGTTGGCCTTTTGAAATGTCAATTGTTGGTTGATTGCTGCACTGCTGACGACAATTTCCAGGACACCCGATTTGACGCGGGCGACTTGAGTCTTGGTTCGGAGTGTGGGTTCAATGATTTCGTTCCAGGCTTGGATCAGTGCTGTCTGTGATTCAACCTGGGCATAACCTTTGCGAGCCATCAGGTTTGATAACAAGTCGGCCGCCTGTTTGGGTTTTCGAAAAAAGCGTTGCCTGGCGGTGACGATTTGCTGAGCGTTTTCAAAATCCTGTTCGTCGTAATTTTCGTTCATCCGAGCTCCCGCTCGATGCAGTCTGGATAGTCAAAACACTGGCGTTTCACTGACCAACGCAAGTATTACGCTTACCGTCGATCTTTGGCCAGCGGCATGATGACGTAGCGATAGTTATCGTTGGTCTCACAATAGGCAGCTGCTTCGCCGTTTTGAAGATCCATGATAAAGTTCGATTCCGGGGCCAGTACTTTGAGGAAATCAGCGACAAACCGATGGTCCAGGGTAATCGTGAGTGCCTCTTCATCGTAAGCGACCGGCAACTCGATACGGGTCTGACCTACTTCGGCGGTGCTGCTGCTGAGGATCAATGAGCCATTTTCGAATGTAAAATCGATTCCTCGGCTATCCTGGCTGGCGACAATCGATGCCTGTCGAATCGCTGAGTACATCGGTCCGACCGGTATCTCGATGCGGTGTGATTGCTCGCGATCGACGAGTACATCCCGCCAAGCTGGAAAACGACCTTCGACCAACCGGGTATAAAACACACCACCGGGCTCTTGCAGGATCAAATCATTAGCCTGGTCAGCAATCTTGATCGGGGTATCATCATCGGGCAGCATCCGGTCGATCAGCTGCATCGATTTGGAGGGCACGATTGTCGCGCCGGTGTTGGCTGGTTTACCAACGCTGGTGACGACGCCTTGCATCTTGGCCAGTCGCCGGCCGTCGGTACCGACTGCGATGATCGTATCGTCTTCCATTTCCAGCAAGACACCACCCAGTGCATAACGGCTGCTTTCGGTATCGGTGGCAAACAGGGTGCGACGGATCAACGTTTTCAGCACCTTGGCGTTAACTTCAAAATAGTCCGTTTGGTCAAACCGAGTCACTTCGGGAAACTCGTCTGGATTTTGAGCCTGTAATTCGAAACGACTGTTGGCTCCCGTCACGATGATTTGAGCGTCCTCGACTTCCATCGATAGCCGTTGGTCACTGGTTTCGCGAAGGATGGAGTTTAATCGGGACACTGGCAAGACCGCGCTACCGGCTGATTCCAGTGTCACTTCGGGCACATTCAGTCGAACGCCAACTTCGGTGTCGGTGGCAGTCAGCACTGTTTCCTCTTTGCTGACGTCCAGTTTCACATTCATCAGGATTTCCTTGGGGCTGCGGGTCGGCGCCACTGCAGCTGCCATCTGGAAGACCTTCAAAAACGATTCTCGATCGATTCCTATTTTCACGTTTGATCCTGTTTGACTGTCAGGGAGTCGCATCTTGGAGGCGATTCCCTGTTATAGAATTCTTTTAAATAGTAGTAGTTAACCGCGGACGATTTTGTTCACAACCGACTGTCGTAATACGTTAAGTGCCTGCCAATCAGGGATTATCGCAAGTTTAGACATAGTGGAAAACCGGTCGGCTAGCAGTTCAAAGTTGGTTGTTGGTCGGGGCATAAAAACGTTGAAAACTCATCTAATTCAGGATCCTGTCGAAAACAGGCGATTTGTCGACGCCAGAGCGACATACCATCGACAGGTTTTCAACCGAACTGAAGATGTTGGGCAAACTGTTCACCCAGTGATTGCTCCAACTGCTGGATCAGTTGATGGGTGCCTAACGGATCGGGACTCGAGCCGTCGACCAGGTCGCAGATCTTTCGATAGGAATGCATCACGGTGGAGTGATCGCGGTTGCCAAATTGTTGACCAATCTTGATAAAACTTTTGCCCAGCAATCTGCGGTTCAAATAGATCGCGACGCCGCGAGCCAATACGATCGACTGCTTGCGACTGTGGCTTTTCAAATCAGCGACAGATAAGGAAAACGTTTTGGCGACCGTACGAGAAATGACTTGTGACATCCGCAGGACATCCGCAGCATCGCGCTGAAACAACAGCAACAAACAACCGCGGTCGATACAAGGTTGGACCGTATCGCCCGCACGGGTAACGCGATTTTTGATTTGCGAAAACAGCTGAGTTAATCGCGGGACGGTCACCGGAGCCGACTGTTGAACAATCAACTCAACGGCATCGTCGTCGATCGACAGTTGATGGTGAGCCGCCAGATCGCGCACGATTTCAGCACGCGCTTTTTCGCCAGGAGGTTGAACGGAAATGGACAAACCTTGAGACAGCCGGGATACCAATCGCGGCAACAGGTAATCGCAGGTCGCTGGCGATTGGTCCATGGTGATGATCAAAGGCAACTGTTCAGCGACTGCCAGATCGATCAGCACCGCGATTTCATGTTGGGTATGCGGTTTGTGTGACAGCTTGTGCAAGTCATCGATGACCAGCCCGGAAGATGCCAGCAATCGCTGACGAAACTCATCGACCGAATCGGTCTCCATCGCCATCCGATAGCGACGGTCGAAGTCGGCAGCGGGAAGAAAAACTGGAGGTTCGGCTTGGGGACGAATCCAGGATGCAACTCTGGACATGGCCAGCGAAGTCTTGCCAGTCCCCGATGGCCCAAACAATACCAACGGCCAATCGTGTTCGACGAGCGGACAATCCGTCGAATCACTGACCAGGTACTGCAGCATCGCGTTGGGGCGATCGCCCACAAATCGAGACAGTCCGGATGGAGTACCAGCGTAAGCCACGACCTGGCCAGAAAAGTTGGTACTCCACAAGTGATCGAACGGAATCGAAAACGTGGTGTCAGGACAAAATGGAGGAACAGCGAGACTCATGCAAAACGCGCTTCAGCAGGGAGCAAAATACCGGCCGAACCAGAACTTAAAAAACACTGTTTTCAGGCACCGTCGACTGTCCAGAAGTCTACCATTTTTTGGCTCTTTCGACGAGCGAAGTTGGGCTCTTTTCACCGGTATTTTCAGGGTTTTCAGCAGGCCCGGCCGAGCAAACAGAAGCAATCAACGCGGCTGAATTCCAACCACGATGTTGGTCACCGGAAACCATTTCGATAATCCAGAATCAGTGACGTGGAAAACTTGTCGATAACGCGTCGATATCCTGTCGAGGACACGTTGTTAACGCGTCAATTCACTGTCGAAAAAGTTGTAAGCCGGAAACTCGACCACAGTGGTAAAGCTCCTTTGGTCGATTTAGTCCGAATATGCCCGCAACTTTACCGCTCAACGGCCGATTCTACCATCTGTTTGAGCATCACCATTTCGTCGTGAGCCAATCGTTGACCTGCTTGCGAAACGATCCAGATCACTACCGCAATGACCAGGCACAGGGGGATTCCCCAAAAGCCCCAGGGATACTCGTTGGCCAAGAACTGAGACATCCCGATCACGCACAAAAAAAACACGATCACGCACAACGCGAGATAGGAAAACATCACTGCCGTCCAGATGCTCGGATGGGGACTGAACCTGCCGAACAATTCAGGCGACTGGTCATCGATCGGAGGAACAACATGCAGGTGCAGCCAAGGCGACCAGAAATGCCGTTTGCTGTCGTTGATCGAAATCATCCCGTGGCCGCGTTTGAATTGCCCTTTGACTGATTCCGCCTGACGATCGATCTCAGCTTGCAACTGTTCGAACAATTCCCCTTCGCTGATCTGGAAAGGAATCGAAAACGTAGGTCGAAGACGTATTGACATGGTTGACCTCACTGGCTGCGTAAACGATCAACAATCCGTTTGATTCTGACGAAGGCGTCATCCAGCTCCGCTTTGGTGTTGGAATACCCCACACTGATTCGGATCGCACCGTCGACAACCAGTTTATCCAGTTTCATCGCCAACAGCACCGGAGAGGGTTCACTGGAACCGCTGGCACAAGCTGAACCGGCGGAAATCGCTAATCCCTCAATATCGGCTGACATCAACAAAGACTGCCGGTTGATACCCGGAAACGAAATATTCAGGGTCTGGGGAACGCGATCAACCAAACCAGAATTGACGACCATGTCGGGAAATTCAGCCGCGAGTTGATCCTGCAAACGGTTTCGCAACGACAACAGCTGGTCGTGAATCGTCACTGGATCCTGATCAAATCGTCTGATCGCTTGCCACATCCCCGCGACCAACGCAATATCTTCGGTGCCAGGCCGGATACCCAGCTGCTGAAAACCACCAAACAATCGGGGATCGGGTACCAGTCCGTGCCGCAACAGCAAACCACCAATCCCACGTGGACCCGCCAACTTGTGCGCCGTAAACGACATCGCATCGACGCCCAGCTGAGCAAAATGGACGGGCATTTTACCCACCGCCTGGACCGCATCGGTATGGCAAGCGACCCCCCGATCACGGCAGATCGAAGCAATCTGGCGAACCGGTTGCAAGGCACCCGTTTCATTATTGGCCAGCATGACGCTTACCAGCGCCGTCGGTTGTTCCAGTAACTGGACCAATGAATCGACCTGACATACACCGTTGGCATCAACGGGCAATTTGATCAGTCGAAACAATTCGTCGGGCAATTGTTCGGCAGCGGCGTCGATCGCGGGATGTTCGACACTGGAAATGATCACTTGAACCAATTCGTGATCGACGATGTGACCGGCTTGCAGGAGTTCACGTCGGCGACTGGAAGCCAAACCGAGCAACGCCAGGTTGTCGCTCTCGGTCCCACCGCTGGTCAATACCAGGCTGTCGGCTTGCATCCCAGTCGCAGTGCCACCGAGCATCGAAATCAGATCGCTACGCAGGCGTTCCAATTCGGCTCGAGCCAACTGACCGGCTCGATGTTGGCTGGCAGGATTGGCGTACTGACGCCGAAAGTACTGATGCACCAGATCGGCCACCACCGGATCGATGGGCGAGGTGGAATTGTGGTCGAGATAAATGATCTTTGACAAAACCGACCTGGTGTTTCGTGATTTCAGAAATATCGATAACGCCGCATCAACCCGCTGGTCATTACTCAGCGGTACCGGAATCACTCTCGGTATTGGATTCGGACGCCGATGACGGTTGGGATCCCAATTGGTTTTCGCACTGCTTGATCCATTGTTGCAATTCAGGATCAGGACTGATCAGGTTGGCTTTTTCCAGCCGTTCTTTGGCGCGTTCAAACCGACCGAGGTCGAAATCCAGTTTTCCCAGCTGGCGATAGGATCGAGCCTTAATCGCATCCAGACGTTGCTGGAAATCCGCCAAATCCTGATTCTTGTTGCTACGGGCAAATTCCATCACGTCCGGGATGACGAGGTACATATCATCACGGGCCATCTCGGCGACGACCGGCCAAAATACTTTTGCCAGTTTGGGATAGTCATTATTCCAAACCGTCCAAAAGAACTCGTAGTCGTCGGTGCGCAAATCCAGCATATCGGTCAGGAATCGGGCGTCAGCCTCAGACGGCTGCTGATCCAATTGCCCATCTTGAATCAGATGCCAACGCTGGTCCTTACGGAAAACTGGTTGAATCCATTTGTCCTGAATCAGCTCCAGCTCAATTGGCGTCGTGACGTCGTCATACTCCTTCTTGACCAACACAACACCGAACACCGGATCCTGGTTATAGGTGAATGTCCGACGAGTAAAACTATCGGGAGAAAACTCTGTCCCCGAGCGATAACCCCAGGAAAACCAGATCAGGGCACCGAAGATCACGATCGGAATCGAGATCAGGGCAGCCACCAGAATATTTTGCTTGTTTTTCATTGGTTACACGAACACGGTTCCTGCCGCGCAGGTCAGATCTTGATGGAACCTGTATTTTATCACCGACTCAATGGTTCGTCTGAGGCTGAAGTCGAATCGAGCCGACGATAAACTGAAAAAACGGCCCCGATCGGACTTGTCAAGCCAAAGATGCATTTCAATAATCCACGCACTTGAGGCCATCCCAAACGCAAATCGAAGCCTGCCAAGCGACCGTCGGCAACCATTCATCGATCGAATCCATGTCAGCATCCTCGTCATCAGAGAACGATCCATCGACCAGCAACCGCTGGCCGACGGGAGAGGCGACGCGGATCAAGCGGATCGAAGCGATCCTGGTAATGGCGCGAAAACCATTGGCCGCCCGAAAAATCAGCGACCTGGCGGAATTGGAAGATGGCACCGAAGCCCGATCGCTGATCAAAAAGCTGAATCAGCACTACGACGAGCACCGGCGAGCATTTCATGTCAAACGAGTCGCCGGTGGTTACCAATTGCGCACCAGACCCCAATTTGCCCCCTGGATCCGCAAGTTGAAGTTTGTGCCGCAGCCGACCAAGCTTTCCACACCCGCCCTGGAAACGTTGACGGTGGTTGCCTATCGACAACCGATTATCAAGGCTGATATTGAGGCGATACGCGGAGTCAGCTGCGGCGAAATGTTGCGGCAACTATTGGAACGCGGACTGATTAAAATCGCCGGTCGCAGCGAAGCACTCGGCCGACCCTATCTGTACGCCACCAGTAAGGACTTTCTGGCCACCTTCGGGTTCAATTCTCTTGACGATTTGCCCAGATCCGACCAACTTTCAGGAAAAGGCTTGCCAGCATGGGCCGATCCTGACGACAATCTTCAACCGAACCAGTCGACAAAGAGTACTCCTCTAGTCGAAAGTCCTCAGAATGATTCAACTTTACCTGTGAACCATTCAGATTAGTATCCAGTCAACCCCGTCCCTACCACTTTGAAGTCACAACTTGGATCCGTTTTCCGCAGATCCGGCCAGGAGGAAAAAATGAGCCTCAGTCAGCTATTTGACCAACGCACGTCCTTTGATCGCAACGATCGAATCGATGAAGTTTTTCCCGGCTTCAATTTCGACTGGTCCGAACTTGATTTCGCGCCCGAGTCGGCCGCCAGCGATGAGGACGAAGACTACGAAGACGAAGACGAGTACGAAGAAGATGATGAATACGAAGACGAAGACGATGAAGAATACGAGGACGATGAAGAAGAGGACGATGAAGAGTACGAAGATGAGGATGACTTCGAAGATGAAGAGTACGAAGATGAAGACGAAGTAGACGACGCCGAAGATGAAGACGATGAGTACGACGAGGATGACGAAGACGGCGACTACGAATACGAGTATGAAGACGAAGATGACGAGGAACTCGAAGACGACGTCGAAGAAGATGATGAAGAAGAACTAGATGACGATCTCGAAGAGGACGAGTGGGAAGAAGTCGACGACGAAGATTTTGAAGATGACGACTTCGAAGACGACGAATGGGAAGACGACGACGATGACGAATGGGACTGAGCCAGCGACACTCAATCGGTAGTTGTCAAACCAAAGCATCGTCGCCGAACAGTTCAGATGCCGAGGAGCCAAACAGATGCAAACTTGTCGCTCTCTGCTGAATCAGGGCATCGTGCTGTTGACCTGGTTCATGCTGCAGCTCGTCCCAGGGGACTGCCGAGCCCAGGATTCGTTTCCGTTTGACAAACAAATCGAGGAGCATGTCCAACCCTATCTGGACGCCAACAAGTTCCGCGGCATTTCGATCGGAGTCGTGCTGAAAGATCAGATTCGGTTTTACAACTTTGGCAAAGTTGCTGAAGATGGGGATCAGCCGACCAATCAGACGCTGTATGAAATAGGATCGATCAGCAAAGTCTTTACGTCGGTCCTGCTGGCCGATGCAGTCGTACAACAGCAACTGAAGCTCGACACCACCATCGGCAGCCTGGTCGATGGTCTGGAAAAATCCAGTCCGG
Organism: uncultured Pirellulaceae bacterium; assembly: GCA_964545005.1. GTDB lineage: Bacteria > Planctomycetota > Planctomycetia > Pirellulales > Pirellulaceae > Mariniblastus. Next base: position 9,389 of record CAZJEK010000080.1, read on the forward strand.
ATATTGCTGCAATTACCTTGCAACAGTTATCCAACCATGTGTCAGGATTACCGAGACTGCCGGGCAATTGGTCGCCGACCAACCCCAATGATCCTTACGCCGATTACGATCGCGAACGATTGCTGACCTATTTGGGCGACACGGTGCTGTTGCATGAACCGGGCACCCATCATCAGTATTCCAATCTGGGCGTCGGGCTGTTGGGCGAGCTGATCACGATGCAGTCAAACAAACCTTATGCCGATCTACTCCAGGCGCGAATTGCCGGACCGTTGCAGATGACCGATACCTGTATCGACGTACCGGAGTCGAGATTATCTCGGTTCTCGCAACCACATTTTGCGAATCTCAACGTCGGACACCGTTGGCATTTTCAGGCGCTCAATGGAGCCGGAGGAATTCGGAGTACCACCGCTGATATGGTGAAGTTCATCCAGGCGAATTTGGATCCGCCTGATAATGAACTTGGTCAGGCGCTGGATCTGGCGTTTAAGAAACACCTCGACGCGACCCCGAAGCATCGAGCCATGGGGTTGGGTTGGATGATTTCGGGTGACGGGACGACCCGCTGGCACAATGGCCAAACGGGAGGCTATCAATCGATGATGCTGGTCAGCCGCAAGCTGAACGCCGGTGTCGTGCTGTTGAGCAATACCGCTGGTGGTAGCACCGATCAACTGGCAGAGAACATATTTCAAACAATCGTCGGTATGGATGTCCCGCCGCGTAAGTTCTGAGCAGGTCGAAGGTAGCCAGAGCCCAATTGGCCCGGAGGACACTTTCCCTTGGGAGAGTCGGCCTGTCAGGGCCGGAGAGGGGTTTCAGAAACCCTCCCCTCGCCATGGCTCGACCCACCTGGCGGAGTTTTTCCGGTACAAGCCCGACGCGCCAGCGAGGATAGATTCGGCGCGTAACCCAGCCGATTCGTCGTCTCAGGGATCCACTACCTGGGTGCATCTCGAAGATCTTGTTGATCCTGAATATCCTGTCAAACTTCCAGGTGAATCTTGCGTACGCTGCCCATGCTGAGAAAGGGTCCGCAAAAAGGGACAGGATGGACAGGATTGACAATATCAACAAGATGCGTGTTGCAGAAAACGAGTCAATCGAAAATCCAACCTCAACGCCATCCAGTTCAGCTAAAAAAATGTCTGGCTCTCTTAGGGGAATGCGGGTGAACAAAAAGATTTCCCGGAGCCAAAGTTGACACAACCTCGTTTCAACAACTCATTTCTTACGCTGAAACGATGGATGCCGCGGGCCATATCCGAAGTACTTGGACTTCTCGAAAACCTCGACACCTTCACCGGTAACACGAGGATCCCCACTGGCAGCCAACTCTTTGGATAATTGCTCAGCCAGTTGCGATCGGACTTCGGCATACGCCGGATCATCAGCGACATTTTTCAGCTGGCCGGGATCCTGCTTCAAATCGTACAACTCGAACTCGGGCCGTTTCCCAAACGACAGTTGGTAAGCGCGACGATGCTCGTCATCCAGATCCTGATTCTCGACGAGATACGTTTTCGTTGGACCGTTATCGCAATCACCCAGCCAACAGCTGTCAATATAGGCCTGTTGATAGTTCGGAGTCCCCGCCGGCCAGCGGTCAGGTCGAAAATTGTGAATCAATAAATAGTCATCGTTGCGAATCGCTCGCATCGGAGTACCGCCCGAATCGTCGCCTTCCTGGCAGGGTACGTGCCGTTCTTTGCCAGTCAGCACATGGTCTCGCTGAGGGTCAACACGCCCTTGTTGATCGGACTCAAGTATCTTTTTCCAGCTGGAACCGGTCATCGCTTCCGGCACCTCGACGCCAGCCAGTTCCAGGAATGTGGGAGCCAGGTCGGTGGTGCTGACAAAGTCCGTGACCACCCGGTTGCCGGGAAAATGTTTCGGCCATTGAACGGCCATCGGCACGCGGGCACCGCAGTCGTAAAGGTTCGACTTGCAACGTGGAAACGGCATTCCATGGTCACCAGTCATCACCACGATCGTGTTGTCCAACGCGCCCATCGATTTCAACGTTTCCAGTGCTCGCGCGACATCGGAATCAAATCGTTGGACTTCAAAATAGTAATCAGCCACGTCGCTGCGAATTGTCTCGCTGTCAGGGAAGTGTTCAAACAGCCGAATCTTGCTCAAGTCCATTCCACTCTCGGCACCCGACCCCAGCTTGTAGCCACGATGCGGATCGGAAGCGCCCAGCCAGAAACAAAACGGCTGATCGCGATCCCATTGTTCCAGAAACTGGTCAAAGCTGTTGAATCGCTTGCCGGCTGGATGGCCTAATCCGGCTTCGGTCCAATTGTTCAACCGACCCGGCCCCCAGCTTTTCCGCCAGTGACCGGTCGTATAACCGGCTTGTTCAAGCAACTGGGGATATGTCTTGTGCTTGGTATCCAGCATGCTGTGCAAGTTGGCTCCCCAACCCAGACGCCAATGGTACTGACCAGTCAGGATCGCATTCCTGGACGGAGTACACGAAGGCGCCGAAATATAGGCGTTGGTGAACAGCACCCCGTTGCGGGCGATTTGATCGAACGCAGGCGTTTTGACGACGGGATCGTCATAGGCTCCCGCGTGAGGCCAGCCCCAATCGTCGGCAATGCAAAACAGAATGTTGGGACGTTCCACCTGGGCCGATTGCTGCTGAGCCAACGATGCTGATTCAAGTGCCAGCAGCCAACTGCAGACGACGAAGAAGAAGGCAAATTGGCGTGTCATGACGTACGATCCATATTCAAGGGGAATGTGCCAACGGCTTAAGTAGCATGGCCGATTCGGCCGTGTTGGCAAGGAAAAACTTGGAGTTGCGCGAAGCTTTGCCGACACGGGACAATGGCCAAGCTACTACTTTTTCGATTCCGATTCCTCAGACTCTTTCGGTTCCTGTTCAGGTTCCAACAGATCGAAGCCAAATTCTTTTCCTTTGTCGACCGCGGGAATTCCGTAGGCCATCCACTCCGGTTCCGGCGCGTCCATCAGGTAGAAGTCAAAGAATTGCTGCATTCGTTTGGCAAAGTCCAGTCGATTGGCGTCACCCATGACCCAGTGAGGATTGTCGTTGTAGTTCAACAGCCAGCAGGTTTTCTCCAAACGTCGCAACGCGACGAACAACTCAATTCCCTGATACCACGGAACGGCACCGTCTTGATCGTTGTGCAGGATCAGCAGCGGCGTGTTGATCTTGTCGGCAAAGAACACGGGAGAGTTGTCGATATACTTCTGCCGGGCATCCCACAAGTTTCCGCCAATTCGCGACTGAGTTTTCTCGTACTGGAACATGCGGCTCATGCCACTGCTCCAGCGAATACCTCCGTAGGCACTGGTCATGTTGCTGACCGGAGCCCCCGATTCGGCACAGGCAAACATGTCGGTTTGCGTGACCAGGTAAGCCGTTTGATACCCGCCCCAACTGTGTCCCTGCATGCCGATTTTTGCCTTGTCAATGAAGCCTTGTTCGATCAAGTGTTCGACACCTGGCAACACAGAATTAGCAGCACTGGGACCGGGTTCACCGGTTCGATAAGGAATATCGGGTACAAACACGACATAGCCGCGACTGACGTAGAAGCTGAAGTTGATAATCGAACGACCCGCTTCCGGAACGTAGTAGCGATGCAGGTTGTCCGAGTTTCGTTCGTAGAAGTAAACCATCAGTGGATACTGCTTGCCGGGATCGAATCCGTCTGGCTTGTACAGCAAACCTTCTAACGGCTGACCGTCTTTGCCATTCCATTTGACCAACTCGGCCGTTCCCCAACGATACTCATCCTGTTGCGGATTGGCGTCACTGATGCGATAGATTGACTTGACGTCCAACGTGCTGGTCCACAAATCGGGATACATCCGGAACGTGCTGCGCGTAAACAGCAGATCATCCGATTGTTCGGCTTTATTCAACCGACCCAGACTTTCATCCAGCATGATCAGTTCGGTTAACGATTCGGTTGGTTCAGATTCGGCAACGGCTTCCTTGTCTTTGGAAGTCTTACCAGCTTGATCCGCTTCGTAACCTGGCAATGTCAGCCGATAGAACCCTTCGGCCTTGGTCGCTTCGTTGAAAGCGGTCAAGTAAATCGGTTCGGCGGGATCGAACGCTCGAGCTTCACGATCCAGTTGAACCGCGCGTAACCGAAGCTGATTCTTCCGCCCCTGACCCTCAGTCAGGCACACCGGCTTGTTCTTGCCGCTGGGATCGAGTTGCCAGATATCAAATCGATCATAAATCAAGACCGCGGCATCGTCCTTCAACCATCCCGCCGTGCCATAGCTGCGCGGCAGCGAAGGCGTATCGTGAAGTTCATCATAAAGTGGAAACTTGATGCCCTGGCTGATGTTGACTGGTTTCGCGGCTTCGTCATTGGTCGCTACCGCAAACCACTGTTGCTGCTCAGGTTCGAACCAGGTTACATAGTTGCCTGCGGGCGACAGTGAGCCACTGGCGCGACTTTTTTCGATCAACTGACGGGCTTTTCCGTCGTCCAGATTGATCAAGTAGGTGTCCTGGTATCCCGGATAATCCCAGGACATCATTTTCTGATAGGGAACATCCGTGACGGCCACGGCCATGTCCGATGGATTGCGGACATCGATTCGTAGGGCCGGAATCGCTTTGGTGGCCAGTTGAGTAACCTTGCCGGATTTCAATTGAATCGCGGCTCGATAACTTCGATTGCGTTCGGCACTGGCGCGAAGCAATTGTTGCGGTTGCAGCTGAGGGTCCTGCCAATGCCAAAGATCCAGTTTGGCTTTGGGTTTCTCTTCTGGACTATCCTTACCTGCTTTGCGATCGGCTTCTGCTTTGCGTTCCTTTTGAACGTCCTCTGGAATAGGAGCGGTACTGAAATAGACACGCTTGTTGTTTTCCGCGAAGCTCAGCGAAGAATTGGGCGAGATCCACCAACCCTGCGGAATCCCGGCTGTTGTTTCCTGGGCACCGAGAACGGCTTCCTTTTGTCCTGACCGCCAGTGATAAATCGACCAGGTGGGTGTCTTGGTCAGATAGTCGTCCTTGTTGCTCAGCAGCGCCAGACGATTTCCCTGTTCGTTGAACGTCAACGATTTGTACTGCCCTACCCCGCTGAGAATGGTCTTCAGTTCCAGATCCTCCAGGTCGACAATGTGAACGCCATCGGTTTCGGCATCGTCTTGCTCCTTCGCGGTCGACTTTTTATCAGATTTTGAATCAGCGTTATCCTGTTTGTTCTGTTTCATTTTGGCGGTATCAGCAACAACGGATGTTACCAATGCCAGTCGCGTGCCATGTTTGTCAAATCGAAACTGAACCACATGGGGATAGGTTCGTTGCAAACCAGAAGTTAAATCGTGCAACACCAACGTTTTGCCAGTGGACTTCTTTTTGTGATCGGGTTTGTCCTGATCCTTGTCGGCGGATGGTTTACCAGAGGCCTCCGGTTTTTCCTGGCTTGATTTTTTTTCCGAAGCCTTATTTTTTTCTCGAGGCTCGGGCATCGCCAGCGGATCTTTGCGTCGCGGCTTGAGCTTCTGTTTCTTGTCCGCTGCTTTCAGTCCCGCTTCGGTAACTTCCAGTTTTTCTTCGACGTTGGAAGTGGTTTGAGCCAGTTTTTCAGCTTCGGTGGCATCGCGCAGAAACGCGACCCACTGACCATTCTTTTGAGGCAATGAAAATGAGCTGACGTGGTCAACCGTGATTTGTTTGCCGGATTCGAGTTCCAGGATTTCCAATTGTGGATCGGGAAGTTCCTCTTCCTTGACCTTGGCTTTTTTCAATTCCTCAACACGTTTTTTGGCTGGAGGTACGCGGTAGATAATGAATTTGGAATCGTAGGTGAAACGCGCTCCGGAGGCTCGTGGCAACACGTACTGCTTGGTCGATCCGTTGCGTCGCACGTACAGCGTTGATTCTGAATCCGCTTTGGCACTGGTGATCGAATAGGAAACCCACTTGCCATCATTGGAGATCTGGCTGGATCCCAGATTGTTCCACTTGTCGTAGTCGGAATGATCCAGTTCGCGCAGGTCTTGCTGGGCGAGTGCTGAATTGGCAACCGTTGTCAGCAATGCCAACAACAGGATTTTGGTGATCGATTGAAATGGATTGGAAAAACGTTGGAAGCGGAAACCAGTTGCATGCATGGTGCTGTAAAACGATTAAGTCGGTTGAGAATTCACAGGTTCAGGTTAATTCGAAATTTCGTAGAGAGAAAACTTACCACAATAAAAACGGCTGTTTGTCTGAAATCCGAAGGAGTTTGGGCCATTGGGCCGAGTCGGTTAGGTATCGCTCAAATGTTATGTATTTTTTGGGAATAATAAGACCGCAGAGGCGCAGAGAACGGGGAGCTTACGGAAATTTGAGGGAACTTCGCGCGTACTCAGCGTCTCTGCGGTTAGCCTTTCGCATTGGATGCGATGATCGATTGGCCAACATGCAGCCAAAGGCAACCATCTCCAGGTTCGGTTTGTAACGATTATCGAAAAACAATTACCGCAATTTCGGGGTTCGATTCCAGCTCGCGTCAATTTCCTGAGCTACGTTTGAATTGGTCACTCATCCCATTTTTAGTCGGGGAACATTGCCATGCTCAAGAATGGCGGCGGTTTAAACGCAAAACCAGATATTAGCCGAGCGGTCACGGATCTGCTCAAGGAAGATTCCAACTTCGATCGCAGCGAAAACCGATCGGCACACCGCGAAAACCTGGTTCGACCGGTCAACGTCGAACTGCGGGATGAAGGCAAGGTCGTACCCGCCTTTTCAAGAAACATCTCGGCTACCGGCATCGGGATCATTACCGATGAACCGGTCCAAATCGATGGAGTCGCTGTCTTGCACATCCAACGCATCCAGGGAAAGGAAGTTGTGATTCTGGCAGAATGTCGATGGTGTAAAGCCTACGGCGAGAACTGGTACATTTCCGGTTGGCAGTTTATCAATCTGAAACGCTAAACGCGTCAACTGAAACCAGGCGAATCGCAGCAGAATTGACGCTGGTGATTCGTTACGCCAAAATCACGTCTTAACGGGCCACGTTGGAAGTGGAACGAGAAGACGTTTCTTGGTGCGCTGCTTCAGGTTGGTTATGAGTTCATTGTTTCAGATGTTGCGTTGGTTGCCCGGCAGCTTGGGTTTGCTGGTGATCTTGATCGGATTACCTCTACAGGCTCAAGACGAGCCGATTTTCGGACCCAAGTTCAAGAACCTCGAATCCCGAGCGACGGGAAACTGGTGGGAGGTCAAACCGAACCAACGTTACTCGATGGATCTGAATGTACCCCGCGATCAGGTCTGCGCGTTTGCGGTTTACACCCATCACAACGGTACACTCAAACTGACCGCTCAGTTCTTCCCGCTGAAACCGGATGAACCGAAAGTCGCTCGACTGGAATTTCAGCAACCCGACGGCAGCTGGAAACAGGTCGCCAGCGAGGACATTTACGAGTTGGGTTGGAGTGCTCATTTTCGCATCGACGACTGGGACAATTCGCAGGACGTCAACTATCGGGTTCGACATGGGGAAGCGGCCATGTTTGCCGGTCGTATTCGCCGCGATCCGATCGACAAAGACACGATCGTGGTCGGGAACCTGTCTTGTAACAGCTCCCGAACCCCGGGCCCGCGGCCTCAGATGATCAAGAACTTGATCGAGCTCGATCCCGATCTGCTGTTTTTTGCTGGCGACCAATCGTATCACCATACCGAACACACTTACGGCTGGCTGGAATTTGGAATCCAGTTTCGCGACGTTCTCAAAGACCGACCAGTAATCACGATCCCCGATGATCACGACGTCGGCCAGGCCAATATCTGGGGAGAAGGTGGCAAGCAAGCCAAACGTTCCACTGGTCCCAGCGGCGGTTATTTCTATCCCGCCAAGTACGTCAACATGGTCCAGCGTTGCCAAACCTGGCATCTGCCCGACCCCTACGATCCGTCACCGATCCAGCGCGATATCAGCGTTTACTACACCGATTTGACCGTCGGCGGGATTAACTTTGCGATCATCGAAGACCGTAAATTCAAAAGCGGGCCGGAAGGCAAGATTCCCAAAATGGGACCGCGGCCGGACCATATCAACGATCCGAAATACGATCGCAAGTCAGTCGATCTGCCTGGTTTGAAGTTGCTGGGCGATCGCCAACTTGATTTTTTGCATCAATGGGGGCAGGACTGGACCGGTGCGGAAATGAAATGCGTCTTGTCCCAGACTGCCTTTTGCGGCGCGGTTCATCTGCACGGCAGCGAAGATAATCGCTTGTTGGCGGATTTGGATTCCAACGCCTGGCCGCAAACAGGCCGCAATAAAGCGTTACGTGAAATTCGTCGCGCCTGGGCGCCGCATCTGTGTGGCGACCAGCACCTGGCCGTGGTGGTCAAGCACGGTATCGATTCGTTTAGCGATGGACCTTATGGATTCACTTCGCCGGCGATCGTGAACACAATTTACGGTCGCTGGTGGTGGCCGGAAGACGAACAAGCCGGTCCGCATGCTGTAGAGGACAGTCCTCTGCCCTGGACGGGAGATTTTCTCGATGGGCTGGGCAACCATATCACGATGTTGGCTTACGCGAATCCTCCCAATCGGCGCGAAGAGAAACAACGTGGCGACGGGTTCGGAATCGCTCGGTTCAATAAACAGACCCGACAAGTCACGTTTGAATGCTGGCCGCGATTTGCCAACGTCGCAGACGGCGATCAAGCTCAGTTTCCAGGCTGGCCGCTGACGATCAACTATCGCGACAATGATGGCCGCGAGCCCGTTGGGTACCTGCCCGAGTTGGTTTTCGCGCTTGGAATGCGACCGGTCGTGCAAGTCGTCGATAGCGAGGGAGAGATCTTGTACACCGTGCGAACCAGCAGCAATCGATTTGCGCCACCGGTTTATGCCAAAGGCGTTTACCAGGTCAAAATTGGCAAGGACCGACCCGACCAGAAGATTCTCGAAGGCCTGTCACCGCTGGAAGCTGGCGGCAAAAGTGAGATTTCAATCGAGCTGCAATAGCAGGGTGTCGACGTTGTAACTTTCGCGGAGAGGCTGACATTTTTTGCCCAGCTGAACTGGTTGGCGTTGAGGTTGAACTGTCGATTGATTCGTTTTCTTCAAAACGCATCTTGTTGATCATGTTAATCTTGTCCATCCTGTCCCGTTTTTCGGACCCTGCTCACAATGGACAGCGTTGGCAAGATTCACCAACAAGTTTGACAGGATGTTCAGGATCAACAGGATTGACGAGATGCTTCCTGGTGCTGGATCCCTAAGACTACGAATCGGGCGAATGACCAAACTTTCGCGGAGCGAAAGACGACAATCCATATTGCCTGCAACTAGTTTTAAATCCAATCCATTTGCAAACTATCATGAACCGCAACCGATCTCAATTTAAATTATTGCCAGCCGTATTCACCTGCTTGGTGTCGACCCTGTTTATTCCGGCACACCCGGCATCAGCTCAACAAGATTCTGATCCTGCCCTCGGAACCACCTGGCTCATTTTCCGTCACGCCGAACGCGAAGGCCGGGCGGATCAACTGAGTGCTGCCGGACAACAACGAGCCGAAGTTTTGAAACAGCTGGGAAAATCGTTTCGCGTCGCCGCCATCTATTCGACCGATTTCAATCGAACTAAAGGCACCGTTGCTCCGATGGCCGAAGCGTTGGATCTGCAAGTCGAAACCTATCCAGTACAGGGATTTGATTGGCTAAAGCAAGTCGAACAGAAACACCAGGGAAAAGTGATCGCAATTGTGGGCCACTCCAACACCACGGGCGAAATGGTAGCGGCGCTGTCCGGTGTCAAACCAAAACCGATCGAACACGACGACTACGATCGAATGTTTATTGTTCGAACTGGCGGCCAGAATCCTACCGTGCTGGAAGTCCCTTACGGTTCTGGTGCCGCTGACAAAGCAGGAACGAAACTGGAGTCCGAGCACATGGCACCCGTTGGAGGTAAGAAATAGTCTGCGGTTGGCCAGGTAGTAGAAAGTCTCACGCAGAGCCGCAGGGGGTTCTTTGGAACTGGCAAAAAACGAAATCAGATCCTCTTGGTGATTTCGAAAATGGATTTTGATGACGCCGAAGAGCGAGAGCTTGATAGAATCATTAAGCGACTCAATCCGCCCGAGGCCTACGCGCCCTACGCATCGGCACAGGAAGCCTGGGAAGAGTGACGTTCAAGATGCCTTGGCTTCGAAGCATCTACTAGCACTAGCTCGTACGTCACAGCTTTTGACTTTAGAAGTTGCACTTTTTTGGAAACCCGACGCGTAAGCGAGGGAAAAACACGCA
>CAZJEK010000081.1:0-11435 GCA_964545005.1 uncultured Pirellulaceae bacterium
CGATTCGGCCGTGATTGCATTGGCCCAAACACCTCGCGGACTCGGGCCAATGGCCCAAGCTACCTCCAGCCGACCGTTTATGAAAAGTGTCTACCTCTCCGCCAAAGTTGCCAAGCGACGCAAGCAAAGGCTCCCCCAGTCCCTATCGTTCAATGCCGTATTCTTCGATTTTGCGATACAGTGTTGCGCGGCTGATCCCGAGTAACTCCGCCGCTTTGGGTACACTGTTGCGAGTCCGTTTAAGAGCATCGCGAATCAGCTTCTGTTCCCAGTGATCAATCCGCAACGTTTCCAGTTCGCCGGTACCTGGATCTCGGATTCCAAGGTCGTCCAGCTGGATCTCATCGCCTTCGGCCATCACAATTGCGCTGTCGATCACATTCCGCAGTTGCCGAACATTGCCCGGCCATTGGTAGGACAACAATCGATTGTTGGCCTGACGTGACAGACTGATCGCGGGCTTACCGTGCTGGTTGCGAAAATGATCGAGGAAAAAGTCGATCAACAATTGCAGATCGCCCTCTCGCTCTCGCAGCGGCGGTATGAACAGTTCGTAAACGCTCAGTCGATAATAGAGATCTTCGCGGAATTGTTTCGCCTGGACAAATTCCTTCAGGTCGCGATTGGTCGCACAGATCACCCGCACATCGACATTGACTTCTTCGGTGCCGCCAACAGGCAGGAACGGATGTCCTTCCAGCGTCCGTAACAACTTGGCTTGACCTTCGAGCGTCAACTCGCCAATCTCATCCAGGAACAGAGTGCCCAGGTCGGCTTGCTGAAACCAGCCAATATGGTCTCGATCAGCACTGGTGAAAGAACCTTTCTTGTGACCGAACAACTGGCTTTCCATCAGCTCGCGGGGAATCGCGGCACAGTTGACGCTTAACATTGGCCGATCAGCTCGAGGACTGGCTCGGTGAATCGCGCGAGCCACCAATTCCTTGCCCGACCCGCTTTCCCCGCGGACCAGCACACAACCGCTGGCTTTGGCAACCCGGGAAATCCTGGATTTCAATTCCAGCATCGCATCGCTTTCCCCCTGCAACTCGTCGAAGGCCGCCGACTTTTGCATTAAGCGAGAATGCTGAACTGTCAGCGAAGCCAGCCGATTGGCGTTGGCCAAGGCTCGTTGGATAATGTTGGCCGTCGCGCAGGCAAGCTGAAAGTGGGAACCATGAAATGCTTGACTGTCGCGATATAAATGAATCGCACCGGAAACTTCGTTGTCCTGAATCAGCGGCACGCAAATCGAATCGGCCCATTCTTCATTGGTTTCGTGTTCAACGCGAATCGCGTTTTTCTGCTTGACCACGCGGCGTGTCAATTCTGCACTAAGCTGAAGCTTATCGCGTTGATCGGCCGGGAACACCTGCTTGGGAGTTAAATCGCCAGCGTCGGACAACCACATGAACCCAGCCACCGTCGCTTCGGTTCGTTCGAACAACCGTTGCATGCTGGTTTCAACCACGGTCTCGGGATCGCTGACCGACAACAACTTGACGCTTAACTGGAACAGGAAGAAAAAGTCCTTACCCCAGTTATGCCCTTTGAGAAAATCAAGGGTGTATTGGCCGGTGTCCAAAGGGTCCTGCGACTTGTCCGCTACCACGGTCAAGCCACCCGTTTTTTGCCGATCCAACGACGCTGAAGTGTCCGCCGATTCGGGTGAATCCCCGGCCGCCCCGGGAACTTTTTCGGTGAAAGAAAATACGCTGTTGCCAACCCGTACTTGCGTTCCGTCTACCAGCCTGGCCTGGTCAACGGTTTGACCGTTCACAAAGGTACCGTTGCTGCTGTTATTATCGCGAATCCACCAACCGTCCTCGTCGCGGTACAGAACGGCGTGGATTCTCGAACACTGGGGATCATTCAAGACGATTCGGCATTCCCAGTCTCGCCCCATTGGATTGGATTGATCAGGCAATAATTCGAAACGGGCACCGGCACTTGCGCCGGTATTCATAACCAGAAAAGCGGGAACGGATTTGGTGGGCATATCTGCTCGGCAATTTTGCCGGCCGGTACATCGTGGGAAAACAGGTCCAAAATTATAAACGATCGCTGGCTGGAAGCACACGCGAACGACGCGAATCACCGGCCTGAGCAACAATTATTTTGGATCCTGGCACCGCCACAGCTACAATTGGATCGCTATTGCCTAGGTTTTATCCTCGGTCTACGATTCGACTGATTCAAACTGCCTGCTTACCCGAACTTGATTCCGTGAAGGATTTTCAAGGTGCACGGGTAATCTGACAGCCAACCATACAACGGGAGTCACAATGCTTGCAGACTATCGCAAAAAGACTTTTTTCATTTGGGCAGCCTTGCTGCTGCTGGCGGTTGTGTCGCCTTCTCCAGTCTCGGCTCAATCCGATACCGACCAACTCACTCCGCCAAACCGATACCAGACCCTGGTATCCCGAGTCGTTGCCCAAATCATGGAGCAACACCATTTATCCAAGTTGCCGCTGGATGACACGATCTCCAAGCGAGCCTTTGGGTTGTATGTTAAAGGGCTGGATCCGACCAAGTCCTATTTCATGCAATCGGATATCGACGAGTTTGAGCAAGCTCAGGATGAAATCGACGACCAGATGAAACGCGGTGAGTTTTCGTTTGCCCTCAAAGTCTTCCGCAGATTCCTGGAACGCGTCGATCAGCGAACCGACCTGGCCATTGAATTGATTGATACCAAGCACGACTTTACGATCGATGAAACCATGGTCACCGATCCCGACTTGCTGAGCTACGCTAACAACGAGGAAGAGGCTCGCGAGATCTGGCGAAAACGGATCAAGTACAGCTTGCTGGTCATGCAAAGCGACGACGACAAGAAACAGGAAGGGACGGAATCAGAAAGCGAATCAGATTCCGGCGACGAATCGGAAGCCGAACCAGATTCAACTCCTGCCTTCAAACCAGATCCCCCCGAAGAACGGCTTCGCAAACGCTACCAATCGTTTGCTCGCCGAATGCACCAGATGGATACCGAAGATGTGGTTGAGCGGTACGTCACCGCTATCACCAGCAGCTTCGATCCGCATACCTCGTACATGTCCAGCAAAACGTTTGAAAACTTCATGATCGTCATGGGGCTGGAGCTGGAAGGAATTGGTGCCACTTTGCAAGCCACTGATGACGGGTATACCGTCATCAAGAATATTGTTCCCGGTGGCGCAGCCGCTACCCAGGGTGGATTGAAAGTTGAAGACAAAATCGTCGCCGTCGGCCAAGGCAAAGAAGACGGCACCAATGCCGATGCCGATTTGCTGGCTGAAAACGGAGCGGATTTTGTTGACGTCACCGGAATGCGGCTGGACGATGTCGTGGGCATGATTCGTGGTAAAGCCGGAACGACGGTTCGACTGTCAGTCATGTCCGAGAACGATGCCGAATTACACACTGTGATGATTGTTCGAGAAAAAATCAAACTCGAAGATAGTGCCGCTCGCGGCGAAGTGTTTGAAGTCGAAGACAGTGAAAATGGCAAGCCTCAGAAAATTGGCGTCATCGAACTTCCCAGCTTTTACGCCAACATGGAACGTGCTCCCGATGGCCGCAGTACGACTGCCGACGTCAAACGGATCATTGACGACTTCAACAGCCAAAACGTCGATGCGTTGGTTTTGGACTTGCGAAAAAACGGTGGCGGTAGCCTACAGGAAGCGATTGACTGCACCGGGTTGTTCATCGATTCCGGTCCAGTGGTTCAAGTCAAAGATCCTTATGGTGACGTGACTGAATTGAATGACGAAAATCGCGGCTCGGCCTGGAAGAAACCATTGGTTGTTTTGACCAGTAAATTCAGTGCCAGTGCCAGCGAAATCCTGGCTGGAGCGGTTCAGGATTACAAACGTGGCCTGATCGTCGGTGATACCACGACCCATGGTAAAGGAACCGTCCAAAGCCTGAGAAACCTTGGCGAATTGATTTATCGCACCCGAGCAGGCAGCGAATTGGGGGCGTTGAAAATCACGACCCAACAATTCTATCGTCCCAACGGTGACAGTACCCAGAAACGTGGTGTCTTGTCCGATATCGTATTGCCGTCGATCACCGACAACATGGATGACATCACCGAATCAGACCTCGACTACCCAGTCGAATTCGATCGCGTCCCCAGTGCCGGATTTGATTCACTGGACCTGGTTTCACCCCCGATGATCTCCAAACTTCGGTCCGAATCAGAAACTCGGGTCGAACAATCGGAAGAATTCCAGGAAGAGATTGGGAAGATTCAAAAGTATGTCGACCAGAAGGCCCAAAACTCGGTCTCGCTGAACAAAGAGAAATTCATGGCCCGACGTCGCGAGCTGAACGCCGACAAGGAAGATGAAGATACGCTCCAGGATCAGATCACGCCTGACGCCAAAATCGAAATGAACTTCTACCTCAAGGAAGTGCTGCAGATTACGTCAGACTACATGGACCTGCTTAACAAACAGGGCTGATCAGCCCGAGACGCTCCCCAGCCCGGCTGCCTGACGACAGGTTGCCGGGCTTTTTTTTATGGACATGACTTATATTAGTAAGTCGTCCATTAATCGCTCCATCATTCAATACCAGGTTTGGCCCCATGATTCGCCCGTTCATTACAACAACGTCGTCCGGTTTGCTGTACACGTTGCTTGTTATCGTTGGACTGAAACTGTTTGCTGCCGACGCTTGCCTCGGTCAACAAGAAAACCAGACAGGCCACCGATTCCTGGCCAATCAAAACGAAACCTTGTTCATCTTTGACGCGCAAGGCGAACTGGAATGGCAAATGAAATTATCCCGTTCCCCGCATGATCTGCATTGGCTTCCCAACGGCAACATTTTGACTCACCAGGGAACTGAAATCGTTGAAGTGGATCCTCGCCGCAGCAAAATTGTCTGGAAATTCGACGTCGCCAAACTTGCGGAAGCCAAGCGGATCGAAGTCCACAGCGTCGCACCGCTACCGGAAAACTTGATCATGGTGGCCATTTCCGGGGAAGGTAAAATCCTGGAAATTGATCGTCGTGGCGAGGTCCAACACAGCATCGCAATGCAACGCGACAAGCCAGACCCGCATCGCGATACACGATTGGTCCGCCCCCTGGGAAACGGAAACTACCTGGTGGCCCACGAAGGCGATGGCGCGGTTCGCGAATATGATCGCGACGGCCAGGTTGTCTGGGAGTTCAACGTTCCGATGTTCGGCAAGCAGGCTCGAGGAGGACACGGCCCCGAAGCGTTCGGCAATTCTGTCTTCAGTGCCCTGCGGTTGGCCAACGGCAATACATTAATCGGTACCGGCAATGGCCACAGCATCCTGGAAGTGAATCACCAAAAAGAAATCGTCTGGAAAGTCGATCAGGATGACTTGCAGGACATCACGTTAGCCTGGGTGACAACGCTGGAAGTTTTCCCCGACGGCACCCTGATGATCGGCAACTGCCACGCCGGCCAGGACAATCCCCAACTGATCAAGATCAATCGTAACAAGCAAGTGTTATGGACGTTTAAAGATTTTGAGCATCTCGGGAACTCCGTTTCCAATTCCCAGATTCTCGACGCACCAGAGGGGACGATACGCTAGTGCCGCGTCAAGTATTGATTTTGGGGTTGGCAATTCAATTAAGCGATTGGTTTTTCGAGCAAGATTGACTCGCCAACCCCAATTTTTAAGTTAGACGCTGCACTAGTCATCCGGGAATTCTGAAATCGGGATGTGAAATCTGAAACAAGAAAAATTGAAATCACGTCAACGGAATCCTCAGGCCGTCATATCCCATCTCAATCCCATCGGGTAGCAAACGGTTTGTTTCGTCATAGTCCAACCGGCAAGCGCAGTGGGTAAAGTAGGTTTGCTTGGCACCCAACTGCTGGGCCACTTCGACAGCTTGTTCGACGGTAAAGTGAGTCACGTGCGGTTCGTGTCGCAAGGCGTCCAGCACCAGCGTATCCAACCCTTCCAACAACGGCCAACTGGTGGCGGGAATGTCGCTGACGTCGGTGCAGTACGCGACATTACCAACGCGGAAGCCCAATACATCAAAACGGGGACCGTGTTTAAGTGGAATCGGGATCACCGTTTGTCCCAGGGCTTCAAAAGGCGTGGTACCGATCGCCCGCAAGTCGACCGATGGTGAGGCGCCCACGTGAGTCTCAGGCTGGTCGCTGAATGCGTAGGCAAACGCTGACTGCAGGCGTCGCTTGACAAAATCGTTGCAGTAGACTGGAACTGGGTGCCCGAGATAAAACTGGAACAATCGCAGGTCATCAAATCCCATCAAATGGTCGGTGTGTTCGTGGGTATACATCACCGCATGCACAATCCCGATCCCCTCCCGCAGCAGCTGAAACCGAAGGTCCGGCGAGGTATCGATTAACAAATTCCCGCCTGGCAGCCCCAGAATGGCGCTGGCGCGAGACCTTTGATTGCGAGGTTTTCCTCCCACGCAAACTGGGCAATGGCAGCCCAGCGCCGGAACCCCGACTGAGGTTCCGGTGCCCAGCAGGATCATTTGGCCGGTAAAATCAATCGTTTTTGGCTGCTTTTTCAATGTCAACTGGCTCGCTGGGGTCTGCGCGGTTCCCTGACTGGCATTCTAAATCAGTTTGGTCAGACTTGGCAGCGCCCGAAAACCGACTTGGCGACCGAAAGTTGACCAACCATGTCACCCTCGATACCTTGTTAAATCAAGGTTCGGCTCGGAAAATTCGTCTGGCGGGTACGCTTAAGGGGACTGAGAACAAGCGATTTGACCGTAGATTTCCAGGGTTGGTATCCATTTTGCACTTGGGGTTTTTTTGCCTTTGGGCTATCGTCCCGCTGGATCACTGCGCTTTTGCCAGGGTTGGGGGTGCGATCGGGTAAAACCAGCGTTTCCTGCGGGTCAAATCCAGTCAGGCTGGGGGCGACTGGACCTGACAAAACCGGTGAACCTGACAAAATTTCACCTTTCAAACATCAGATACGTAATCTGCCAGCATCGCCGGTCCCGGGACCGGTGGCTCACTAACCACGGCAGGTGACATAAAATACGCGGGAATCGGCCGATTCCGACTTGGGTACCGACTATGGCAACCGACACACTGGAACGACTCTGGGACACCACGACGGACTTTTTCAGCGGACTCGCTGGCGGCTTTGACAAGCTGGTGACCGGACTGTTTGGATCGTCCAACGCCCGGCAGGTCAAACGACTGCAATCGAAGGTCGACGCGATCAATGCGCTCGAAGCAACCTACGAACGGCTTACCGATGAAGAACTCCGCCAGCAGACCGAAGAATTCAAGCAGCGGCTGAAAAACGGCGAAACGACCGACGACATCATGATTGAGGCATTCGCCGTTTGTCGCGAAGGCGGTAAACGATTTCTCAACATGCGTCACTACGATGTGCAATTGCTCGGCGGCATGGTTTTGCACAGTGGAGCCGTCGCTGAAATGGTCACCGGGGAAGGTAAAACCCTGGTTGCGACGCTGCCGACTTACCTGAACGCACTGGAAGGTCGCGGCGTTCACGTCGTCACGGTCAACGACTATCTGGCTCGTCGCGACATGGAATGGATGGCTCCGTTGTACATGGGGCTGGGTTTGTCCGTCGGGGCGATCCAAAGCAACATGCCCGTCGCCGAACGACAGGCTGCTTACGACAAAGACATCACCTACGGAACCAACAACGAATTTGGTTTTGATTACCTACGTGACAACATGCGTCCCGCCGCGCGGGGTGACGACCGGTTCCAGAAACGGATGCAACAATCCCAGGGCCCCCTGGCATTCGCCATCATCGACGAAGTTGACAATATTCTGATCGACGAAGCCCGGACGCCGTTGATCATTTCGGGACCGGCCCACAAAGATCCAGGACGATACGTCGAAGCCAATCGAATTGCGACGCAGTTGACCAAAGAGGTGCACTATAAGGTTAACGAAAAAGACCATACTGCCACGTTGACAGATGAAGGGGTCCGCTACGCCGAGAAACTGGCCGGCGTGGAAAGCTTCTACACCGCGGGCAACATGGACTGGCCTCACCTGATCGACAACGCACTCAAAGCCCACGCGTTGTATCAACTGGACGTGAACTATGTCGTCAAAGACGGCACCATCGTGATCGTTGATGAATTCACCGGTCGCCTGATGGAAGGCCGCCAATGGAGCGATGGTTTGCACCAGGCAGTGGAAGCCAAAGAAGGCGTCAAGATCAAAGAAGAAACTCAAACGCTGGCCACGATCACCCTGCAGAACTATTTCAAGCTGTACGACAAGATTTGCGGGATGACTGGAACCGCGATGACCGAAGCGGAAGAGTTCTACAAGATCTACGAATTGGATGTGGTCGCGATCCCGACCAACCGCGTCCTGCAACGGATTCCCTACTCCGACGTGATCTACAGCAGCGACAAATTCAAATGGGATGCAATCGCCGACGAAGTTGAAAACTATCACCAATGGGACATGGTGATGCTGAAAAATGGCGACTACTGCGTTGGTCGAATCAAGGAAGAAAATGATTCCGAAGTCGTAATCGCTGACAAGGATGATGGTCAGAAACACACGCTATCCCGTTCCAAGATCGATACCGTACAGTATCGCGGGCGTCCGATCCTGGTCGGAACGGTCTCGATTGAGAAAAGCGAACGCCTGTCACGACTGTTGACCAAACGCGGCATCAAGCACGAAGTTCTCAACGCCAAAAACCATAAACGGGAAGCCGAAATCGTCGCCCAGGCAGGCCGATTGGGAGCTGTCACAATCGCCACCAACATGGCCGGTCGTGGTACCGATATCGTGCTCGGTGGTAACCCCGAAACCATGGCCTGGGCTCGGCTGCAGGACAAATACCCAACTCGTCTGGATGTGCCCCAGGACGAATGGGAGGCGCTGGTCAAGGATATTGACCGGGAACATGGCATGTCCGAAATGGGCGAAGAAGTCAAACAGCTGGGCGGACTGCACGTGATCGGTACCGAACGCCACGACGCGCGTCGCATCGACCTGCAGTTGCGCGGTCGCTGTGGTCGTCAAGGTGACCCCGGTAGCAGTCGTTTCTTCCTGTCACTCGACGACGACCTGATGCGAATCTTCGCCGGTCCGTTTGTCAAACGAATGCTCGAAGCCGGTGGATTCAAGGACGACGTTCCGATCGAGAGCAAGATGGTGTCTCGCCGTATCAATGCGGCTCAGAAAAAACGCGAAGAAGCGAACTTCGAAATTCGTAAATCACTGCTCGAATACGACGAAGTAATGGACGAACAGCGGAAACGTGTTTACCGCTTCCGCCAACGCATCCTCGATGGAGCCAGCTGCCGGGATATCGTCCAGGACATGGTTCGAGATCAGGTTGAGTCCAATCTGTCGACGTTTTTGAATCCCAACTATGGCCCCGAATCGTTTGCTTCATTCGCGGGCAACCAGCTGAAGATCAACCTGGAACCCAAACTGTTCCGGAAGCTGACTCCCGAAGAGGCCGTCGACATCAGTATCGACGAAGCCGAACGCCAAGCGGAATTCGACATCCTTCAAAGCATCGAGGAAAACCTCCCCGAGTCCGAAGATGAATCAGAATGGAGCTGGAGCGCTTTGGCGCATTTCGCCAACTCGCGCTACAACATTGGTATTCGCGAAAAGGACCTGAAATCAACCGGTCGAGGCCGGGTCGATGAACTGCTGGTCAATAAAGCACGGCAGGCAATCCGCAAGCAAAAAATCGAGGGTGCCGACATCATGTTGGACCCCGAATACGGTCTGAAAACCGCCAGCGGCTGGATCCACGCCAAGTTTGGCGCTGTCGTGCCGCCCGAACAGCTGAAAGACAAGCCGCTGGAAGAAGCGGTCAACCTGGTCGAAAAAGCAGCGCTCGACGCCTACGACGAACGGGAAGCCATCTACCCCGTGATGGCCGGCTTCTACCAATTCAGCGAATCGGCCAGCGGCGGTGCCCAGGGTCGCATGGACCGCGATGGTCTGGCTCACTGGGCCGCCCGTCGCTTCAAAACGGAACTCTCGGTGGATGACTTCCGCAACAAACAACGGGAAGAAATCCGTGACCTGCTGGTCGCTAAAAGCAAGGAGAACCAGGAACACGCGGAAGCGGCCTTAAGCGAACTACGCGGAAAACTGGACAGCATTGTTCAACAGGGTGCCATTCCGCTGGCCAGTGCCAACGGTCAGGCCAAGGGTCTGTCCGAATGGTTCCGCGATACCCTGAACATTGATTTGCAGCTAAGCAAAGTCGATCAACTCAATCAGGAAGAGCTGGAGGATCAACTGGAAGCGATCGTGGAAGATCATTTCCACCCAGAGTTCCGCCGGATGGAACGGATCGTGTTGCTGGAAATCGTCGACTCGGCCTGGAAAGACCATTTGCTGGCGATGGACTATCTCCGCTCCGCGGTCAGCCAACGCGGGATGGCTCAACTCGATCCGAAGGTCGAATACAAGCGCGAAGGCATGCGGATGTTTGATGGCCTGTGGGATTCGATCGGCGAACGAGTCACCGATTTGATCTACCGCATGGAACAGTTGAACGAGAGCTTTGTCAGCAACACACTGACCGAAACGACGGCGATTCACGAAGAACCAACTTCGGCGCCACCGGCGAACGCATCCCAGGAACAGCTGGACGCGATCGAAAACGCGGGTCAGGAACAGCGGAAAGTTGAAACAATCCGCAACCGCGAAGCCAAGATCGGTCGCAACGAACCTTGTCCCTGCGGCAGTGGCAAGAAATTCAAACAGTGCTGCATGCGAAAGCGCGCTTGATACAATCGCTGAATAAGATCGCGACTGATTCCATCAAAGCAACGGACTCACAGTATAGGTCGCGGTTGCGTCCCGCAATTGCATGTTGCCCGGACGCGACCGGTCGTGATACTTTCGTTTCACTTGAACGCGCTTTGGGCCAAAATTGATCAACAACCCGTTGGCGATTCCTGTGGCTTGCAAATAGTTGACCAACTGCACTTCGTGGATCACGTTCAATTGCTCAATGGCCTTCAATTCGATGATCAAGTCTTCGCCGATACGAATATCCGGGAAGAATTTCCCAACTTCGATTCCCCTGTAGAACACTTTCACTGCTTTCGAGTTACAGTGCAGGACCTCTGATTCACCCAGTTCAAATGACAACGCTTTGTGGTAGACGGATTCCAGAAACCCAGAGCCCAACTCGTTGTAAACGCGAAATGCCAAGCCGATAACAGTGCCTGTGATGTCGTTAAGATTAGCCACATCAAACCCCTCAAGTAGACAAAGAAACACTAGCTAACGGCAAGGGTAGACGAGCATTCGAGAGTGTTCAAGCACACGCTAGCAATCAATTGAATGACTCACTTCGCGAACTGCATCGAAACTCGATCAGCATCTGGTTCATCCTGTTGATCCTGTCCATCCTGTACTCTTTTGACACCAACCGATTCCCTCACCATGGGCAATGGACAGTTTCCGGTTGT
>CAZJEK010000081.1:11535-19495 GCA_964545005.1 uncultured Pirellulaceae bacterium
CAGACCAGGGTCACCTGTGTAGCGAACAGGATGATCATGATGATCAGGATCAACGAGATCTTGCTCGGCAGAAAAACGTTTGCCAGATCAGAAACTTGAGTCTGGTTGGAGCGCTGGCGGGCCAGCACTTTCATGGTGACCGGCTCAACCGCATCTGGTTCATCTTATTGATCCTGTCCATCCTGTCCTCTTTTGACACCAACCGATTCCCTCACCATGGGCAATGGACAGTTTCCGGTTGTCCCTAAATCCGCGACAGACCAGGGTCACCTGTGTAGCGAACAGGATGATCATGATGATCAGGATCAACGGGATCTTGCTCGGCAGAAAAACGCATGCCAGATCAGACACTCGAGGCTGGTTGGAGCGACTGCTGGGCCAGCACTTGATTCTTCAACACAATGTGAACGCGAACACCGAAACAGATGTCCGATTTCGAAGCAGCTAGAATTCAATTAGGATAGAGATCACAGTGGCAATGTTTTTTTAGAAAGCCCTGGATCTATCCTGAAACCCGAATGACGCTGACCAAAAATATCCTCGCTGTCGTGCTGGCGCTGTTTGTGTTGATCATCAGCAACACCACGCTGCTACAGCAACAGTCTTACCTGGCTCTGTTTGGAATGCTGGGGTTGGTGTTTGTGTTTCTGCAGCATCCGCTGATCCTGCGCTGGGAACACCAGCCAGCCGTTCAGATTTTCGACTGGTTGTTGGTCGCGTTAACCGTGTTTTCGTTCGGTTATGTCTTCGTTCAATCCGAGCCGATGCTCAGCCAGTTCTGGATCAACGACACGATGCTGGGTAATCGAGCTGGCAACGAGAGAACGATTGACTACATCGTGGCCGGCATTGGTGCGATATTGGTTCTGGAAGGGACCCGGCGAGTGATCGGCTGGACCTTGCCGATCCTGTGCCTGGTGTTCATCGCCTATGCCTATTTCGGTCAGAGTGTTCCAGGCTGGCTGTTTCCGCATCGAGGGTTCAGTTTGGCACAGATCTCACAGAAAACGTTTTTGCAATACGGCGGTGTATTCGGGATCGCCTTGGACGTGATGTTCAAGTACGTGTTCCTGTTCGTACTGTTTGGAACGTTGCTGGAGCAGACCGGGGCGACTGAGTACATCATTCGCGTGGCTCGCAACATGTTTCGTTCCAGCACGGGTGGCCCAGCCAAAGTCGCCGTGGTAAGTAGCGGCTTGATGGGTTCGTTGTCCGGAAGTGCAGTTGCCAATACGGCAACCACGGGCACGTTCACCATTCCCTTGATGCGATCGGCGGGATTTAAACCGGAAACAGCGGGAGGCATCGAAGCCGCGGCCAGCGCTGGGGGCGCATTGATGCCGCCGATCATGGGCGCCGGGGCGTACATGATGCTGGATGTCGGTAATTTTACCCTGCCCCAGGTGCTGAGCGCCGCGTTGATACCCGCGTTGATGTACTACGGAGCGCTGCTGCTGACGGTACATTTTCACTCGCGGCGTATCGGTGCGACTGCGGAAGTCGATCAAAGTTCCGACGGCAAAGACAAGGCACCGACAACAGCAGAAGCCGGAAAACTGGCATCCGATTCTGGCTCGTCTTTCGCCCAGGGCATGGTATTTGTCGGAGCGTTTGCCATCCTGATTATCTGCCTGTTTACCGATCTCACGGTCAGCCTGGCGGTCAGCATAGGCATGGTCGGTATCGTCGTCCTGAGCATGTTCAGCCGAGACACTCGATTGACGATTCCCAAGACTTATGAGGCGCTGGTCCAGGCTTCCCGCAGCGGCGTCGCCTTGATTGTCGCCGCCTCCTGCGTTGGCATTATCCTGGGGGTCGTTTCCTTGACGGGAATCGGAGCCAAGCTTCCTCCCCAGATTTTGGCACTGTCGGGCGAGAGTGTGATTGCCGCGTTGTTGCTGTTGATGGTCTCAACGATCGTGTTGGGGATGGGCTTGCCCTCGGCCGTTTGTTATTTGCTGATGGCTTATTTGTTAGGGCCCATGCTGGGCAAACTGGGCACGCCACCGTTGGCGGCACACCTGTTCGTGTTCTACTTCGGCATGATGTCGATGGTGACACCCCCGGTGGCATTGGCTGCGTATGCGGCGGCGGCGATTGCCAAAGGAGATGTCATCAAGACGGCCTTTCAAGCCTTCCGGTTTTCACTGGTCGGGTTTGCATTGCCGTTTTCATTCGTACTCAACCCCGAACTGTTATTACTGACGCCTGACAATGAGCCTGCGGGAATTCTGTCAATCACCTTGGCTGTGATCGTCGCCAGCGTGGCCATTTACGGGCTGGCAGCGGCGCTGGCCGGCCAGGCGACCGGGAGATTGAAATGGGGCTGGCGGGTCCCCCTGTTCGCACTCAGCATGGTTATTTTTTTCACCCGTGGGCACGACCTTCAGTTCTGGGTGCAACTGGGGGCCGCGGCGATCCTGGTCGGATTATTGATCGCCGAGCACGCACGCGAAAAAAAACAGACCACCACTCGAAAGACTCGAGCCGTGGTCTGAATGTCAGGGTCCGTGTGATTCACGAGTAGTCGAAAACTACTTTCTTGTCCACCCTTTGAACTGTTTCATGTCCGACAGCTCGTTCAGCGTGTCGGCCAGATCCAGATCAGCTGGAGCCTTGAAAGTGCAAATCTTGCTGGAGCAATCCAGCTCGATGTCCTTGATTCCTTTGGGCTCCAGAGCGCTGCGCACGGCAGCTTTACAGGACGTGCCTCAGGATACGCCTGGAAGTTTCAAGGTTACGTCAACCAACTCGGATTCGTTGCCGTCGGTCTTGGCCGCAGTTTCGGAAGCCGGTGTGCTCTCCGCGGGCGGGGTGCTGTCGGTGGCGGGTTCGTTGCACCCGATGGCAACGGTTAACATCAATGCGGCCAACAGTAAAAAACAGGTCTTCATTTTGGATTCTCCCAAAAAATGTCCATAAATCGCAGAAGGACAAGTTTCTGCGGGTTTCGAGATGGCATTATTTATCCCCGGCCGGGCAATTCCAAGCCGAACGACTGGGCCTGCGGAAGCTTTTTTCGTTGTTTTGGCCCAAAACATCGAGGAAAAACCACCGATTTGACGATCAGAATTGTCATTGCAAAAATTCAATCAACCAGTAAACTTGTCGGATTATTGCATGAGCCCCGGAAAGACAGATCCGGTCAGCTGATTCGTAGTTGTAGTTATCTGCAGGGTAAACGTCAGGCCGACCAGCCAGTCAGCCCTCCTTGAAACCATTGATATGACCATTACCAAAGAAGAAAAAGCCGAACTGATCAAAGAATTCCAACGTGAGGAAGGCGATTCCGGTTCTCCGGACGTTCAGATTGCCATTCTGACCAAGAGAATCAATCACCTTACCGAACACATGCGTTCGAATAAGAAGGATTTTTCCACTCGCCGCGGGTTGTTGGGCATGGTGTCCCGGCGACGCCGGTTGCTGGATTACGTTCGGAAAAATGATGCCGACCGCTACCTCGATTTGCTCGAGCGGTTGAACATCCGTAAATAGAGTCACAGCGTTGCTTCGGCAACGCTTTTTTTGTTGTTGTAACTTTCTGTTGTTGAAATCGTTATTACCCAAAATCAGTATCGCAGAACGACTGATTTTATTGTTGTTGGATTGAGTAGTTAATTTGTCTTAGTTGAATTGTCGCCCGATCTGCTGTTCAAGATCGATTGCCGCACGTTGTTTGCTGTTTCTGTATTGAAATTGGTTGCCGTCGCAACCAGACATCTGAGTTCACCGCGCCGCTAAAGCGTTACTCGTGATCTGATCGCCTGCAGGCGAACGGACTCGGATTTCTCCAAACCTCGCCACGGACTTCGATCCGAGCTTCGATCGTTGGTTGCAGGCCAACTGCCCCCGCACTGCCGGATTTCCCGTCCAAGCGTGCCCCCTCTATCCGCTGCCTTAAACAGCTGTTGCTGCACTGGATAAATCAACCTTTTGATTGTTGTAGTTTTTCGTAGGAAAGAATTGTGAAAGTAAGAGTAGAAAAGAAAATCGGCGATGCCGTCCTGTCCTTTGAAACAGGTGAACTGGCCAAACAAGCGGCTGCTGCAGTCCTGGTTCAGTACAACGATACCGTGGTCATCAGCACCTGTGCGACCGGAACCCCACGCCCTGGTATCGATTTCTTCCCCCTGATGTGCGACTACCGCGAACGCACCTGCGCGGCCGGTAAATTTCCTGGCGGATTCATCAAACGTGAAGGCCGTCCGACGACCAAAGAAACCTTGACCGCCCGTTTGATTGACCGCCCCATTCGCCCGATGTTCGCCAAAGGCTTCAAAAATGAAGTCCAATGCCAGAACTTTGTGCTCTCCAGCGACAAACAGACCGACGGCGACGTCCTGGCGATGAACGGAACTGCTGCCGCGTGCTTTATTTCACCACTGCCGTTCGAGGATCCAGTCGCTTCCTGCCGCGTCGCACGAGTCGACGGTGAATTGGTCGCGTTTCCGACCCACGATCAGTTGGAAGAGTCCGACATGGACGTCATCATCTCATCGACCGACAAAGCAATCACGATGATCGAAGGGTTTGCCCGCGAAGTTCCTGAACTGGAAATGCTGGAAGCCCTGGAATTCGGTTTCGACATCTGCAAGCAGATCATCGGATTGATGCGTGAGCTGTACGATGCCGCCGATGTTCAAAAGGACGAATTCGTCGCGCCCGAAGACAATGGAATCCTGGCCAAAGTCACCAGCAAGTATTACGACGCGTTTGTGGAAGCCACTTCGATCGCTGGCAAGCATGAACGTGGCGAAGCCAAGAATCAGCTCAAGGACCGAATCATTTCCGAAATGATTCCCGACCCCGACGCTGATAATGCGTTTTCCGTCGATGATGTCAAAACGGCAATCCACGACCTGGAAGAGAAAGTTGTCCGCGACCAGATCCTGAAAGGCACGCGTGCCGATGGCCGTGACTCGACCACCCTGCGTCCGATCGAATGCAAAGTCAACCTGTTGCCTCGCGTCCACGGTTCGGCTCTGTTCCAGCGAGGTGAGACCCAGGCACTGATCACGGTCACACTGGGAACCGGTCGGGACGAGCAACGTGTCGACGGACTGCTGGACGAATACTCCAAAAAGTTCATGCTGGACTACAACTTCCCCAGCTTCAGCGTCGGCGAATGTCGTCCGATTCGAGGCCCCGGTCGCCGGGAAATCGGACACGGTGCACTGGCTGAACGGTCTATCAAACCAGTCCTGCCCGATGCCGATGATTTTCCATACACGATCCGTATCGTTTCGGACATCCTCGAATCCAATGGTTCCAGTTCGATGGCCACCGTTTGCGGCACCACCCTGGGGTTGATGGCAGCCGGTGTCAAAATCAAAAACCCGGTTGCCGGGATCTCGATCGGCCTGGTCCAGGAAGACGATCAATACGCATTGTTAACCGACATCCTGGGCAGCGAAGATCACTTTGGCGATATGGACTTCAAAGTCGCCGGTACCCAAAACGGGATTACCGGAATTCAACTGGACCTGAAGATTCGCGGCATCAGCACACAACTGCTGAAAGAAGCGATGGGCCAATCTCGCAAAGCCCGCATCGAGATCCTGCGGAAGATGCTGGAAACCCAGCGCCGTCCGGAGAACAACCTTTCCGAGCACGCTCCACGACTGCTGACCACCAGCATCGATCCGGAGAAAATCGGCATGCTGATCGGCCCGGGCGGCAAGAACATTCGCGCCATCCAGGAAGAAACCAACACCGTGATCGAAGTCTCGGAAGACGGTCGGGTCACGATTGCCGGTACTGATGGTAACCTGACGGACCTGGCTCTGAAGAAAGTCGAAGCCTGCACGGCCACTGTCCAGATTGGAAAGATTTACGACGGTACCGTCAGCAGTGTCAAAGACTTCGGAGCGTTTGTCGAAATTCTGCCAGGTCGCGATGGCCTGTGCCACATCAGCGAGCTGTCTGATGGTTATATCGAAAACGTGGAAGACATCTGCCAGGTTGGTGACGAAATGAAAGTCATCGTCATTGATGTCGATGGAACCGACCGAGTCAAACTCAGCCGACGCCAGGCGTTGGAAGAGCTGGGCTTGGAAGATGAATTTGCCACCGCTGAAAAAGTCGCTGTCGGTGCCGACGGCGATGATGACTTCGAGGGCGATGATGACCGTGGTGGTGATCGCGGAGACCGTGGTGGTGATCGAGGAGGTCGCGGCCGGGGTGGACGTGGCGGCAACGGCGGCAACGGCGGCAGTCGTGGTCGTCGCGGTGGCGGTGGCGGTGGTGGCGGCGACCGTGGAGGTCGCGGACGCCGTGGTGGCGGCGGCGGAGGAGGACGCGGCGGACGCCGTTAATCCAAACCTGTTCCATCAAGTGGAATTGAAAACCAGGAAAAGCTCGCCAGCCCGGCGAGCTTTTTTTCGTCGCCTTTCGCTCCCGCGAAAGTTATGTAGCATGGCCGATTCGGCCGTGATCACAGAATACTTGGCGTTGGGCGAAACCTTGCGGACTCGGGCCAATGGCCCAAGCTACTTCCCGCCATCGCAATTTTCCCTCGTGCACGAGGCCAAGACTATTGAAAGTCCGGGTGTGTTTGGCGAAGTATTTCCAGAATCGCTTTCCGGTCCTCAGCAGCCAAATGAGCATACTTATCGGAGGATTTCCGGCCACCGAGGATCTCGACCAGCTTGGCAACCACCCGCGTCCGAACTTCATCGGGCAAGCCGGCAAATGAATCCGAATAAATCAAATAGCTGCAAGGATATCGAAACAGCCTGGTCTGCAGATCCAGTTGACGTAGGCTTCGCCCCTGCCCGTCGCGTCGGCCAGCAGCTTCGAATTGTTGAGCGTAGCCGCTGGTCCCCTGCACGGCCGAGGTCAACTGAAATTCATCGCACATCAACAGCTGCTCAACGACACGTTCAGCGGCCGATTCAATCCGCCGCTCGGCACTCTCACTGACAAACCCCGGGGCACGATCCAGAATCTCGTTCATGGTCTCGGACTGATGCAGTGCGCGTCGCGTCTCAAAATTGGCATACGTGATCGCATTGTGCATCTGAGTTTGATGTTCCAGCACCATCAGTGCGACCAGGTCACTGTGCTCGCTGAGGTACGGCTTGGTTGAAACCAACCCGGCCAGCGATTTTCGGTTGGCTCCCGATTCCAACGTGTCCTTGGTCGGGTCATCAAAAATCGTATTGCCCATGTGTTTCATGTCGCCATGGGTTCCCGTCACGTACCAGCCGCCCCAACGTTTTTCGAATGGGCTGGTTTGATCGGTCAAATAAGTTCCTCGAGCGAACTCGGGATGCCCTGCCCGATTGGGATAAACACTGCGGACCAGGTAACCGGGCACATCCTGCGTTCGACTGGACGCGTGGCACACAATGCACTGACCCTGATCACGCAAGATCTCCGGACGCGACTGCGGCTCCTGCTTGATCGCATAAAAGATGGCTCCCTGAGTCGGATCGGTTGACCCCAATTCGATCACATCACCGCCCTGGCACCAGCCGACGTAGACATCGTCGTTGAAATAGATCGCGCGTGGCCGCTCGGGTGTAATCTTGTGAACCTGCAAACTCGTCTTGGAAAACACCAACACCTGGGAACTGATTGGAACTTCCAGCTCTTTCAGAATGGATTTCAGATAGCCGTGTTGCTGATCAAATTCAAGTTTGGATTCATTGGCTTTCAATCGCTCGATCAATTTCGCCACTGGGTCGCTTACCGGCGCGGTCTGATAGTTGATCGGCTCTTTCTCAAAGGAAGCTCGTTGCGCCGTCGCGATCGCTGGCGCGAGCCATAGCAGCAACACAATCACCCGTAGTTGATAGCCATTCATGTCTTCCATGATAGCAATCGATGGCGCGATTCCATTGCGACAAAATGACCGTCCTTCGCTTCGCGAGGAAGGTTCTGTAGCAAGGCCGATTCGGCCGTGTCGAAACGGATGACTGAACGTTGAGCGAAACCCTGCGGACTCGGGCCATTGGCC
>CAZJEK010000082.1:0-19336 GCA_964545005.1 uncultured Pirellulaceae bacterium
GACAAGGGAATCCGGAAGCCCCACGCGGTGGCGGATTCATGGAACGCCTGATGGAAAATGATAAAAACGATGATGGCAAATTGTCCAAAGACGAAGTGCCCGAACGCATGCAACGCGGTTTCGATCGCATGGATACCAACGAAGATGGTTTCATCGACAAAGCCGAATTGGAAGCGATGGCTGAGCGATTCAGCGGTCGTGGCCGTGGCCAGGGTGGACCTGGCGGTCGCGGTGGTCAAGGTCGCGGCGGCCGGGGTGGTCAAGGCGGTGGTGACGGTGGCGACGGAAACTAGCCCCCGTTAGCGTCAACATCGTTGAGTGAAAATCAGACAGCCGAGCCCGTAATTGGCTCGGCTGTTTTAATGCGCTCAGCCAGCCGACGGTGTTTCGGCCAACGGATGTTTTAGGCGATCGCCGCGTAAGTAGCTTGGGCCATTGGCGCCATTGGCCCGAGTCGGAAAGGATTTCACCCAGCTTCGAGTATTCCATTGCGATCACGGCCGAATCGGCCATGCTACATTGCTCACGCGGCTGAGCCCCGAACGCTAATTCATCGCATCCTTTGGAATCAGATCCACCAATCGTCCCGGTGAGCCCATCGCGTTGTAGCCACCATCGACGTGCAAGACTTCTCCGGTAATTCCGTTGCTCATGTCGGACAACAGAAACGCTCCAGTCTTGCCAACTTCTTCGTGGGTCACATTGCGGGCCAACGGCGAAACGTACTCATTCATTTTCAGCATCTCGTTAGCGCCGACAGCTGAACTGGCCAGCGTTTTCAGCGGCCCGGCGGATACCGCATTGACTCGCGTCCCTGACGGTCCGAGGTCGTAAGCCAGGTACCGAGTGCTGGCTTCGAGCGCGGCTTTGCAAATCCCCATCAAGTTATATCCGGCAACGATTTTCTCGCCGCCAAAATAGGTCATGCAAACTATCGATGCGTTTTCCGACAGGATTGGGCGAGCCGCTTTGGCCACCGCAATCAAACTGTAACAGCTGATCTCCATCGCCATCTTGAAACCTTCTCGGCTGACATCAATGGTGTCGTTCAAGTCAGCTCGATCAGCAAACGCGATTGAGTGCAACAGGAAATCGATCGTGCCAAACTTGGACTTGGCTGTTTCCATGACCGCTGCGATCTGTTCATCGTTGCACACATCCAACGGCTCCAGAAACGCTGGCTCAAAGTCGGTCTTCTTGAAACACTTTTCGACCCGCAGTCGATTCTTTTTGCGGGCGTCGTCTTCTCGATCCGGAAGATGTGTAAAACCACATTGGCCACCACCGGCCATGATCTGTTGTGCGACCGCCCAGGCGATCGAACGATCATTGGCGACACCCAGAATCAGTCCTTTTTTGCCTTCAAATAAACCCATCAATCGGATTCCTTGTTGAACATCATTGTTGGAGCGCCTCAAACCGGATACGCTCTAGGCGAATCATTTTGACAACAGTTGAACGATCTGACAATCGCTACGCGGCCCCGAACGTGCTGTCGCTGCCATAAATCATGAGCCTACCTGAACAATCTTTCCGAATAAGTGCTACTGCCAGTGGTTCGAGCCTGTTGGCAGCGTTGATCGAAATTTCGATTGGCAGCCAGACCGAATCCGAATTTCTGGCCGCGGCACTGCAAGCGTTGAATCGGTCCAGCAAGGCCACCGGATCGGCATTGGTGCAGGGCACCAAGGGGCAATGGAGATTGTTGGCTCACGCCGGATCGGGGGATGGATTACCCGAAGAGTTGTTATCCGAAACGCTCGATGCAGGCCGGTGCCACCAGGCTGACGGTTGGACAGCGGCTCCGTTGTTCCACGGAGTCACCGATTCGTTTTGGGCCAGCCAGATGGTCACCGCTAACGTAGATTCGATTTCCGAATCCGAATTCGATTCCATGGCAGCGGCGCTGGGACTGGCTTATCAGTCGTTCCGTCTTCGCTATCGGCATGTCAGTCGCGCCAAACGTCTGGAAGCGATGTTGGACATGACGGTGCACTGGAATCAATCGCGCGAAACAGACGAACTGTTGCAACAGATTGCCGAGACGTCGACCCGTTTGCTGGGTGCCGAGCGGGCCACCATTTTTCTCCCCACCCCGGCCGGCGACCGATTGATTGGTAAACCAGCAACCGGTGTCGAATCCGGCCAGATCGACATTCCGATCCGGGCCGGTGTCGTGGGTCAGGTAATTCAGACTGGCCAGGCGGCTCGTGTCGACGACGACATACGCGACGAACAGCAACAGATTCATCGGGATGTTGATCAACGACTGAATTTTGAAACCCGCAATCTGCTTTGCGTACCGATGGTCAACGCCGAAGGCAAAACGATTGGTGCCTTTGAACTGATCAATCGACTGGAAGGAAACTTCACCGATGAAGATGAAGCTGCGTTGATTGAATTGGCAGCCCACGCCACGGTTGCGATCGACAACACCCAGCACGTCGAACAGCTGGTGACATCCCGGCAGGCCGTTGCGGCCGAAGCGGCGGGCCAGGTTCAGATGATCGGCCAGTGTCAAAAAATTGAAGACTTGAAAAAGACGATCCAGCGCGTGGCCGGCACCGACCTCGTGGTCCTGATCACTGGCGAAAATGGAACCGGTAAAGACGTGGTCGCGCAAATGATCCACTACCTCAGTCCTCGTCGTGACGAGGTGATGGTGGCCGTCAACTGTGCTGCGATCAGCCAGACGCTGTTGGAAAGCGAGTTGTTTGGTCACGAAAAAGGCGCCTTCACGGACGCGCATCAGGCTCGCGAAGGCAAATTCGAACTGGCCAGCAATGGAACTCTGTTCCTGGACGAAATTGGCGACATGAGCATCGATGGTCAATCGAAACTATTGCGCGTGCTGGAAGAAAAGAAAGTCGTTCGCGTCGGTGGTTCGACGCCGATACCGACCGACGCGCGGGTGATCGCGGCCACCAATCAGAATCTGCCGGAACTGATCAATCAGAAGAAGTTTCGCCAGGATTTGTATTTCCGACTGAACGTGATGATGATTGAACTTCCTCCGCTGCGGGAACGGGAAGACGATGTGTTGCTGCTGGCCGACCATTTTCTGAACCAGTTTTGCGCGAAAGCTCGCCGCTCGGTACCACGGCTTTCCGCGGCTGCCAAAAAACAGTTGCGGGGACACAGCTGGCCGGGCAATATTCGCGAATTGCGAAACATGATGGAACGGCTAGCCTACCTGTCTGATGGCGATGTAATTGATGCCTCGGACCTCGCTTTTGTGATTGCTCCGGGCAGTGGAGACGGTTCCATTTCGCTGGACCAGACGCTGGCCGATGCGACTCGCGAATTTCAAGTCGACTATATCGAAAAGAACATTTCGCGAACCGGCGGCAACATGACCGACGCTGCCCAGCGACTGGGCCTGCACCGCTCCAACCTGTACCGCAAAATGAAACAGCTGGGCATGGGCGTCGACGAAGAGTAGGCGGGGTCCGGTTATGTGGAATTCTCCGATTGCCGGGCCCAACGCCGATACAGAATGGTGGTCAGTCCACCGCTCAGGGTCGTTAATGCGCAATTTCACAACTGCGATGCGCAAATTCAAACGCAAGCCAGTAAATGGCGAACCACAATATGGTCGATGAGCGGTTGTGTTTCTGTTTGCTTCGCTGAGGTTGCTCCATGATAAAGAAATTGATTTTGTCCGCTGGCCTGGTGGCATTGGCTTGCAATGTTGCTGATGCCGACATCGTTGTCGAACAGGATTCAGCTGACTTTACGTACCTTTACGAAATGGACGTCAATCCGGGCACGCAGGATTTGGACGGCAACTTGACCGTTGATTTCTTTGCTGGCGCTGCGGGAGGTCAGATCATACCCCAGACTTATGCCGGTGGGTTTGCTTTTTCAAACCAGGGCGCGGCCACGCCCGAAAACCTGTTTCGAACGGACTACACCAACAGTCTGACTCGAAATACGCTGGCCAATGACAACACGCCTTGGACGATTGAATTGCGCGTCGGAAAAACCGGCGGGGCGCAAGGAACCGATGGCTGGTTTGGTACTGCGATGCAGAATCCGGGTGCCTCTCAGTCCGTACGGGTTAATTTTGAAGACGATCGGATCAGCTATCGGGATTCTGGAGCCAACAACGACTTCCTGGTGGGCACCGACTTTACCTCTGGACTGCATACGCTGAGAATTGCCTATGAAGGCGGAGACAGTTACTTTGTCTGGGTCAATGATCAGCTACTAAATTCGGACCTGACAACAGCTGCAGGATTCGCTGGTGGAAACGGCAGCTTCAATGCTGGCGGCGCCTGGTTTTTCGGTGATTTTTCTGGAGGCTTGGCTGGTGACTGGCAGGTTGATTACATTCGCTACCAGGATGGGATCGCTTCCGCACCCGTTGCCGTACCAGAGCCAACGCTGCTGGGCGGGTTACCGCTGGCAACGCTGGTACTTCTGAGACGACGAAGAAAGTAGGGATTTTGTCCACGCATCAGCTTTGGTCATTACGCGCAGAACGCAAAAGTCAGCCCAACGGAGTACCGTTGGGCTTTTTTGGTGCGCTACCCGGTTGCGATTGGTATCCTGAACTCTGTTGTTGACCATCTGGAGCATCCGCTAGTCTGTCTGCGAATTGATCGCCAATGAAATCTGCAATCGACCCCACGCGCGACAAAATACTTCAGGTCGGTATCGTGATGCATTCGGGCCAGGAGCATATGCGGCAGGTCGCTCTGGGAATTGCCAACTATACCCAGCTGCATCCTCAGTGGCAGATCGCCAGCGACGGGTTTCATCCTTTGACTGCCTGGTCGACGATTCGCGATTGGCGGGGCGATGGTCTGGTTGCCATCGTCAACTCGCATGAACAGGTCGCAACACTGAAGTCGTTGGACGTACCGTTTGTGCTGGCCGGATCGCGAATCATCGGCGATGACATCCCGGTGGTGGCCTCGGACAATTATGCGATCGGAAAGATGGCCGCCGAACATCTGGTCGAATGTGGATTTCGCAACCTGGTGTTCTTTGGACAAACGAAATGGGATGACGAACGAATTCGGTATCAGGGCTTTCGGGAGACGCTGGCAGAATGCAAGCTGGACTGCCAGTATTGCGATGTCGAATTGGACGAGTACCTGGTCCGCGATCATTCGGCTCACTACCGAACCAACGTGAAAAAGCTGCACGACAATCTGGCTGTCTTTGAGCGGCCGTTTGGAATTTTTTGCCCCAACTCAGTTCTGGCCCGGGGGCTGGTCGAAGCCTATAACCGGGCACACATCCGTATTCCTGACGAGGTCGGGATTATCGGGGTCAACAACGATACCCTGGAATGCGAATCGATCCATCCGACCATCTCGACCGTGGTTCAGCAATCGCAACGGATTGGATTTCGCTCGATTGAATTGCTCAACGACATTGTTTCTGGAACCCGGCAACCGGAGCATGTTTTTCTGGAACCGGAGGGTGTCATTGTTCGTCGTTCGACCGATGTGATGTTGGTAGATGATCCGAGTGTGGAGCAGGCGATGCGATTCATGCGCGATCACGCCGCGCGGGGGATTGGTATTGAGGATGTTGTGGCAGCAGTCGGGATTTCCCGGAGAAGCCTGGAGGTCAAGTTTCGCCAAGTCCTCAATCGAACGCCTTTGGCAGAATTAAATCGGATTCGAATCGACAATGCCAAAAAACTGTTGCGTTACACGGATCAATCGATCACGACGATCGCCCTGCAATCGGGTTTTGGCAGCAGTCAGTCATTTTGTGTCGCGTTCAAGAAAGCGTGCGGTTGCTCACCGTCTGATTATCGTCAACCGCATTAGAGATCGGTTGCCAGGGATCTGGCTTGCGCATTTTTGATGCTGTCTTGCGCGTTATTCGAAGTCCAATTTGTTGCAGTGGTCCATAATGAAAATTCATGATTTGGATGTGGCGGATACGATCGACGGTAGCGAGGTCAACATGAATGCTTCCAGAACATTGCGCAGGTCAGGGTTCACACTCGTTGAACTGCTGGTCGTGATCGCCATCATTGGCATCCTGGTCAGCATGTTGTTGCCCGCCGTGCAGCAAGTCCGTGAGGCCGCTCGGCGCACTCAATGCGTCAATCAGTTTCGCCAGGCAGCACTGGCATTGCATAATTATGAATCGTCGAATGGAAAACTACCGCCAGGCATGTTCTTCACGACGACCGCGTTTCCCAGTGCCTGTGGTCCGGTCGATGCGCCGTTTTATAACGGCTGGGGTTGGGGTGCCAAGATCCTCTCGTTTATCGAACAAAGTAGTCTTGATGCGTCCATTGATTTCAACGGCGACAACTACTTCAACAACGACAACTGGATCGCGACCGGCAAAACGGTCGATGTGTTCCTTTGTCCTTCCGATCCGGACAACCGCGGATTGATGGAATGCTGCAGTGGCAAATCGAACGGCGGCTCAGCAACCCAGGATCGAGCTGGTAGCAACATGGCTGGAGTGCACGGCAGCAACAGTTTGTTTTGTGGTGGAATTCGTGGCAACCCGGAAGGTAACGGCGTATTGTACAACTACCACAGTACCGAGTTACGCGACATCCAGGATGGACAAAGCAATACCTTAATGCTGGGCGAGGTTACCGAAGTTCCGGGCAGACATCCCACACAGGGTGAAGCAATGTTTGGATACTTCTGGAACAATTGGGGCGTCCAGACAACGATCGAGGGCATCAATGGCCCCGGTACCATGCCTGGAGGGCGCGATCTAACGATTGACCCAATTGATGGTGTCGGTGAAAACCGCCACAACGAATTCTATCGTGAGGCAGGTTTCTCCAGTTGGCATCCAGGGGGAGCCAATTTTGCCCTCTCCGATGGAAGCGTACATTTTATCAACGAGAATCTGGACCAGGTCGTATTTGATAACCTGGCGACTCGAGCCGGTCGGGAAACAAATCATGATTTCAAATGATCGTTGGCATGCTCGGTCGCAACGATTTGCTTGGACGCTGACGGCAGGACTGTTGTTGATGGCCGGATGCGGGGAGAATCGCCCTTTTGATTCCGTTGTTGTTGCCGGCTCCGTATCTTTTCAAGGTCAACCGGTCAACAATGGTGAAATCCGGTTTTATCCGGTCGCTGGAACTCAGGGCCCGGTGTCCGGCGGACCCATCGTCAATGGGAAGTACGAAGTGACCAGCAAAGGCGGTGTGCCGATAGGTAGCCACGTGGTCCGCATTCAGGCGTTTGGTGGCAGCGGTCGATTAGACCAGACTGTTCCCGAAGAAGTGGCCGACGATTTCGCCAGCGATGCCGAACAGCTGCTGCCAGCAAAGTACAATCGCGACAGTCAGCTGACGGCAACGATCACTGGCGACGATGATCCCCAGGAACTCAACTTCAATCTCGATTAATCAATTTACGAG
Source organism: uncultured Pirellulaceae bacterium (assembly GCA_964545005.1). Classification (GTDB taxonomy): domain Bacteria; phylum Planctomycetota; class Planctomycetia; order Pirellulales; family Pirellulaceae; genus Mariniblastus. The sequence goes on from CAZJEK010000082.1 coordinate 7,367, forward strand.
TTGAGCATTTTTTACTCTGCTTTTGGGCACCTTCATGTACCTGTATCGCGCGATTTTGTTTCGACTTACCGTTCTGCTGCTTTGTCTAATCAGCCGTCAGGCGAATGCCGATCACTTCAAGCTGTTTTTGTTAACAGGCCAATCCAATTCGTTGGGCACGACTGCAGGTGGTGAAGCCGACACCGGACCAGGCTGGGATCCAGCCGACCAACGAGTCAGGTTTTTCTGGTGCAATGTCGCTGATGCCGATAAACCAATTGGCGACTCGGATGGAAAATGGACCACTCTCAAGGTCCAACAAGGAGGACATTACCCAAACAACGCCAATCATTGGGGTCCCGAATTTGGGTTTGCTCGCCAACTGGTTCGGGCAGGCGCAGGACCGCTTGGGATCATTAAGGTCTCGCGAGGTGGTGGCGGAAATACCAACTGGAGCAAGTCCGAAAACGGCCACATGTATCAGCAGTTGCTGGAAACCGTTTCGCAGGCCACCAGCAGGTTAAAACAACAACGCCACACCTTTGAAATCGCCGGACTGCTATATCTGCAAGGCGAAAGCGATCGCCCAGTCGAGGCCGAAGCCGCGGGCCAACGACTCCTGTCACTGCTGCAAAACCTGCGCCAGGATCTGCCCAACGCTGATCAGATGCGAATGGTCGTTGGCGGCATTGCCGCTGCCGGTGAAACTCGGGACCTGGTTCGGAGCCAGCAACTGGCACTGGCCAAACAACAGGATTCGATCGGCTATTTCGATAACCAGGACCTGCAGAATCAGCTTTACGATCGCTTGCATTTTGATCGCGCTGCAAAACTAACCGTCGGTCAACGTTTTGCCAGCGAGTTTATTCGACTCGGGGTCGTCCAGCCGGACTTTGGCAAACTGGTATTCATCGGTGACTCGATCACCCAGGGAAGCCAACGAGAACCGAGCTATCGGTACCAGGTGTTCAGACATCTGGTAGACGTCGATGCAACGTTCCAGTTCGTTGGATCTGTAAAGGGAGCGCTGGAGTCTGCCGATGTATCGAAATTGACTCCTGACCATCGCGATCAGAAGTTCGATAACATTCATGATGGCCATTGGGGATGGCGAGCCAGCTGGATTGCCGGCCGAATTCCATTACCAGCAGACCGTCGCACCAAAAATCGAGGCGAAGGCAATCTGAAAAACTGGCTGGGGTTGGAATCGACCTACCTGCTGGACCGCGCCGGCAATCGAGTCAGGTATCCTGATCGTTCCAACTCCGCTACAGGCTCTGAGGGCGCGACCTATCAGCCGGACGCCGCGATCATCATGGTCGGGATCAACGATGTCGCGGATGGGGTGCCAGTTGATCAGATTCGTGATGACCTGCGGACCATGGTCAAACTTCTGCAACAGGCCAATGACAAGGTTCGAGTGTTTCTGGCGCAGACGTTGTCTACCGATCAATCACGCGAACGGAATGCCAAAGTCGACCAACTGAACCAACTGATACCGGCATTGGCCAGGGAAATGACCAACCAGAAATCGCTGGTCACCTGGATTAATACGAATGCGGGTTTTGATCCAAAGCAGATGACCCTGGACCAGATTCATCCCAATCAAGTCGGGGCCGCTTTTGTCGGTCGTAAAATCGCCAGCGGTCTGGGGCTGATTCCTGGCGTAGGATTCGATTTAGTTCCTGATGATGGAAACGCCCAGGAGCCTGGTCTTGGCAAGCCGGTTCAGACCAGTTTTGAATCCGCACCGGCTGGGCCGGTAGACAATTGCGAGACCGAGGTCGGAACCTGGAACGCTCAGCCTGGCCATGCAGTCATCAGTAAAACTCATCATCGCACCGGTAATCAATGCCTGCATTTGCTGGGGGGAGAAAATCGACAGGTAGAACTGGAGCTGGCACCGACAGATCCTCCGCGAGAGTTGCTCAGTTTCTGGGCCGAACGCTGGACCGTACGGAATCCTTTTTCGTTTCAGATCGAAGCCTTGATCAATCAACAATGGCAATCGATTTACGACGGCAACAAGTCGGTCGTGGTTGGACGAAGTTTCAAATCTCACGTCAACGTCTGGGTCCCTCCCACGGCCACCCGCCTGCGATTCCGCAGTACCAGCCCCGCTGATACCGGCGTCTTGATCGACGACCTCGAACTCAAGCCTTCGGTCGACCAGGATATCGTCGCAGTCACCATGCAACCGTTTGTCCTGCCCGCCTTGATCCGCAATGATCGGGTGGCGATTGGAAAGCTTCACATCGAATGCGACGGCACCAAGAACCCACTGAGTATTGATTCAGCGATAATTAAACTCCGATCCTCCGATGCTCCTGAAAACGTTATCCGACAAGTCGCACTGGCAACGACTGGAACGGAACCACATTTCAATGCTTCTGAACCTCCTCAGTTATTAACGTCCTGGGTGGATGTCACGGAGCAGAGCCTAAGTCTTGAATTCAAGACGTCTCACCAGTTGGCCGACGGGAGTAACTACGTTTGGGTCGTTGCCCGATTGGAAGCTGACGCAACCATCGACAATACCGTCGCTGCCGACTTTAGTGAACTGATGATTGATGGAAACGCCATCGAACCGGCAAACGTGGGCAACACTCCTGATCAACGATTGGGTGTTGCTGTTCGCAAAGGCGGCGATGATCAAGTGCACACTTATCGGATTCCCGGATTAGCGACGACTCGCAGAGGTTCCTTGATTGCCGTTTACGATATTCGACACCGCAACGGCGGTGATTTGCCGGGTGATATTGATGTCGGCATGTCTCGATCCATCGACGGCGGGCAGACCTGGCAGCCGATGCAAACGATCATGGATATGGGTCGCGATTCAAAGTGGCAATTTGACGGCGTCGGCGATCCCTCGATTCTGGTTGATCAACAGACCGGGACCATCTGGGTGGCTGCGTTGTGGAGCCACGGAAATCGAGCCTGGAATGGTTCGGGGCCAGGCATGACACCCGAGGAAACTGGTCAGTTGGTTCTGGTCCGTAGCGATGACGATGGTCAAACCTGGTCGGAACCAATCAACATCACCTCCCAAGTCAAACAACGCGACTGGTGTCTGTTGCTGCAAGGGCCTGGTAAAGGGATCACCATGCAAGATGGTACGCTGGTCTTTCCGGCCCAATTCCAGGACACGGTCGAGCAGAAACGATTGCCTCGGTCAACGATTATCTACAGTCGCGATCACGGCAAAACCTGGCAAGCGGGAACAGGAGCCTGGGACGATACAACCGAAGCCCAGGTGGTTGAACTGGAGCCCGGAAAGCTGATGCTTAACTGTCGTTACAATCGCGCCAATTCCCGCGTCGTCATGACAACCGTCGACATGGGCCAGACGTGGCAGCGTCACCCAACTTCGATCGGAGCCCTGATCGAACCGCGATCGTGTCAGGCCAGTCTGATCAAGATTGAACCAACCGATTCGAACGGGGCAGCAAACGACGCCGGATTGCTGTTGTTTTCCAACCCAAACAGCACCAGTGGCCGAAACCATCTTACTATCAAGGCGTCATTGGATCAGGGCAATAGCTGGCCCGAAGAATACCAGGTATTGCTTGATCAAGGAGGCAGTGCCGGTTATTCCTGCCTGACAATGGTTGATAAAGAAACCGTCGGGATTCTCTATGAAGGCTCGCAAGCCCACATGACGTTTCAGCGAATCAAGCTGAAAGATATTCTGTCGAGTGACTCAGGCTCCGATCAGGATTCTTCGACTGGACAAGACTCCCGACAAGCCGACCAAGGTAAATCGTTTCAGCTAGGCACGCCCTTTAGCGATCAGATGGTTGTCCAAGCTGATATGCCGATTCGAATCTGGGGAACCGGTCAAGCCGGTGCTTTCGTAACCGTCAAATTTGGTGACGATCAGGCGAAAGCTGACATTGGAAACGATCGTTCCTGGTTCGTCGAACTTCCAGCCCAGTCGGCCAGTTCGCAACCGCGAAACATGGAACTTACTTGCCTCGACCAGAACATCGTTTTGCGTGACGTGGTGGTTGGTGAAGTCTGGTTTTGTGCAGGACAATCCAATATGGAGTTTCCTCTCAAATCGTCGCGAAGTGCCAACGAAGCGCTGGCAGCGGCCAATGACCCGGCAATCCGACTATTTGATTTTCAGGGTATCGCGCGGGGAGGCACCGGTGCGTTTTCCCCCAGCCAGATTGCACAGCTGCAGCCGGACCAGTTCGCGAGCGGTTCCTGGCGTTCATCGACAGTCGAATCGGCTGCTGAGTTTTCGGCAGTCGCCTATTACTTTGGTACCCGATTGCGGGCTGAGTTAAATTGTCCCGTGGGTTTGATCAATGTGTCCAGTGGCGGAACCCCAATCGAATCCTGGCTCAGCCTGGAAACGATTCAGAAGTCGCCAGAATTGAAGTCATTGGCCAATCGCCCATGGCTCGACAATCCAAAGCTGGAACCTTGGTGTCGTGATCGCGCCAAGCTGAATCTATCTCGGGCGCAACAGCAGGGAATCCAGTTGCCCGGCGATTCCTGCGGACCGTACCATCCGTTCAAACCCGGGTTTATGTATTCATCTTCGGTCAAGCCATTTTTACGTTTGCCAATTCGAGGTGTCCTCTGGTACCAGGGCGAATCAAACGCCGAAAGTCGGACGCAGGCCGCCAGCTACCCTGCCAAGTTTCTGGCCTTGATCAAGTCCTGGCGAGCCTCCTTCGATCAGCCTCAACTGCCATTTCTGTTTGTACAACTGCCCGCACTGAATCGACCTCATTGGCCAGCATTTCGAGAATATCAACGACGTATGCTGGATCAGATTGAACATGTCGGGATGGCCATTTCTCTGGACTGCGGTGACGCCAATAACGTCCATCCGAACACCAAGCGTCCCGTAGGGAATCGACTCGCTCGCCTGGCCTTGGCTCAGGTTTATGGCAAACAGCTGATACCCAGCGGACCAATGCTTCGAAATGCCCAGTTTAAGGCCGACAAAGCAATTGCAAAATTTGACTTCGCTGGCAATGGACTAAAATCGAACGCTTCAACCTTGGCCGGATTTGAATTGGCTGGTTCCGATGGTATCTTTCAGCCAGGCACGGCCAAAATTGTTTCGGCTGACTCGGTCGAGGTTTCGTCCGACAGGATCGCGGAGGTTCGCCAACTCCGCTACGCTTGGGCGCCAGATCCCGGAACCAATGCCAGTTTGCAAAATTCCGACGATTTGCCAGCCAGCCCATTCACAACATCCAACAAGTTTTAAAATTCTTGCCAACGCTTCACCATTACGAAATCAACCGGCAAACGAGTCTTTGACAGGACCAATCCAACATGAGTTTTGACGATCATTTAGATGCTCTCAACGGAGCATTCTCGGCCATCTTCACCCCTATGCATCCCGATGGTTCGATCAATCTGGACATGTTGTCACAGATCGCCGACTTTCAACTGCAACATGGCGTACGCGGTTTTTTCGCGACCGGATCAACCGGTGAAGGGTTGTTATTGAGCCTAGATGAACGGCTGGCCGTAATTAAACATTTGGCCAGCCAGTTTTCGGACCGAGCCACCGTGATCGCCCACGTCGGACATCCCTCTACCGATGTGGCCGCTCAACTGGCGAAAGATTCGGCGGCCGCAGGAGCTGACTGGATCGCTTCCGTCGGACCGATTTATCACGGCACCACGTTTGAAGGCGCATGCCGGCACTATCGTCAAATCGCCGCTGCTACCGATCTGCCGTTCATGATCTACGCGATTGGGACCGAGGTCGTTCCCCAACGCGACTGCAAGTTCTTTGAACTGCCCAATATTTGCGGATTGAAGTATACCGGTGCCAATTTTTATTCCGTCCAGCAGTTGGCTCGTATTGTCGACCGACCGATCGCGATGCTGAGCGGATTTGATGAACAGTTTGTGGCCGGGCAGTCGTTCGGATTCTCGGGAGGAATCGGATCAACCTTTAATTTTGCCCCGCAGTACTATGCGCAAATTTACGATCACTACCATCAAGGAAACATTGCCGAGGCGGCTCGACTGCAAGCGGAGATTAATCGAGTTACCCATTTCATTGTGCAGTATGAAAACTGGTCCTACCGCAAAGCGGTGATGAAATACCTGGGGTTCGACTGCGGCGCCTACCGGGCTCCTTATGCACCCTTGACCGAGCAACAGTACGAAGCATTCGCGACTGAATTGGATAACATTGGCGTCCTGCAACGGGACATCGCCACAGCCGTTTGATCGGGTGGTTGGGTTTGAAGTTCAACGTCAGATTTTGGCTGTGAGAAGGTATTATCGTCGACACCCTCCCGCTCGCGGGAGGGTCGAGCCATAGCGAGGGGAGGGTTTACCAGACCCCTTTCTGGCCTTGATAGGCCGACTCGGCCGACTCTCCCAAGGGCCCAAGGGAGAGTGTCTTGGCTCGGACTTGCGATTGACCTTACTGAGAAGCCTTTAGTTCAATCCGGCGAATGCGGGTTGGGCCGAGGATCCGATGGTCGCCCGAGGTCGGGGATGTCTCGTTGACATACAAATACTTGCCGTCGGGACTGGCAATCAAACTGTTGGGCAATGAAAAAGAACTTTCCAGCGCGGGGCCATCCTGGTTACCACGTTTGCCACTTCCGGCCAGCACGCTGACTCGTCCTGCCAGATCAATCTGATAAACGCGACAACCCTTTCGCGCCAACACCAGCAATCGATTCCGATGGAAAATCAAATGACCATTGTTGTTGCCGGGCAGCGTTGCCAGTCGCGTTGCGTGTCCGTCCGTATCGATCTGGATCACATCGCCATTGCCAAAGTTGCAGACGTACAACGTGTCATCCGGCCCAACGGTGATTCCATTGGGAACTTTTAACAACGGGCTATCGCAAAATATCGATGCTTTGCCGTCGACAATTTTGGCGATGGTATTGCCACCGCAGTTGCAAGCAAACAAGTCTCCAGCTGAATTGAATGCCAACCCAACGGGGTTCTTCAATCCCGTTTTGCAAATCACGGTCGCGTCGCCAGCGGGCGTAATTTTGCTGATAAAATTGCCGCCGATGCTGGACTGATACAAGTTTCCCTCGGCATCGACCGTGTTCCCCGATCCGCCACGCAACTGGTCGTGGAACAATGTGACCTTTCCCTCGGGCGTAACGCGAAACAACTGATGGCCGCCTTTGCCGGGCCCATTTAACGTCCAGCCAAAATCGGCGGTCAGCAAGTTCCCGTCGCGATCGATATTCAATCCACCGGTTCCGCCGTCGATTCCGTCCACCACGGTCGTCACATCACCAGCTTTTAAATCCGGTGTTTTGGCCGGTGCAGACAACTGGCTGTAGTCGTCACCGGCAACGATGAATACGCGGCCCGTTTTAAGTCCCTTGACGTTGCTCCAGGCAGAGGTCAGCAGGAAATCAGTATGCCCGTCGCCATCCACATCGCCGATGCCACAGGCGTCGAAACCAAGCGTATCGCCAGCTTGTTTGCAGGTCCAGCTACGCAACAGGCGGCCGTTGCCAGCGGCGCTGTACAAATAGACTCGACCACCCGACGACGCTCCTTCCGGATTTTGCCAGGCGCCAATCACCAGGTCGCCGATCCCATCGCCGTCAACATCACCAGCATCACTGGGTGAGGTCCCCAGACCCTCTTTGGCGGTGCTTCCTCGCAACGCCAACAATTCCCGACCGTCTTGACCGCTGTGGACAACGACCTTGCCTCCGCCGGGGACACGAGAGCTATCACTGAAATCCGAAGCATACACATCGGGAACGCCATCCCGATCCAGATCACCCGGAAACGAAACAAACATCTGTCCCAGGTTCACGCTGTGCTGGTCCCCCTCGATCGTGAACTTCAACGTTGGTTGTTGATTATGAATCTCATAAACGTACACCTGGCCGCGATCGCCGGGGCCTGCATTTTGAGCACCGATGGCCAGCAGGAACGTTCCGTCCTTCAATTGGGTGGCCGCTGCGGCATTGCCAAATCCATCGCCAGCCTGTTGACCACCCAGTTCGAATATGGGTTCAGCTGACTTTCCTGAGTAGACCACCACTCGACCAGACTGAGCAACCTTACCGATCCCGGCCATTTCTCCAACCAGAAAATCGGGCGTCCCGTCCCCATCGATATCGCCGACTTCGCTAACCTCGTAACCGAACTGTCCACCTTTGGTTTTACCAGCAATGGCAAACAGCACACTGGCGTCCTTTCCGGAATAAACAAACACTGCTCCCGAACCATTGGCTTGCGGTGCGCCCGCGATCAGATCGGAGATACCGTCGCCATTGATATCGCCGATACCGACTGCACTATTGCCCAACCGATCGCCCGGTTTACCAGTCACGTTGAACAGCTCTTTTCCGGACTTGCTGGAATAGACATAAATCTTGCCGGCTCCCGAAGCGAAAGTCGGAGCGGTTGCTACGAAGTCAATGACACCATCGCCGTCCAGATCACCGACTCGCCGCGCTGTCCAGCCGAATTGATCGCCGGCGTTTTCACCATTCCATTTGTGAATAACTCGAGTCGGTTCGACAAACAATTGATCATCATCCAGCCACTTGGGTTGGTAATTCTGGAACCGCGGATCGGTCTTCAACCTGGTCCAATCGGAATCCGTTTGCAGGTGGCTGAAATTGTTAAAACCAGCAGCGATGGCAGCATCCAATGTCGCGAACGCCTGGTCGCCCTTATTTTGCAACGCATAAATGCACGCCATGTTGTACAGAATCGATTGGCCCTGGCCATTGGCGAGCTTGTTGGCTTTCTGATAAGCCTCCAGCGCGGCATCGTAGTCCTGTTGAGCGTGATGAGCGTAGCCGAGAAAGTACCAACCCGCCGGTCGTTGAGGAAACTGTTGGGTTATCGTGTTCAGCTTTGACTCAGCTTGATCAAACTGCTGTTGCCCGATCAATGCCTGGGCTTGTTGAATCGACTGATTAAAGTCGGGAGCAGAATTTTCTTGCGCGGCAAGCGGCATCACTGCCGCCGCAGTCATCAGCGCAAACATGGCCAGGGAACAGGATAGTCTCATCGTCGATTCCTTGTTCTGGATCGTCTCCGTTGCCAACCGCTGCCAATTGAGATGCAACGAAATTGTCGAGACGAAGCGTTCAGCCTTGCCGCTTTGATTGTGGTCGACGAGCCACCAAAAGTCAGCTTGCAGCCTAAGTTTTCCGTAGCGCTGGTAACCAAAACTACGGAAAAAACAGTTAATTGTGAGTTTGCCTACTTTTTCGGATCGTTGCGGCTTTGCTTTTGAACCGCAACGGTCTCAAACCATTCAGCAAAATTTTCAAAACCCTGATGGTCGACCTTGAGACGGCCATAGCATTCCTGGCAGTGATCGAAAAAAGCTTCGAATTCCGTCGGGCTCAACTCAAACGGTTCCCACTGCATGGTTTGTTCAGAAGCGACGTCATCGATGCCGCATTGAAAAAATGTATTCAGGATCTCGCGCGACGGGAACAACTTTGCTTGCTGGACGATATCAAACGTCATTCCATGTTGGGCAATCATGATCGCCTGTGCCAGCCTCACGCCAACAGGTCCTTGATCAGACTGCCATGCACATCGGTCAAGCGGCGATCGAGCCCGTTGTGGTACCAGGTCAATTGTTCATGATCAAAGCCCAACAAGTGCAATGCGGTCGCGTAGAAATCCCAAACCGTGGTCGGGTTGACCTCGGCGCGGCGACCAAATTCATCGGTCGCGCCATAGCTGGTGCCGGGCTTGACCCCGGCTCCCATCATCCAGCAGGTGAAACCGTCGGGGTTGTGGTCTCGGCCCTGCGTCCCAACTTGATGGGTCGGCATTCTGCCAAACTCGGTCGTCCACAAAACCAGCGTATCTTCCAACAATCCGGATTGCTTTAGATCGGTCAGCAACGCGGCGGTCGGTTGATCAAAAATCGGACCATGACGTTCGTAGTCGGCTTTCAGGGTTTTGTGGGCATCCCAGTTCAGCAATCCGTCGACGCCCGAAGCGCGGGAAGCACAATACAGATTGACGTAGCGAACGCCTTGTTCCAGTAGTCGCCGGGCCAGCAAACAATTTCTCGCGTAAGCCGCTTTCAGCTTGTTTTCATCGTCGGTGCCGTAACGTTGGTGAGTTGCCGCGGTCTCTCGCGACAGATCAGAAACCTCCGGAGCCGACAGCTGCATCCGGGCAGCCAGTTGATAAGCTGAAACTCGCGCTTGCAGTTCCGTTTCCCCGGGATGGTCGGCAGCGAATTTACCATTCAATCGAGCCAGCAATTTCCTCGACGCTAGATCCTGCTGCAGCGACACGGTCTCGGGGCGCGCCAAGTTTCGAATCGGTTGCTGATCGCTGAGCATGATTGCCTGGTGCCGTGCGGGTAAGAATCCATTGGACCAGTTGGCTTTGCCATTCGGTGGTTCCCCGCGAACGTCCGTGATTGCCACGTAGGCTGGCAGATTTTCATTAGCCGTTCCCAAGGCGTAACTGGTCCAGGCACCGGCACTGGGAAACCCCTCGGTATCGTGACCGGTGTTCATGAAGATGCATCCCGGGCCATGCGTGTTGGTTTTGCTGTGCAAGGAATGCACAAATGCGATGTCGTCGACATGCTGGGCCATCTGCGGCAACAGCGAGCTGATTTTTTTTCCGCTCTCTCCACAGGCCTGGAACGCCCACGGACTTTTCATCAAGTTGCCATTTTTGCCTTGAAACGAAACCATGTTCTCTTCGCCCGGCAACGGTTTGCCGTGATACTTTTCCAAAGCGGGCTTGTGTTCCCAGAGATCCAGATGCGAGGCTGCCCCGGGACAGAAAATTTGCAGCACCCGTTTGGCTTTAGCAGGATGGTGCGTTAACCCTTGGCCCGGTTTCCATTGCGGCTCCTGAATTCTGGAAACCCGACGCGTAAGCGAGGGGCTTGCCTTGACCGACTCACTGGACAACAGGTGCATCAAACCGACCCCGCCCAACCCGGTCGTGACTTGTCCCAGAAATTTACGCCGAGTCAACTCGGCCAACACGTCTTGGTTACTCGACATAGATTAACTCGCTGGTGTTTAGCAACACTCGGCACAGTGCAACTGGACCCTGTTCGGCATAAAACGACTGGCAGACGTCCAGTTCCTGCTGGGTCGGTGTCCGCGAAAAACACAATTGGTAAGCTCGCTGGATTTGTTCGCCTGATTGGTCGCCGGCTTCCGATTTCAAACGCTCGGCCAAGGCAGCCGCCATGTCCAGAGTGAAGCTGTGATTCATCAGGGTCAGCGCCTGGAGCGGTGTCGTCGTTTCGGCTCGACGAGGTGCCGAAAATGCGCAATCAGGTTGGTCAAATTCCGCCATCAGATCGACCACCGATGCCCGGGCGTTTTGATGATAAACGGCGCGTCGATAGGTTTCGGGACCATGCTGATTCAGTGGTACGTAAGTGGCGACGTTGTCCTGCTGGTATTCGTACAACCGAAAGCCGGGGCCTCCATCGGGTACCGCTGGCAACGATTCGGTTTGATCGATTGGAATACGATCTAGTTTTCCAGCCAGCTGCAGCAGTGTGTCTCGCAACTCTTCGGCCGATAAACGGCGAGGAGGAAACCGCCACAGCAACCGGCTATCCGCATCGATAGTGGCTGCTTCGACGCGATGGGCGGACGCCTGTTGATAGGTTTGTGAATTCATGATCAAACGATGCAATGGCTTGAGACGCCAGTTGCATTCCAGCAATTTGCCAGCGAGAAAATCCAGTAGTTCGGGATGGGTTGGCCGACCGCCCATGTAACCAAAGTCGTTGGGCGTATCGACGATTCCCGTTCCAAAATGGTGCTGCCAAAGTCGATTGGCCAATACGCGGGGCGTCAACGGATTGCCAGGATCGGTAATCCATTCGGCCAATGCCTTGCGACGGTCCGCTTCCGTTGCCTCGGACCCAACTTGATAGCTGGGGGCGGTGTCGGCAAACGCGGTCAGGCTGGACGGAGTGACGGCAACGCCTGACCGCTGTGGGCTGCCGCCAATGAACACGTGAAACGGCCCGGCAGCCGGTCGACGACT
>CAZJEK010000083.1:0-19225 GCA_964545005.1 uncultured Pirellulaceae bacterium
AGAGCCACCGGCGGGAGTCGAACCCGCAACCCCCGCATTACGAATGCGGTGCTCTGCCAATTGAAGCTACGGTGGCGTGGCTAAAAAGATAACAACGATTCGAAGTTTCTAAAATACCCATTTTTGGGTTTCAGACGCAATGCAACGGAGCCCAAAGTATCGGATCGCTTGATTCGCTTTGCCGCTGTGAAGCCGCCTCCATGATTGCCTCCGTCAGAAACTCCGCGTCTCTGCGGCTCTGCGTGAGCATTGACTCAATTCCCCGAAGGACAGTCAATTTGAGGAACGCCCAATGCCGACCAAACGTTTTGGTTTCGAAATTTAAACATCGAGTTAGTCGTGATAGGTTCAAAGCTGAGAATTCCTGACTCTCCAGAAAAACCATGAAAATACAAGGTTTTTTGGTTATTCCTCGGGATCTCGCTGCTTGCGGACTTCTCCGGCCGCCCAGCGTCGTAAGCCTTCCAACTGATCCTTGCCAAGCTCAAAATACAAGTTCGGTAACGTCGCCAAGTGAGACCCATACAATTCACCCCGCCGCTCGGGAAAGACAGAGCTGTCCAATCGATCACTGAATTCTTCCAAGCCGAGCGATGTAAAACGCGAGCTGTGCTCGGCCAAGTGCTCGACGATTAACTCCGCAATTCGCTGGTGCCCCGAGATACCAGGGTGGACGTGATCGACCAGCGATTCAGCGCCAACCACGCCACCGTCGGATCGTCGACGAAAATAGTCTCGCACATCGATCATCGGAACCCGCTCCCTGGCTGCAGTCGATATCAACATCTCGTGCATTGACTCCAGCATTCGCAAGGGACAAACGTCTTCCTCTTTCGCCTGCACAAATGACTCCCGCGCCAGCTTGAGTTGCGACGCGGTCGGGGCAGACAACTGGATAATGGTTTGACCGAGCGCAAAATGCGTCGCCGCGTAACGGGGGTCCAGCTTCACCGCGACCGACAACTGCTGCAGATCCTGGCTCAACTCCAATTGTGTTGGCGGGCTGTCGCGGTCGAGTCTGGCCAGTGCCTGTTCGATCACGGACCGATCCGGCTCGTTGGTCGTCTGACTGAATTGGCTCTTGAACGGAGCACAGTCGCGCAAATTGGAAACTGGATTCATCAAGATCAGCGGAACGTTAGACTCGCGAGTCATCCGAATCATCCGAGCCAGGTTGATGCCGAAATGCCGAACCACATTCTCCCGCCAGGCATCGTCGCGCTGATAGAGTGCCAAGCCTCCTTGATAATCGAGCCTGGCTTCGACTTCCGTCGGCAACTGGTACCGCGAATGATCAGCGTCACTTTCTAACGTCGATGACGATCGCCCGACAAATAGACTTCGCAGCCAGGAATAAGTTTTTAACGACGCCAACCACGAATGGAGGTTGATCGCCCACCCCGGCGTGTCTCGGACCGATTGATAGGTGCGGTCTTCGAGGAACTCGTTGTGCCCGGTGTACAACACGATCAAGTCGGGCTCGTGTTGCAATATTTCTTCAACGATCGGGACCAGTCGATAGCTGGCATAACTGACCCCGCCGCAATTGATGACTTCCACCTCGCGATCCGGCTGCAGCAACTGGAGGTTGATTTCCAGCCAGGTTGAAAACGCCGTTTCGATTCCGAATGGTCGGCCCTGAACCGTCGATCCTCCCACACAAAAAACCCGCAGGCCGGCTTCAGGCTTGTCAGCAACAAACGAATCGTCTCGAAAAAGTGGCTTGCGGTTGGCAGCGATTTGCCAGTGGGTGCGATCGTCACCCAGTTCGAACAACGGCCGCACGGAATTGAAACCGACGTAGGGATCGATCACCGCACCGGGAGGTTGCCAATCGATCAGCCTGAGCACTGTCTCGGAAACCAGCAACGGAGATAGCCCCAACAATACGGCTACGACACGAAACAACCAGCGGCGTCGGAGCGATCGGCTCGGTGGCCGACGTTTATCTGGCAAAGTTGATGATTCCGGCACGCGACGACATCCACTGGGCGGAACGATCGAGTTACAAGAGTGTCGTTGGTGACAATACGCGTTGGGTCGATGCTCTAAATCGTTCGGAAAAACCCAAGGTGATTCGATCCATCGACCCGAACGTTTACGCGTAACAAACCACAAGTATAATCAGCGGTAGATTTTAACGAACTTGCTCTATTGTTGGGCAGGCCGATCGCCAAGTTGGGGTGGCACGGTCGATGACCGCAATCCTGGGAATTTCTGCGTACTATCATGACTCCGCTGCTGCGCTACTGGTTGATGGCCAGCTGATCGCTGCCGCGCAGGAGGATCGGTTTACGCGCCGCAAGCATGACGATTCGTTTCCCGTTGAGTCCATCAAGTACTGCCTGTCGGAAGCCGGTTTGAATTTGGACCAGCTGGACCACGTGGTCTTTTACGAAAAACCGTTTCGCAAACTCGAACGCGTGCTGGAAACGTTTCTCGCCAACAGCCCCCGCGGCTACTCGGTATTCCGGACTGCGATGCCGTTGTGGTTGCGTGATAAGCTGTTCCAATCTCGCTCCATCGTGACCGAGTTGAATCGGATGGACCGGGGCAACTACTCGGGCCGGCCGATTTTTATTCAGCATCACCAGGCCCATGCGGCGAGTGCTTTCTTTGCATCGCCGTTTGAAAGTGCCGCCATCTTGACCGCCGATGGCGTTGGCGAGTGGGCTACCACGACCATTGGGCAGGGTCACGGGAATCGACTGAAATTGCAGCAACAGCTAACATTCCCCGATTCGCTGGGATTGCTGTATGCCGCATTTACTGCGTTTTGTGGATTTCATGTCAATGGTGGCGAGGGCAAGTTGATGGGCCTGGCCGCGTATGGGAAGCCGGTATTCGCCGAAACCATTTTGGAAAAACTGGTCGACCTGAAGCCGGATGGATCGTTTCAACTGAACCAGGATTTCTTCGGATACCAGACTTCGAACCAGATGACGAATCGGGCTTTTGCGTCACTGTTTGGTGGTGATCCGCGTCAGCCGGAGGATCCGATCACGGGTCGCGAACAGAATTTGGCAGCGTCGATCCAATCGGTCACCGAAGGAATCCTGTTACGGATGGCTCAGCATTGCCGACGATCAACAGGTCAACGCAACCTGTGCCTCGCAGGAGGCGTGGGGCTCAATTGTGTGGCCAATGGTCGACTGGCGCGAGAGTCCGGTTTCAATCAGGTTTGGGTTCAGCCGGCAGCTGGCGATGCTGGAGGAGCTTTGGGAGCAGCGTTGTTTGCCTGGCATCAGCTATTGGATTCACCGCGAACGCCCGGCCGTTTCAATCCTTACCTGGGGCCTTCGATCAGAGCCAAAGATTGCGTTTCGAAACTGGAAGATGCTGGCGGCCAATATGATCGATATGAATCAGCATCTGAATTGGCAACTCGAATGGCCGATGAGTTGGTGACCGGCAAGGTGATCGGTTGGATGCAAGGTCGCCTGGAATTTGGGCCTCGCGCGCTGGGGCACCGGAGTATTCTGGCCGACCCTCGCGACCCCCAGATGCAGGACACCGTCAATCGAAAAGTCAAGTTTCGAGAATCGTTCCGGCCATTTGCACCTGCGGTCCTGCAAGCGGACGCCAACGAATTCTTTGATTTCGCCGCCGGCTGCGATTCGCCGTACATGTTGTTTGCTGCCAAGGTCCGCCGACCAGCCTTGCTTGATTCAACGTCTGGCAATCCGGGTGTTGCTGTCGAGACCATGGCTGTCCCGGCCATCACTCACCACGACGGGACGGCGCGAGTGCAAACGGTCCGCTCAACCGACAACCCCAAGCTATTTGCTTTAATTGACGCCTTCAAACAGCAAACCGGCTGCTCAATGTTACTGAACACCAGCTTGAACCTTCGCGGTCAACCGATGGCGCGGTCGCTGGAGGACGGGGTTGCGGTCTTGATGAATTCCGAATTGGATCTGCTGGTGGTGGAAAATCTGGTCATCGAACGAACGCGCCAACCGGAGGATCTGCTTGTGCGGTTGAGATCAATTTCCAACCATCCGATCGACTCGAAGCTAACTCGCTGGCAACAGCTAAATCAGTTGATTCATCGAGTGACGTTTCCGATTCGCTGGGCCGTTTCGGAACTGGTCATGGCGGTACTGTTTTTCGGATTGTTTATGCCTTTGGGCTTGCTGCTTCGACGGCGAGATTCTTTGACCTTACGACACACCGAGTCGCTGGAGCCAGTTGAGTCCTATTGGCAACCGGTGGGAGCCGAACCGGAGCAGGAATCCTACTTTAAACCGTTTTGAAAACAGCCATTTTTGATGCACAATCCAATGGATGAACCGAAGTCACCGCGGGAGGAATTTGAATCGTTGGCTCAACAGCCACCGTCAGGACTGGTCCGCGACTTCATCGATTTCCTGCGCACCAACAAACGCTGGTGGTTGGCCCCGTTGTTAGTCGTT
Source organism: uncultured Pirellulaceae bacterium (assembly GCA_964545005.1). GTDB lineage: Bacteria > Planctomycetota > Planctomycetia > Pirellulales > Pirellulaceae > Mariniblastus. The sequence goes on from CAZJEK010000083.1 coordinate 4,416, forward strand.
CTGGTTATTCTTTCGGTCATGATCATGGTCACCAATACGGCAGTCGGGCCGTTCATTTATGTATTGTTTTAGTTTTAGAAGTTGCACGCTTCTGGAAATCGTCCCTTCTTTCGGCCCCTTTCTCACAACGGACAGCTTTCGCAAGAATCCTCCGAAAGTTTGACAGGATGTTCAGGATCAACAAGATTGACGAGATGCTCCCTGGAGAGGTGGAGCCCTGAGACTCGAATCGGGTGAACGAAAAACTTTCGCGGAAAGGCTGACATTTTTTAAGTGGCGGGCTGGAGGTGATACTCTCCCCTGGGCCCTTGGGAGAGTCGGCCATCAGGGCCGGAGAGAGGATTCGTAACCCCTCCGCTCGCTGTGGCTCACCCCTCCCACGAGAGCGGGAGGGTGTCGACATAACTCACGCGTCACGTTTCCATTTCCAGGCAAAGAATACATTCGTGCAACATCTCAAGTTTAGGTTGGGGCGCCCCCGCGAAAGGATCATGCGCTGATCGAGAGCCACGATACTTGCCACTTCGTTTAAACTATCAGGCACCGTATTCCTCGAACTCAACACTGGGACACTGCCATGTCAAAAACTCTCGCCGAAATCATGCTGCCGGAATTTGACCAGGAAATGGAGCGCACTCGCAAACTGCTAACCGCAGTGACGCCCGAATCGATGAGCTACCAATTGAATGAGCAGTTTCGTTCGGTCCAATGGAACGTCAACCATCTGGCTGATATCGTGGCCTGGACGCCGATGATCATTGCACACCCGGAATTTGACATCGCTCCTGTCGACGGCCCTGCGTACGACACTCCGGATGAAAGCGACCCCGCTACCGTTTTGGCAACCTTCAACACCAACGTTTCCGAGGCTCACCAGGCACTGGAAGCGACCAGCGACGAAACGTTGGCGGAAGATTGGTCATTAAAAAGCGGGGGCCAGACTTTGTTTACGATCGCCAAGGGAGAATGCGTTCGCACGTGGGTGATCAACCACACGATCCACCACCGCGCCATCTTGTCGATTTACTTGCGGATGCAGGGAATCGAAATCACGCCGGTTTATGATGGATAAGACATCGCCGGCTAAATTGTTCTCCAGGGTCAGTGACAAGTTGTTTGTCCCTCGATGCTCGCTGATCGTTCGGCGGTAACCAGCATTGCCCGTAGCATCAATCACCAAACCTTTACGTGCCAAAACCAGGTAAGGCATATTTCGATGCAACCAAATCGATTTCTTCATCGAGCGAGAAACAGATTGAAGTTACTTTCCAGTCGAGTCTGGTCAAATGCGACGTGCTTGATTTTTGGCGCGGCGATGCTGGCTGATAGTTTGATGGCGCAAGATCAAGCCAGCCAATCGACACCCCCGGCCAAAGTCAAACAAAACGTCCTGTTAATCATTTCCGATGACCTCAAGGCCAGCGCACTTGGATGTTATGGAAATCAAGTCTGCCAAACCCCGAACATCGATCGACTGGCAGCAGACGGAATGCTGTTCCAGCGTGCCTATTGCCAGGCGATGTGGTGTGCACCCTCGCGTCAATCGTTCATGCACAGTCGGTATCAGGGCAGCGCGAAAGTCAATTTGGGCCTACACCTGATCAACAACGACTATTATTCGGCGCGAGTCAGCAAGATTTATCACATGCGGGTTCCGGGCGACATCATCGCCGGGACTGACGGCCAGGATATAGCCAATAGCTGGAATCAGCGTTTCAATTCCCAGGGCCAGGAAGCCCATACCCCCGGTGACTACGCCTGTTTAAATTTGAATATTTTCAGTTGCCTGCCCGCAGGCCGCCAATCGACCGGCATGCCGCATCGGCCCTACGTGACTGTCCGCTATGAAGGAGACGGATCCGATCAACCGGATCACAAATCGGCCACTCAAGCGATCAAGTTGTTACGAGAACAAGCTGAGCTTCAAGAAACGCCGGAGGGCCAAGCAAAACCTTTCTTCCTGGCAGTCGGGTTAGTCCGCCCGCACTACCCGATGGTCGCACCAGAACCGTATTTTCAACGCTATCCGTGGCACGAGATGCCCCTTCCCGAATCGGTCGAGGATGACCTGGCAGATATCCCTCGGCTCGGTCGGAGCCAATCGATGTCCGCCGGGATCGGCATCGATCAATACCCGGACAATCAGAAGCGAATGTGGGCCGGCTACTACGCTGCGGTCACGTTCATGGACGACCAGGTAGGAAGGATCCTCGACGAACTTGATCGGCTTGGACTGCGAGATTCAACGACCGTGATTTTTACCAGCGATCACGGCTATCACCTGGGGGAACATCAATTCTGGCAGAAATCCAATTTGCACGAAGAAGTCACCCGCGTCCCCTTGATCATCGATAGCCCCAATCATGTGTCTGGAACAACAGAATCGTTGGCCGAACTCGTCGATTTGTTTCCAACCATTTGTGACTTGAACGGGCTGGAACCACCGGATTCTGCCCAAGGTCGCAGCCTGGTCCCAACCCTACAAGATCCAACTCACCGGGTTCGAGAGGCTGCCGTTTACATGCATCGCGGAATCGGAATTCGCACCGACCGTTTTGCTTACATGCGCTACCGCGACGGCACCGAAGAGCTGTATGACATGCAGCGTGATCCTCAGCAATTCACCAACCTGGTCGACGATTCGTCTCACCTTGATCAGTTAATTTCAATGCGGCGACGAGCCGACGAGAAAATCGAAACGCTTCGACTAACCATTAAATAAGCAAATGATTCGGAAGTTCATGTCTTACCCCATCCCGTTCCACGCCTGCAGCCTGCTGCTGGTGTGCTGTCTGTTGATCGGTTGCCAATCAAAGTCGGAATCTGATCGTGGCCGCACATCGCCACAATCCAACGACAGCGAGTCGGACGGAGCAAGCGGTCCCGAGGCAGTCGAGCCCAATAACCCTGCGGCCAGTTTCGAACGCCGAGTTCCCAGCATCGGCTTGGCGCCAACCCAGAACACGATTCCGGCAAACGTTGATCCAGAAGGACTCAAAGCCGAAGATCCAGACCAGTCGTTCGACCTGAAACTGTTGGCCTGGAATGTCGAATCCGAGGGAGCCGATCCGGTGGTGATTGCCGAAACCTTGGCACTGCTCAACCATTCCGATCGTTATGGGATCGTCGGATTGACGGAAGTCCTGCCCCAGGCGATGGCCGATTTTCGCCTGGCTCTGGGCAAGCACTACAAGTACGCCTACACCAAGTCAGGCAACAATGATCGAATGCAAATTCTGTTCAACGAGAAATTGTTTGAGGAGGTCCGGCATTTCGAGCTACAGGACATCAACATCCAGGGCCGTTATCGAGCGCCGCTGGTCGTCCACCTGAAACGACGAAGTGACGAGCTCGAGTTCCTGGTCATGATCAATCATCTGGCTCGCGGCAAAGCGGAAATCCGACAACAACAAGCCACGCAGCTGGTCGAATGGGCGAGAGACCAGACGCTGCCAATCATTGCCATTGGCGATTACAACTTCGATTATGTGTTTGAGACGCAACAGGGCAATCCGGCATTTGTCAATTTCATGCGTGACAACATTTGGCAATGGGTAAAACCGGAATCGTGGATTGACACCAACTGGTATGACGATCCTCGCACGCCCGACGGTAAGGACGACTATCCCGGCAGCATGCTGGATTTTGCATTCGTCGCCAATCGGGCCAGCGAGTGGAAGCGTATCTGTCGCGTCATCGTTCGCGATAATGACTTCCCGGACGACGAAACAACCAGCGATCACCGTCCGCTGGAGTTGCTAATCCAGGTTGGAGAGTGACCGAGAGACAACGTCAGTTGCCAGTAGGAAGAGCCGCAGAGCCGCAAAGGTTGTCGACCCTCGCACAGGTGGTTGTCGATGCCACCCAGCATTTCGCGTTGCCAAAGCCAACAAAAAAGCCGAAGCACAACGGCTTCGGCTTGAGCGTTTTTGGAAGGCTGGCGAGCCATCCAATCAACCGCGTTTACATTTTCAGACCGGAAACGGCTTCTTTGATCTTCTCAATGTATTCGCCAATTTTGCCAGCGTCGGTTCCGTCGGCCAGGTAATCTTTCAAACCCATCAGGTGTTCTTTCAGGGTCTCGATAATCTTGGTCACTGCTTCTGGCAGCTCGAGACCCTCTGCCTTGTCACCCAGCATGCTTAGCAAACCTTCGACTTCTGCCTTCAGCTTGTCTGGCGCATCGGCCATACCCTCCAAGCCGGAAACTTTCTCCTTGATCGGCTCCAGGAAACCCATGGCTTTCTCGCTCAGGTCGCCGAGCATGTCCTTGCCGGACTCCATCGCATCTTCGGCCGCTTTCTTCGCATTGGCACCGGCTTCATCCGCCGCTTGCTGAGCTTGATCACAACCGGCCAACATGACAACGGTTACCAACATCAACGCCAGCTTCATCAAATGGTTTGTCATTTTCATCGTAAACTTTCCCTGTAAACACAAAGAGTATCTAAAAGCCTTGCGGCACTTTTCGCAGATGCCACACCGTAGCCATATGGTTGCGCTTAATATTGCTTCCGTCAACGGGTCGCGTGCAAGGGCTATGACTTACCGGCGCAAAACAGAAAAAAAAACAGTTCCCGCCCACCGCCACACGCTGGACTCCAGGTTTTTGATTCCCAATTCAACCCCGCAAGTCGGCCTCGGTTTTTATCGAGTCACCAATCGAAACCGAGTCTTGGAACGCATCGACAGGTTCGAGGTTCGAACCTTGGACAATGTAGCATGGCCGATTCGGCCGTGATCGCAATGGGATCTGGAAAGCTTGGTAAAAAAGTCTCGAACTCGGGCCATTCGCCCAAGCAACGTCGCCTGCCCAAGTCAGGCAAAGTACGTGATTGCATTCTTGAAAATCGCGTACCCATCGCCGAACTCTTGCAGACCCTCGCGAGTCCACCGCGGGTGATGTGTCGGTTCCAGGTGACGTTCTGGGTGCGGCATCAACCCAAAGACCCGTCCGGTCGGGTCACAGATCCCGGCAACATCAGCCGTCGAACCGTTGGGATTAAATGGTGAATCGCCCTGTGCAGATTCGGCCGGACAGTAAGTCAACGCCAGCTGATGATTGGCGGCCAATTGGGCCAACACCTGTGCATCGCGGGTTACAAACTTGCCTTCTGCGTGAGCGATCGGCAAGTACATGCGATCGACATCGCGCAAAAACTCACATTGTTGATGATCAGCTTTCAAATCCACCCAGCAATCGATGAATCGACCTGAATCATTCCACGTTAGCGTCGCCGGTAAACCCTGATCGTCAGCGGCAATCAACAGACCAGATTTGATCAGCACTTGAAATCCGTTGCAGATTCCCAAAATCAGTTTCCCGGCCTGGTGAAATTCGTGCAACGTTTCGGCCAATCGCGATTGCATTTGACTGGCCAAGATTCGTCCCGCGGCAATGTCATCGCCGTAACTGAAACCTCCCGGTAGACACAGGATCTGCGAATCTTGCGCCAAATTGGGAGACTCAATCCATTGATTGATATGGACGTACTGAATCTGGCCACCGGCTTTTTCAAACGCAAAACCGGTTTCCTGGTCACAGTTGGTGCCCGGGGCTCGAAGAATCAAAACGTTAGGCTTAGTCATCGGCTTTCAACATTAACATTCAACTTCAAAGCGGTGCCAGAACCAACTGGCAACCATCCACACTCAGTCTCGGAAAAGATAAGGAGCTCAATTCCAATCCAATGGCTGTTGCCAAGCCGCTTTCAGAGACACGAGATCGGACTTGATAATCTCATGCCCATCGAGGTGCATACTCAATACCGGTGACTCGCTGACCGCTCCAATTTCCGTTACTTCGACTTCATCAAAACAGCCCAGGAATGCATCGGTCTGTTCCGGTTCCACTTCGACCAGGAAGCGGGTATTGGATTCAGAAAACAGCATCACGGCCAACGCGTAACTCAATTCGACTTCATCCTGCGGCGTGAAGCTGATCATGTCCAGCCCGATATTGGCCAGCTCGATCGATGCCCCCAGTCCACCGGCGAAACACATTTCGGCGACGGCTACCGCCAAACCGCCTTCGCTTAAATCGTGGCAACTTCGGACCGTTCCAGCCGCAATCGCTTGGTGCAGTTGACGGAATGTGCGGTGAGCCATCTTGGGATTCACCGAAGGCACAAACCCACCGTCGATTTGATTGATCAGGGACCAGTGCGAGCCCCCCAGATGATTCGCGGTCGTACCGATTTTAAAAATCCGACTTCCGGCTCGCTTGAAATCCATGGTGACACACTTGCGGACATCGTCGACCTGGCCCAGTGCACTGATCAACAGTGTTGGTGGAATCGAAATCGTCTGACGCTGTCCCTGGTCATCGGTAAAACTGAACTCGTTATGCAAACTGTCTTTGCCACTGATGAACGGAGTCTGCAGCTCGATCGACAAATCGTGGCACGCCAAGGCGGCTCGAACCAGCGTCCCCAACGTTTCGGGGCGATCGGTATGGCCCCAGCAAAAGTTGTCCAGAATCGCGATCCGCGACGGGTCGGCACCAACAGCGACACAGTTCCTCATCGCTTCATCAATTCCGCTGGCAGCCATGTGATAAGGATCCAATTCGCCGTAGTGAGGATTCATGCCACAGCCAATCACCAGCCCGCGTTGTGATGGCAGCACCGGTCGCACCACCGCGGCATCTCCGGGGCCATCATTTTCAACACCCACCAATGGCTTGATCACACTGCCACCTTGAACTTCGTGATCGTACTGCCGGATGATCCATTCTTTGCTGGCGACGTTCAGACTACCCAGAATGGTCAACAGATCTTCGGTCCATTGAGCGGGCGTTTTTTCGGGAACGCTGTCGATTCGAGACGGCGTCGCCGGTTGGTAGGTGGCCTGGCGAACGACAGGTGGTCGACCGTCGTGCATAAACGCCATCGACAGGTCACCGACGACCGTGTCGTTATATTTCAGCACCAGGCGGCCGGTATCCTCAAACCGACCAATCACCGTCGCTTGAACCGATTCGGCGGCACAGAGTTGCTCAAACTCGGACCAGTTCTCTTCGGGAACGGAAAACACCATTCGCTCCTGGGCCTCGGAAATCCAGATCTCCGTGTACGACAGCCCCTCGTACTTCAACGGAACTTTATCCAGCCAAACTTCGGCACCGATCTCTTCTCCCATTTCGCCCACGGCACTCGAATAACCGCCAGCACCGCAGTCGGTCACGGCTGAATACAGGTTTTTGTCGCGTGCTGCCAGCAGCACGTCCATCAGCATTTTTTCGGTGACGGCATCTCCAATTTGAACGGCACCTCCAGAAGTTTCGTCGCTATCCTCAGTCAATTCGGCTGAACTGAAGGTCGCACCGTGAATCCCGTCGCGGCCCGTTTTGCCACCGATCGAAACGATCAAGTCTCCAGCCCTGGCTTCCTTGAACGACATCTGTTGTGGAATCAGCCCCACGTTGCCGCAAAATACCAACGGGTTGCCAACGTATCGATCGTCGAAATAGACCGCACCATTGACGGTCGGAATTCCCATTCGATTCCCGTAATCGCGAACACCAGCAACCACGCCTTTCATGATCTGCCGCGGGTGCATTACGCCCGGTGGGAGTGCACTGAATTCGGTATCCGGTGGAGCAAAACAGAACACGTCAGTGTTGCAAATTGGTTTGGCTCCCAAGCCGGTTCCCAGCGTATCGCGGATCACGCCGCCGATGCCGGTATTGGCCCCGCCGTAAGGCTCCAGCGCCGACGGGCGATTGTGCGTTTCTACTTTGAAGCAGACGTTAAACTGATCGTCGAAGCGAACGATTCCAGCGTTGTCTTTAAATACACTGACGCACCAGTCATCCTCTCCCAAGTCTTCCCGAATTTTCACGGTCGCCGCAAAAATGGTTTCCTTGAGCATGTTCTCGAATTTACGCGTCCCGTTTTCATCGGTGTACTCGATTCGACCGGCCAAGGTTTTGTGGCTGCAGTGCTCAGACCAGGTTTGGGCAATCGTTTCCAGCTCGATATCCGTCGGCACTCGCCCGGTTTGTTGGAAATGGTCGCGGATCACTTGCATTTCGACGAGCGACAAGCTGAGTTGCCATTGCCGGCTGATTTCCAACAGTTGGTCGTCGGACAATCCGGCCAACGGTACATCCCGTTTTTCCAGATTGTATTGAGTCCCCAGGTCCAGCCGATCGAGCATCAAACGGTTCAACATGATCCGTTCGATCGATTCGTTATGCAGTACCTTTTTGTGTAGCCGTTCGGATTGTTCATCGTTGAGCGGCGAGGTGTAGTACTTTTTGAATGTCGTGACCGCTTGCACCGGGAAGCCGAGGTTTTTGATAGCGATCGAGGCACTTTCGGCCTGTGGATCGGTCACCCCCGGCAGCGGCAAGACGTAAGCCAGATCGGTCTGGCTGTTATCGACTCCGGGTAGCGGCTGAGCGAACTCGTCATCGCCGATTAGGCCAATCCTGAAAGCTTCCACGACTGGCTCGGCCAGCAGGTCACGAGCAATTTGTTCGACTTGTCCTGCCTCCAACGGCCCCTGGATCAGGAACCCCCGCGCCGCTGAGACCCTGAATTCAGGGCTCAGCTGCAAGTCATGAGCCGCGTCGGCAACAACCTCGGCCAGGCGATCGGGTTGACCATGGACGGGGTAGAGTTCAATTTGCCAGATTACGGGTCGCGTGGAAGGGTCGGCGTTTTGGGGTTGGGCATCGGTCGCAGTCACGGGGCACCGGTGGGGTGAAGTCATCATTGTCTCGAAACGCTGGCGAGACGGGATTTTAACTTTTCCCAGCCAGTTGGCGACCACGGGGCGGGGCAGGGTAGGGCGTGCAGGCCCGATTTCTCAAAAAATGATGGTTGGAGATGCAAAAAAAAGTCTGAACATTCAAGCTGACGAAAGCTCTTTACGATATAGATTGTCGAGGCTAGAATTGGCCCCTCAAAGTTGGTTGCCAGTGGCAGCCGATTTTTCAAGCACCCATAGCTCAACTGGATAGAGCGTCGGTCTACGGAACCGAAGGTTGGAGGTTCGAATCCTCCTGGGTGTACTTCTCGTTGATGAAGCTCGACCAAGCCTCAAGTGCATCAGTGCGAACATTGCTAAAGCTGGCTTGTAGAGCGACAGGTTGGCAAATTTTGCTACGGTTGCTTTCTGTCCTCGGGCCACGGCAGCACATCGGCGGCTGCGTGCTGGCAAAGCAACGGGTTGCAGACGCAACAACCTGCCAGTGTGAAAACGACTCTCAATAGAACGTGAACACAACTGAGTTTTGTTTGTCGGCGGGTGGACTTGTATCTTCTCATTTTCGGTCCGGCTTCAAATTTGGGAACGGCGTTTGTCCTGAAAAAGCATGGGTCATTTCGACTTCTCAGTGAATGGTTCGTCGGGAAGCTTCCACTGCATAGGCGGCCATGCTTCCGGACGCGGCAGTGCAGTCTCCGTTCGGACGCCTCTGATCGCGCTGAAACGCCCAAGTGAACTGCGGAGTTGAGTCGCGATTTCCGAGGGGGCCTTGTCCACGGCGGATGACTCCGAAGGATCGTCCCTAAGATCAAAGAACTCTCCGTCTTTCAGTTTCCATCGCCCGGAGACAATTGTGTCTTTGCTAAGCAACAGGGATCGCGCGGGCGTGGGTAGATTGTTCTTCAGGTAGGGAAGCAGGTTGATGCCATCGACCTCAGGCACGTCCGTTACGCGAGCCGCAGCCGCCAGTGTCGGCAGAATGTCGATGTAAGCGACAGGGGATTCGTACTTGGAACCGCCGTGGTTTTGTGAAGGCCAGCGGACCATCGCGACGACGCGAACGCCACCTTCCCAAGTGGTGAATTTTGTTCCACGCAGTGGTTTGTTGCTTCCTCCGTGCCGAGGGTCGCCGCCGTTGTCACTATGAAAGACCACGATCGTGTTGCTGCCGATGTCCTTTCGTTCCAATGCGTCCAGAATCCGGCCAACGTTCTGGTCGAGTGACGACACCATGGCCGCAAACGTCTGGCGGACGGTGTTGCCTTTGCCGCGCTCGCCGTACTCCAGTGCTTTCTCGCGTTTCGCGATGTTGCTGTCCGTATTGGGAGCACGAGTACCGGCAGGGTCGAACCCGTTCGCCTCGAGATCAACCTGCTTGGCCTGAATCGGCGAGTGTGGCGCATTGAACGCGATGACCATATAGAAGGGCGAATTGCCATCATGGTCTTCGATAAAGTTTACGGCAGCCGATCCAATCAAGTCCGTTGAGTAGCCTTCCTCGTGGACGCTGTCGAAGTTTTGGTGCCAGTCGAGTTCCCCGAACCTTTCACGGCTGAAGTAATCGATCGCTCCGTTGTAGTGGCCATAGAATTCAGTGAAGCCATGGTTGAGCGGATGGAACTTGGTGGACGCTAACCCCAAGTGCCACTTGCCCAGCATGATGCGATCTTTGTAGCCCGCTTTGGCCAGCAGTTCCGGCATCGTCTGTTCGCTCGGCGGCAAGCCATGACGTTTTGTTGGTGAAACGACGCCTCCCCAAATACCGAATCGAAACGGATAACGCCCTGTCAGCACACCAGCTCTCGTTGGTGAACAGATCGGTGTGACGTAGAAGCGATCCAGCACAACGGATTCGGTCGCAAGCCGATCGATCGCGGGTGTCTTGATTTCGCTGCCGTGATAACTCACGTCGTTCCAGCCCAGATCGTCAACAATGATGTGAACAATGTTGGGCCGGGTTGCTTCTTCAGCGTCTGCGAGCGAACTCAGGACAACAACGGCGACGACTGCGAAAAAGAAACTACGCAGAGGCATGATTACTTTGCCTCCTTTCGTAATCGCTCCAATTCGGTCGCATTCTCATTGACCTGAAGCTTGCCGTAGTGCAGACTGCCAGCCTGCAAGCAATCACCAGAACGCTGGCGAGTGTTCTTAAATATGCCATTCCTACTGCTTCTCTTTTTTGTTTCGGTTATTTGCGATCTTTCGGCCACGGCAGCACGTTGGCTTGCTGCGCCCACTGCGTCCATCGCTGTTTCAGTTCTGCCACTCGTTCCGGGTGGTCAGCGGCGACATTGGCGGTTTCCGTACGGGTCGAACTCATGTCATAGAGTTCCCACGCCGCATCCTCGGCTGCATTCAATGTTACCAGCTTCCAATCTCCGGCGCGGATGGCCGCATGCTTTTCGTGTTCCCAGAACAGAGTGCGTGGCTCGTTGTGGGATGAATCACGCATGGCGGGTAACAGGGAACTGCCGGCCGCAGGCATGATGGTTCGATCTTCGTAGGTCTGTGGATACTCCGCTCCTGACACATCGATGCAGGTCGCCATCACGTCAACGACATGCCCCGGTTGACTCGTGAGCTTGCCGCCATCCGTGATTGTCTTAGGCCAATGCGCAATCAGCGGAGTCGCGATGCCGCCTTCGTGAACCCAGCGTTTGTGCAGCCGGAAAGGGGTGTTCGAGGCGTTCGACCACGCCTCGCCTTGACTGGCGGAACGCCCAGATTGCTTGCGCCACTGCGCGAAGTTCGACTTCTTGTTCTTCTTCCAGCCATAGCCAAACATTCCGCGTTCGCTGCTGCAGCCGTTGTCCGACAGGAACAAAATCAAAGTGTTCTCAAGCTGTCCAAGCTTCTCCAGTTTCGATACGATCCGACCAATGTTTTGATCCATGCGTTCGATCTGCGCAGCGTAGATCTCACGACGAAAAGCAAGTTCCCGACGGTCATCTTCCGGCAGCGAATCCCACTCAGGACAACCCGATGGCGGAAGCTGAGTATCCGGCGAAACCAAGCCAAACTTTTTCATCCGAGCCAGCTTCACAGAGCGAAGTTCATCCCAGCCCTCGTCGTACTTGCCCCGATAGTTGCCGATATTCTCGTCCGGAGCTTCCAGCGGCCAATGCGGGGCGTTGTAGGCGGTGTAAAGAAAGAATGGTCGCTCGTCGTTTTTCGCTTCGTCGAGGAATTTCAGCGACCAGTCGGTGAACACATCCGTCGTGTACCACTCCTGATCCGGGTGCAATGTGTTCGCAGGTTCGGCTGTTGGCGGGATCACCAGTTGATCGTTGTGATAGACGGGACACCCGCCAAGCACTTTGAAGTAGCTATCGATGTGGATATGGATGCCGTAGAAATGCTCGAAGCCGCGATCGGTCGGCCACTGACCTTGCTTGTGCCCAACGTGCCATTTGCCAGTCATCATCGTGCGATACCCGGCATCCTTAAGCACTTCGGCAATCGTGACGCATTGCTTGTTGAGATACGGATGGTAACCCGGCCCTTTATCGCCATAGACCATGTGCCCCAGCCCGGCTTCGTGAGGGTAGAGTCCCGTCAACAGCGACGCCCGAGTCGGACAGCAGCGACCGGTGTTGTAGAACTGCGTGAACTTCACCCCACCTTCAGCAAGCTTGTCGATGTTGGGCGTGTTGATCTCACCGCCGTAGCAGCCGATATCAGAATATCCCATGTCATCGGCCATGATCAGCACGATGTTGGGTCGATCCTGAGCGGCAGACAGCCCCACGAACATCATGGCGATTGCAACGAAGGTATAAACTCCAAGTTTCATGGTAATATCTTTTATGCGGGAAAAACTTGCCGAAAACAATAATCAGAACAGATGCATTGTTATGTGGTGGGCAGCCGCCAACGGGAGACATTACCGCCCAAGAATTCCTGCCAGCATGGCGCAAGAACATCGAGTTGACCTATCGCTGCTTCAGCCCAGTCTTTGGGCTCTTCTTTCTCACCAAGCGCCCACAAGAACCTGGCACGGCGGAGAAACCAGGCGGGGTGATCACTGTAGAATTCTCCTTCCTTCCAAAGGCCGTTTAAGACAGCCCGCGTCGTTGACTCGGGAAACGTCTCCGGCTTAACCTTGCTCAAGATCTGGCCAACGGCTTGTTTGAGTACTTTCCGAGGACTCGTCTCGCAAAAACGTTCCAAGGCCTCCCAGTCCTCGGTGATCACAGCGCGAAGGGCCGGGGCGACCAGTTTCCTGTAACCTGCTGCATCCTTCAGGTCGCCAACGGCCTTGTCAAAGTTCTCGAGGTCGCCTTCTGCAAAGGCCAAGTCAAAAACATGTGGAATTCCTGTAACGCCTGCAGGCTTAAGCCATTGCTTCTCAAATACACCTCCTTCGCCGACATATGCGACTGGATAGGGCATGTTGCTTAGATTCTTTTCGACAAAGTTGGCGACGCGTTGCTTGTCGTCTTCCCACACGTTCATTGCAATAATATTGACACCTTTGTCATGAAACGCATCGTGAACTTCTTTTAGCTTGGGAAGTCCCGCAACACAGGGACCGCACCACGTGGCCCAGCAGTCCAAGATATACAGTTCGTCTTTCTTCCATGATTTCGGAGCGATGCCTTCGATGAACTCTGCGTTCTGAATGGCGTCAAGACTTACTTTTTCGCCGCGCGAAAACCCTGCAGCTTTTGGCGCCTGCCCTTCACCTTCTCGCTTTTTTACAGCTCCATTAATCCATTCGTTGAGTTTTTTAACCGATTGGTATCCCGAACGACGATCGACAACCTTGCCGTCAGGGGTAAGCAAAAGAAGGTGAGGAAACCCCTCGACACCGAATCGCTCAACCAACGCCTTATGCTCGTCACCATCAAGTTTGACACAGATGACCTGGTTGCAAGTCTTGACGGTTGAGGCTGCGGTATAAACCAGTTTATCCATCACTTTACATGGACCGCACCATTCCGTAACGAAATCAACGAATACCAATTTTTCCTCTTTCTTAGCCAGCTCCATCGCCTCCTCAAAGTCTTCAAGAAAGACCAACGGTATTTTTGCTCGAGGTGCTCTTTTGTCCGCAGCCAAACGATCGTTTGCTTCCATTTCTGCCGCTCGGGATATCCCTAAATCGAACGCCTCGATGGTGGCTGAACGACCGTACCGATCGAGATTCAGCATTCGATAAGGGACCTCTTTCATCCATGCATGGGAGTCCACTCGAAAGAAGGTGTCTTTGCTCGAGGCTCGAATGGTATCATCCGGGATCAAACCCCAACGATCAGATTTGGTAAACAATCCGTCTTTGTTCGCGTCACCGACGACCAAAAGCGAGCTCTTGCCGGAAATCGACACGACCCCGGATTGCCAGCCTGTGGTGGACCATCGCATAACCGTTGGTTCGTCCGGTTCCATTGGATCCTTAACGAACCACAATGCGATGGGATACTTCCGCGTTCGCTCACCTTTCTCAAGCTCGTCCTCATTCCCTGGGAGCATCAAATCCACTCTCGTCGAATACCAGACTTTCTTCCTGATGACCTCAGGAGTGATTTCGATTTCCTCGCCAGTTTCAAATTGACCATCTCCATTGAGGTCAATTGCAAGCGTTGCCATACCATGACTCGACACAGAAACGGCCGAAACATTTTCATTTTCTCCAGCCGAACCGGAGCCGGAACTTGAGGCACTCGCCGAAGCCGATCCGGAGACAGAACTTGAAACGCTTGCGGATGCGGAACCGCCAGCACCGTTACTTTCCTTGCTTTTCTTCAACTCAGTTTCAAGGCGAAATCTCACCTTAACCGTTGCCTGGTCGCCAATTGAAAACTTGCCAAACAATTCTTGGCTACCTTCTTTGGGTTTTCCATTTGGCCGTAAATCAAATTTTGTGCCTTTGGGCGACCAGCCAATTGAAGTGACCGGACCTTCGTAAGGAGCAAGCTCAATCTTTAGTTCACCGTCTTCGATACGTTGCTGAAGTGAATCAGCTGCCCAAACACGATTGGAGTTTAAGTCTGGTTTGGCCGTGTCTTTTGGGGCTTGTCCATAAGCGACGTTAGCGGCAACCAAAAATGCTCACGCAATGAAAACAATTATTGACATAATTTGGGTTCTGT
>CAZJEK010000084.1:0-18926 GCA_964545005.1 uncultured Pirellulaceae bacterium
GGTCAGAGACAGTTGCCAATGCCTCTTGCGTCGCTGCCCCCTGGCGTAAGGCGCGGTCCAGCAAGCCGTTGCTGCTGCCAAGTCCAAGCTGTTGCAGTGACTTAACGGCCTGTTGTACCTGCGGGTCTTGCGCCAAGTCCCCAATCCTTTGATCGGATTGTGTCGACAGTCTTGAGGCGTGAGAAAACTGCAGCACTGGTTCCCAGCCACGTTCGCTTGTCCGCGCCAAAAACACCGCTTCGACAGCCACCCGGTCCGGGTCTTTTGAGTCAACGATTCTTTTGACCAGCACTCCATCGCAAGACTGCTTGGCGGCGTTTTGCGTTACTTCGTCCATCCAGTTCGGTTCAGCTTGAGGTGCTGGTTGAGAGAATTCGGGCAAGCCAAGTTCTCGACCCAATTGTTGAATCTGTTTGCCTCGCGACGACGCCAGCATTCGGGTCAAAACCTGTGCTGGATCCACGGTGTCCGATACTTCGAACAACAAATCTCCTTGCCCTTGAAATTCCAGGTGCTTCCGAAACTGAAATTCGAACATTGCCTTGCGCGCATTCCATTGACGGTCTGACAAAGACGCTGCCGGGAGTTCATGAGCTAAATCGATGTAGGCAGTTTCAATGTCAACGCCCGCAGTCACGAGCTCTTTCTTCAAGTCTTTTGCCGAACGCGTCGATACGCCCTCCAAATTGTTTTTCCAGGCCAATGCCGCAATTCGTTTTTTAACGACTGAACAAGTTTTCAGTTTTTTGATTTCTGATCTCGGAAAAGTCAGCAACATGAACCGTTTTGATTGCAGCGCTGGTCCGTCATTTTCGGCGCGAATTCGGGATTGCTCCTGATCTAATAGCGTTACAAACGCAGCGTCATCGGCCACGGATTGTCGCCACTGATCAAATCGTCGGTCGAATTGCAGCAGGGCTTTGTCGATTCGTTGTCGTTCTTCCTGCATCCGTTGTTGGAAAACTTTGGGGTCATGATTGGACAACCAATGTCGTTCCACCGCGATCACGACTTCCGCGTCGGTTTGTTTGAGAATCACGCCGACGTACAGCTGCCCGTCCGATTGGAGGCTGTCGACAGCTCGGTTGGCGAGCGCAGCCGACTCCAATTGCTGCGCGAAACTGGCGACGGTTGGCAATGCGACCAGTAACATTCCGATCATGAACGCAGCCGGAAAGGCCTCACGTCGCAAATCGGGGCGGCAGAGATAAGGGGTGCTCATTTCTTGACGGATCGTCTCGCTGGGGCCATTTCGGCCGATTTTTTTTTTCGACGAGGATTCTGCATGTGGTGGGTAGACCTTGCTAATTCGTGAATCCTGCCAAACAATGGAGCGTTGTCGGTCTGCCGGTT
Organism: uncultured Pirellulaceae bacterium; assembly: GCA_964545005.1. GTDB lineage: Bacteria > Planctomycetota > Planctomycetia > Pirellulales > Pirellulaceae > Mariniblastus. The sequence goes on from CAZJEK010000084.1 coordinate 1,354, forward strand.
TTGGCGCGGCAATTTATTATTTCCGTGTCTTAAACAAATGGCAAATTAGTCGATGCTCCGATCTCTGCTGCGATCCAAGATCCACCGTGCTTACGTCACTCAAGCCGACCTGAACTATGAAGGCTCGATCACCATTGATCTGGATTTGATGGAAGCTGCCAAAATGGCGGCCTTCGAAAAAGTCGACGTGTTAAACGTCAGTAACGGGAATCGGCTGACTACGTACGTGATTCCCGGCGAACGTGGCACTGGCAAGATTTGTATCAATGGAGCGGCAGCCCGCCTGGTGAAAGTTGGCGACTGCGTGATCATCGTTTGCTACGGCGAATTTCACGAGGATGAAGTGGCCGATCACGAAGCCCAGATCGTGCTGGTCAACGAAAAAAACCAGATTACCAAAAGCGTTGCCAAGTCCGCCTGCAACTTGCGTCCCGGGTAATGGCGGAGTTGTCGTTCCCGAGCGGGACGATTCCCGCAGGCCAAGCTCAATCCCCAGTGATCGACCACCAGAGAGCATCTCGTCAATCTTGTTGATCCAAGGCGACATTCCGCTGGATTGGGTGTCCGGGAGCCCAAGGCACAGCGACGGTTTGGTGTCGCAATGCCCTGACGCGTGTTTCTCGACTGTCCGTTATCGCTCGACTCGCCCGACCGGACGAACACCGCGGCCCTGTTTCTGTTGCAGGCGATCGCCTAGATCTTCGCGAATATCAGCGGCGTACTTTTCCAGTTCCTCGACGACATGGGGGTGCTGGTCAGCAACATTCGTTGTCTCACCAATATCCGCTTTCAGATCGTACAACGCATACTCCGCCTGTAACTGTTGATAGCCATTGGGTTTGCCACCGGTCCCCCCAAGTTTCCCGTTCAGGGATCGATAACGATGGGGAAACACCAATTTGTATTGTCGGTTTCTGATGGCTTGAAGCTGGCCACCAGCGTAGAAACAGGCGAAGTGAGTATGCGGCGAACGCGCGCCTCGAACGCCAAACATCAAGTCGGAAATGTCGTGACCGTCGATCTTGTTCACCGGGAGTTTGCCGTCAATCAATTTGGCAATGGTGGGGAACAAGTCAATCGTGGAAGCCAGTTCGTCGCAAGTGGAGCCAGCGGGAATTTTGCCTGGCCACTGCATTAATGCTGGTACTCGGTAACCACCCTCCCACATTGTCCCCTTGCCTTCTCGTAACGGATTGGCAGAACCAGCATGGTCACCGTAACTAAGCCAGGGGCCATTGTCAGATGTAAACACGACCAGGGTTCGGTCTTCGATGTCATGACGCTTCAAGGCATTGATGATTTCACCAACCGACCAGTCGACTTCCATCATCACATCGCCAAACAACCCAGCCCCGCTCTTTCCCGCGAACCGGTCCGAGACATACAAAGGGACATGTACCATCGAATGAGGCAGGTACAGGAAAAATGGGCGATCAGCATTGTCATCGATGAACTTGACGGCCCGGCGAGTGTACTCGGACGTTAGCTGCTTCTGGTCTTCTCCGGTGACTTCCGCGTCGACAATCTCATTGCCCTCATACATTGGCAACGGAGGATAGTTGTTTTTTCGCCTGGGGGAATCGGCTGGCAGGTCAACGAACGCAGGGTGGAACGGCCACATGTCATTGGAGTAGGGCAGTCCATAGTAATGATCGAATCCTTGCTGAAGTGGCAAGAACTCTGGTTCATCACCCAGGTGCCATTTCCCAAAACAGGCTGTCGCGTAATTCTGTTGCTTACACAATTCGGCGATCGTCATCTCTTCGGGGTTCAGGCCGACTTTGGCTCGAGGGCCATACGCGCCAGAAATCCCGACCCGGCGATGGTAACAACCGGTCATCAAGCCGGCTCTGGATGCTGAACAGACAGCCGTAGAAGTCACGAAATCCGTAAACTTCATTCCGTTGGCAGCCATCCGGTCGAGATTGGGGGTGGGGTAGTCTGTCGCGCCAAACGGGCCAATATCCGCGTAGCCCAGGTCATCCATGAAAATGATGACGATATTGGGCAGCGTGTTGTTTTCCCTGTCCTGGGCGATGCTCAAGCCTGCCCAGCAAAACCAGATCAGGAGTGATAGACAGGCAAGTCTTGGGGTTGCAGCTGGCATGAAGTTCGTGGGGTTGGCAGTGGCGAATCTTGTCGCAGGAAGCAGGTTCCAGCAACGTTTGATGATGTTGTCACCCAAAGTGTAACCGGCAAATCAACAAACAGCAAAAAACTGGCTCCTGATCAGGGTTGAAATGCTTTGGCATTTGCACTGAAACATCTCACAAAAAAAGCCCGCCGACGATGATCGTCAGCGGGCTTGAAATCTTCTATGGAGGGCTGGGCTTAGAAAACGCCACCGCCGCCGCCACCGCCGAATCCGCCACCGCCGAATCCGCCACCGCCGAATCCACCGCCACCGGCTCCACCACCGCCTCCGCCGAGGTCGTTGACATCGCCTTCGGCGTTGTCAGCATCGGCGAGGATGTTGAAGGTGGAAACTTCCGTGATTTGCCGGAAGTTAGGAGTGGCGTTGACGATTACATACAAGCGATCAGCAGTCGAGGCACTGGCATTCAACGTGGCACCTTCCTGCAAGAAGGTCAACTGCGGGGCATAACCAACCGCACCTCGTCCACGCAGGTTGTTGGCCAACAGGTTACGACCGACGAGGTTGCCGAGGCCATTGCCGTTGCCATTGGAACCGCCGAGATCAAGTCCGAAGTAATCGCCGGCAGCGCCACCTGAAAACCCGTCGTCGAATTGTTGAGCCAGAACTCTGGAGTTGTGAATCAACTGTTCTCGAGCAATGGTTTCAATCTGGAAATCTTCCAGGTTTTCGGTTCGTCGTCCACGGTTGAGCGAGAACAGCACCATCGCACCTGTTTCGTCCAACTCCACCTGGCGGGATTCTGATTTTTCGTCATCCGTTTCGATGGAAACGTTGACTTTGCCCGAGGTGACTTCGCCCCAGGCACGTTTGATGACCAACCGATAGTCACCGGAAAAGCCTTTGGGTAAAACGTAGGTTTCCGAGATTTTACCGGATGCGTTGGGATCTTTGGAGAAGTTATCACCCAGCATGATACCACCGGCGGGGGTACGCTTGTTCAGTCGTGAACAAACTGATCCGCCGGGCTCAAACACGTAGAGGTCGAGATCTGCATCGCCGGTCCAGTCGACCCGAATCACGCAATCGCGTTCACGTGCCAATTTCAGCTGCTGTTCGTAGCCGGCCAATTCCTCCATCCGGCCCTCATTCTTCAAAGTAGTTTTGACAGCCGTTTCAAGATACTGAGCTTGCTCGACCAACTCAGGATGATCAGGCCATTCCTGGCTCATGATTCCGACCGTGGCCCATTTCAGACCGTCGAGGTCATTGATGGCACGAGCTGTTTTCAGTCCGATCACGAAGGGTTCGTGACGAACTGGATGAGATCGGGAAAATGCTTGCAGCATTTGCAACGCACGTTTTTCCATGCCGTTGTTTGCCATGTATTGGGCGGCATACAGCAGATCGTTTTCATCACTGGAAACGTCGACGGCCGACATCAGGGCCCGCTCAATTTCGACTTGAGGCTTGTCGGCCAGTTGCATCGAAATGACCAACGCCTGGTGCATCCAAGGCTGCTTTTGATCGTTTTCAATCGCGGCCATGATCATGGCTACGATTTGATCGGATTGCTTGGTGTCCATCAGTTGGCGGGCTGTTTCACGAACGTCCATTGGGTTTGCGAAATTCTCAGCGAAGTAGTCGGACCAAGCCACGACAGGTTGACTATCAGGAGTCAGGTTCAACGAAATGGGCTGCCGTTGAGGACCTTCGTACTTGACCGATACTTTTGGCGACTCCTGGATGCAGAACGCACCGCCTCCCAAGCCACCGCCACCGAGTCCGCCGCCGAGTCCGCCGCCACCGAGTCCGCCGCCAAGGCCACCACCGAGTCCGCCGCCGCCGAATCCGCCGCCAAGGCCACCACCGAGTCCGCCGCCACCGCGAGGAACGCGTGGAGCGACCAGATCACCGACGTTGTAAACATTGGTGACGAAGAACTCAGGGTCGTCAACGTCGTCTTTGGAGATGATCAACAGGACTTCGTCTTTAACGACGAACGTCGCGTTGTACTTGGCCAGCATCAGCCGCAGGGCATTCTTCAAACGAATTCCCTGGTAGTTACCGGTAACCGAATCATCTTCAGCCAGGTCGTCTGTGACAGTCGGAGATAATTCGATGTTGATTCCGTACGTCTCTTGTAGCTCAGCCTCAACGTCGATCCACAGTTCGTCTTCGAAGGCAAACTCGTCACCGACAACGCTATCAAGTGCCGACAGAATCTTTTCATCGCTTTCGCTACCTGCCAGTCGGAAGTTCTGGTACTTCTTACGCTTCTCCCGTTTGACTCGCCATTCTTCCGGATCGGGGAAGATCATGACTTCGTCACCCGGGAAGGCCACCGTGGCGGCTTCGACTTCATACATCGACAATGCGAAACGTTGGGCTTTGAGTCGGCGAAGCTTGTTGACACGGTCGTAGTTACGAGCCAACTGACCGACTTCAGCAGCGGCGTTAACGGCTGGTTCTTCAGGAGCCAGTTCTTTCGCTTTCTCAGTAACGCGAACCGCATCTTCGTAATCTTCTTCGGCCAGCAAGGTGTTGAACTGGTTGATCAGAATCGAAAGTTCCTGTTCACGACGTTCCTGACGAGAGGCGGTTTCTGCCAATGCGTTCGCCGTGGCAACGTTGTAATCGCGAAGCGCGACGCGTTCGTCGTATTCCACTTTCTTGCGTCGAGCACTTTGCAGTGCCGACTGCAGCTTGAACCGCAATTCGGCTCGGGTCTTGTCTCGCAAATCGGTCTGGATATCGATCGTATCCAGCGTGTTTTTCAGCCGCTGGATCGCCGCGTCGGGCTGATCGGATGCCAGTTCGCGTTGAGCCTGTTCGACTTCAAACTGGACTCGTGCACGAGCTCGCTGGTTGACAACTTCATTCAGCTCTTTGACGGATTGCATCATTCCGGCAGTTTCCTGATCGTCACCGCCGAGTATATCGCGTAGTTCCTGTTGGTCCTCTGGTTCGTTGATCATGACAATGCCTTCACCAGACGGAGTGTCGATGATGGCTGGAATATCGTTGTCCAACGTTACCGGAGGCTGTCCAGGTTGCTGCTGATTTGGTGCGACCGGTAGTTCAGGTGTATTGTCCGTTGCGGGTTCCTGATTGCCAGGTGCATCGGCAAAAGGATCGTCCTCGGGAGCCGGGTCTTGATCCTGATTTCCTCCAAAGGGATTGTCTTGAGTCTCGTAAATGGCTGCCATGGAAAGCAGATCGGCACGAGTACTGGCCGGGTCAGCGCTGATCGACATCGCTTTCTCGCCCAGCTGTTTCGCCGATGCAATGTCACCACGCACCAGTGCGTTGGCTGACAGATCGCTCAATTCAGCTGATTCAGCAGAACGGGCACGAGCATATTCTTTCAATCCAGCGGACCCCACGGTTGGCAAGCGAAGACCACGGTCTGCCCGAGCGTCATCAATCATGCCTGGTAAAAACGAAAATTCATCGCTGCTGGCTTCTGGCGCCAGATTCCAGGTCATTTCAACTTCTTCGCCGCCGAAGATTCCGGTCATCGAAAGTTCAATGTTCTCTCGGTCGGCCAACGTTCCCATTACCACTGAATCGCGATCGGTTCGCAATGGCGGAAAGCGTCGGGGGAACATGTTGACAACTGAGTCATCCAGTTTCCCAGACGTCGGCCATAGTACCGAACCGTGAATCGTTCGGGCCAGGTTGGCAGCAGCCGTTTCGACAGATGCTTCGTCGTCGGAATCAATAAAGACATTTCCTCCGGTGTGGTTAGCCAGCGCAGCCATCAATTCGATGTTACGCTCGGGGCCAATCGCGAAGCTGGAAACGGAGACGCGGTTTTCAATCAATCCGATGACCAACGGTTCGAAGTCGTTGGACTCCATCAGTTTGTCTGGGCTGATTCCATCGCCGACGTAAACCACATGGTGGCTGCGAGTTGAATCGCTGAAACCATCGGCAGCGTGTTTTAGCATGCGAGCAACGTCAGTTGATCCCAGGGCAACTCGCTCATCCAACGCTTTCAGAGCCGCGCGAACTTCGTCCGAGTTGGGGGCCACGAATTCTTCGGTCAAGGCCACGGGATCGAGGTCAACGGCAACCAGTTTCACCCGGTCATCGGCTGACAGGCTTTTCAGCATCCGTTTGACGGTTTCAATCGAATCCCGCTTGTACAAACCCGACTGGGATGCGGAAGTATCGACGTAAACAATGACGTCAGAGGACTGGATCTGCTGAGGGGCAGACTGAGGAGAAATGGCGAGGGCAAAATGAGTTTCCCCTCCCTTGTCGTAGGTGGCCAACCGGGGTTGGTCGGCTTGCGCGTAACTGGCGATCAGCGCCAATGCTACCGCTGCTGCAAACATTCCTCGACGCGCGACTTCGGTCGTGCATTTGGACATAATTGACTCCAACACCGAAAATATCTCGAAGGGAAACGCGTTCCGGATTCGCGAATCCCTGCCTTGCCCAGAAAAAACAGTAATTTTGGTCACTGGGACCTCCAACGCTATTCTATTTGGCGTAAATAACAACGCTACCAAAATTCGCCGATTTTCACTCGATTGCCCAACCGTTAAAGTCGGGTTTTACCGACCCGGAAAGCTCCGGGGGCATCAAGTCGTTGGTCACTGGCGACCAATGGTTCAATCCTGAAGTGTAGTTAAAAAACAGGCAAGATCGAGGAAAATCGAAAATACGTCGGTATTTCAATCGTAGACTTCGCCTGTTTTGCGGTCAAATCCCGCATCAAGCGACTTATCGGGTCCGCAAATGCCTTCCTGACACCCTTTTTCGAATCAGGGAAGGCATTTATCCAATTGCTGTTCAGGTGGCTTGGTCAGGAATTCGCTCGGGATTGGGCAAAGAAAACCACAGACACCAAGTCAACGGGCTGGGTAATTTTTGCCGATTAGCGATCCCTCATCAGTACCAGCAACTTATCGTTCCAACCCCAGCGTCAGCGGGACCGAGGTTTCTCGCCCGTTTCGCAGGATCTTCAAATTGACTTGTTGCCCCGGTTTAAACTGTTCCAGCACATCCTGGAGGTCGTCGGTCGTGTTGATTTCCTGGTCATTGATGCCGATGATTCGGTCCGCCGCATCCTTGTCATATTCCAAGCGTTCAATGATCCGGTTGCCAACGCGAACCAGCTTGCGCTCAACCTTCAAGCCACGAATACCAGCGTTGTAAGCGGGGCCGTAGTTCTCAACACGGGCTACGCCCAGTCCGCGTTCGGATTTCCAGAACAAATCGATTCCCAACGTGGCACGTCGGACCTCGCCAAACTGCAATAGTTGGGGGATCACGCGTTCGATGGTGTTAATTGGAACGGCAAATCCGACGCCCGTATTTTCACCGGTCAAGGTCGCGATCGCCGTATTCATGCCCACGACTTTTCCATCGCTGTCGAGCAGCGGGCCTCCGGAGTTCCCCTGGTTTAGCGCTGCGTCGATCTGGATGATGCTTTTGATCAGACGACCTGACTTGGAACGCAGCGTGCGTCCCAAACTGGAGACAATCCCCACGGTCATGGTTCGTTCCAGACCAAACGGATTGCCAATTGCAATGATCTTTTGTCCAACTTTGAGAGTTCCTGATTCACCCAGCTTCATGGGATGGAGCATTTCGGCAGGTGCGTTGATTTTTAGAATCGCCACATCGTTTTGAGGGTCAGACCCGACGATACGTGCCGGAAACGGTTCCTTGGTCGCCGAAAGTGTCACCGACACAATGTCGCTGCCTTCGATCACATGATGGTTGGTCACAATGTGACCTTGCTTGTCCAGGACCCAGCCCGACCCCGATCCCTCCTCCGTCTGGGGGCCGCCGAGGAACCAGAATTCGTCGCGATTGGCCTTGGTGTCAATGTTGACGACGCCCTGGTTTACCGACTCGTAGACGGAGATGTTGGTTTGTTCTTCCGCCGAAAAGTCACGGCTACCAGGATTGGCCGGTGGTTGAAATGCACTCCCGCCGGGCTGCTGGAAAACCGGCCTTTGAAGGTCCTGGGGTGCCTCGCTTGGCAAAGTTGCCGCGGCTTGGGCGGTGGCGTCAACCTTGATTTGGCCTACGAAATATAGTGTCAGAATCGCAGCCAACAGGGCTGAGCAAAAGCACATGAAGAAGCTGGATTTCATGGCGTCTCCTTTTCGTTGCTTTGGTGTTTATCATTCAAGCTGTGTTTGCTGAATATTCTATACGTTCGGTGTGATAACCGAAGGTCAACAAAAAAGTCGACAGAGTGAAAAACCAATCTCGGCTTGCCCTGGCGCATTGTGCGACAAATCCACAGCGAACGTTGCAGGCCACGCAGGGCCGGTGCAAATCGTACAAGTTGACCTGATCGTTGAGGTTTATTTAAAAGACCAATATTCGGCAACACGAAAACCTTGCGCCGTTCCGATATCAACCAGCAGCCAAGCCTGGCTCGGTCGGTCACGATGACCGAGTTACATACGGCGCTTCGCTTCCATTTCCAGATTTCAGGTTGCAGCTGCCAGCAACGTGTCTTGATTCATCGCCTCGGGCCGGCGGTGGGTCGCAATAGCCGGAGGTTTTCGATGGCCAGGATGAGTTCAGTCGTCCCAATTCTCACGATCTTGTTGTGCGGTTTGCTAGGGGGGAGGCAAAGCGAGGGGGCGGTGGTATCGTTGCCAGCAGTGGATGTTCAACGCACGATCGAACGACATAATGGCACTCAGTTCGACGCAACCCAATTGAAATCGGTCGACTGTGAATGGGCCGAACGTCTGTTGCTTGACAACCCTCCAGGAAACTCCTGGCAGTGGGTCCCGACACTCAAGCAATGGAAGCAACAGTTGGCTGGAATCAATTGGACACCTGGGCTGGAACAACAGCAACGCTCGGCCAGTTGGTCTGCGGTGATTGATATCGCTCTGAATTTGGATCTCCAAGTCTGGATGGATCTACACGAGCAGGGGCAGAACGCGCTAGATGTCCTGGCTGACAATTGGCATGCGGTTCAAGCGATTCACGATGTGCAACTCACCAACTGTTTGCCCTCGGTCAAGTTGTTGCCAACGCTGGCGAATGTTTGGCAGTCAATTACGAAGTGGGAGTCAGGGGATCGGTTTGCGGATCTGGATTTGAAATCCAATACCGTGCTGGTCATGTTTCCGGCAGTTCAGATTGCCGAACCCGTCGCCACCCTGACGGATCAGCAGGCAATCATTGACTACTGGGAATACTACGAAACTTGCGACTATTGGGGAGCTGACTTCGCGACAGCGTGCGAAGCGGTAAGTCAAGCGGTCAAACCAGGTCGGCTCGTGAGTGTGGGCAGCGATTCAACCAATCAAATCAAGTCGCATCTGAAGATCACCAACCCACCAGTTGCACGGCCATCGCTGTTGCCGCTGCTGGTCAACGCCGGAGGCTGGGCGCTGCGACAGCTGAAGCTGGACACCTGGAGTCAGGAAGATTGGTTCAATGTGCTGGTACCCATCCAAACGGTTCAGCGATAAGATTCCTCGAAAGCTTCCGGGACGCTTGGAGTACGTCGCGGGCTGCTTCCGGTGGAAATCGGAAACGAAAACGATTGTTCCCGTTCAGATCGCTGTATGATTTAATAAAGCCCGATCATAAGCAGGATGCCGGCAGGGGTTTAGAAGTTGCACGCTTTTGGAAACCCGAAGCGTCAGCGAGGGAAGAGTACGCATCGGTGTAGCCCTCGCTCACGCGTCGGGTTTCCATTCCCAAGCAAAAACTGCGATAGTGCAACTACTAAACTCACGCGTCGGGTTTCCATTTCCAAGGAGAACTGCGATAGTGCAACTTCTAAAGCCAGGGTTGGGCGAAACGTCACCCTGAAAGCACTGTCGGTTTTCAATTCGACCAGTTCGCTATCCCCCGTTTCAACCAGGGTCCGCCGTGCCAAATCTATCCGTTATCCTGGCAGCAGCAGGCAAGAGTTCGCGTTTCAATCACCCGACTCAGAAAAAGACGTTCATTACCCTGAATTCCAAGGCCGTTTGGTTGCATTCGGCGGAGCTGCTGCTGCAGCGTTCGGACGTCAAGCAGATGATTGTCGTTGTGGCCCCTGAGGATCGGGAAGAGTTTGTCGCTCGGTTTGGCCCCAACATGATGGTCCTCGACATCGATATCGCCTCCGGTGGCCAGGAACGTAGTGATTCGATTCAAAACGCGCTTCAGCTGGTCAAGGACCAATGTGAGTATGTGCTGATCCACGATGCAGCTCGACCGTGCATTGATTCCCATTTGATTGATTCGGTTGTTGAGGCGGCGGTCCAACACCAGGCTGCCATTCCGGCGATCCCCGTTCACAGTACGCTGAAACGATCCGGTGACGGTAAATTCGTGGATGAAACGCAAGACCGGTCGGGGCTCTACCTGGCTCAAACGCCGCAGGTTTTTCATCGACAGCTGTTGATGGATGCGTTTGCACAGCGCGGAGATTTTCAGCCTACCGATGAAGCCCAACTGCTCGAACGCGCCGGAGTCAAAGTGGCTTTGGTCAAAGGCAGCCCGCTAAATATCAAGATTACTCAGCGAGCGGATTTGGCGATGGCGAAAGCGTGTCTGGCAGCGCTGCCCAAGCCGCGCTTCGACGCGCCGCCGAACCCGTTTGCCGATGACAATTTGTTTCGATAACCGAAACGGCCATGCTACGTTCGTGGGTGAAAGATGGCGATCATTTTTACAGAGAGGCCGACATTTTTTGTCCAGCCGATTGGGCCATTGGCCCGAGTCCGCAAGGTATCGCCGGATGCCAAGTTTTCTTCTGCGATCACGGCCGAATCGGCCATGCTACGTCACTCTCGCGGAGCTAAACGACAACCAAAATTGCCTAACGCAGACCTTTTGGGCCAGCCGTTGCATCTTGGTGTGCGGCGGTCCGGTGCTGTGTCGACAACAAGTACAGAGTCCGTTCCGGTTTCAAGAAATAAGGGGCTGATGCCTGAACTCGAAATTCGGGCGGAAGTTGTTTCTGCAGCGAGTCAAGATGCTCGTCGGTGGTCAGAATCAATGCATCTGGGTTGTGCGCAAAGTCAGCCGGGCTTTCACGCGGGATCGGCTCCCAATCACGCACTCGCGAAGGACGGTTGCCTTTCGCAGACGGTGGCACCTGGTCGGACATAACGTTCAACTCAATTATCCGGTGTTGGCCATAAAACACCCAGGATGACTCGAGGCATCCGTAAGCGGCAACTGGAACATCGGCGGAAGCCCGGATCGGATCGAGGACACGTTGACTGGACTGACTTCCGTCGACCGCAACGGTGCCCAGTCCCAGCAGGCTGGCAACGAACGCGACCGAAGTGATCGCGTAAACCAGGCCGGTGTACTGCCACCTGCGAGATAGACATATCCAGATCAAGATCAGGCCGCCTGCCAACGGGATCAACCCCAGCAGCGCCAGTCGTTGCAATGTCGGCAGATACTCCCCCATGGCCCACCACAAGCCGCCGGTTATTAACAGTCCGGAAATTGCCAACGCCAGGAAAGCGACAAGATGCCAGCCGCGGTGGATCAATAACCCGGGCTGAGCCTTGACACCGTTACCCCAAAGTGGCCTCAACCCCCAAGCGGTCAACAATGCCAACGCCGGATAGCATGGCGTCACATAGGAGGGAAGTTTGGTTTGAACGATCGAAAATGCTCCGACTTGAACCAACACCCAGCAGACCAACAGCGCCCGGCCTGACGACTCAACGTTAGCTGACTGCACCACCGCCGTGTCTGCTGCGGTACGATTGGCTGTGATCATCGAGATCAAGGTAGGGCCCCACAGGCAGGACCAGGGAAAGAAGCCGACCAATATCGCAAGAGGATAAAACCAGATTCCGCCGCCATGGTTTTCCAAGGTTGTCGTTGCGCGGCCAAAATGCTCACCGATGAAAAACAGCCGAGTAAAGTCCCCTTCGGTTCTCAGGTGCACCAGGACAAACCAGGGCGCCGCGACAGCCAGAGCAATCACGGCTGCTGAAATCGGTCGCATTCGCCATAGCGTTTTCAAAAAGTGGTTGGGACGGACCACGGACCAGACAAATTGCCAAGTGGAAATGATCCAGTTTCGATTCGCTGCTGATCTGCGCTGGCGACCAGCAACCAATCCGTATAAACCCATTGTTGCCATCGGCAACAGGAATCCAACCGGTCCCTTGGCCAGTATCGCCAAACCCAGCATGGCGTAAATTGATACAGCCCAACGGTAGTCTGTGGGGAAACAAGGCGGTTCAGATTCTGTGCTGGGCCGTTTCCAGTGGGTGCCAACGACAAACAATGCCAATGCGGTGGTCACGCAAAACATCAACACCGAATCCGGAGTCGCAGCTCGTGCTGCGACCGCAAACATTAAAGAACTTGCCAAGGCAATTGCGCCGATCAAGCCCGTCCGCGGATCGAACAATATGCGTCCGATGCAATAGGTCGCTAATAATGTTCCCGTTGCCAACAGAGCCGACCAGAATCGAGCCGCAAACTCATTGACCCCAAACAGCTGATAGGCCGAAATGGTCAGCCAGTACTGAAGAACAGGCTTTTGATGCCGCAGTTGGTCGTTGAAGATTGGAACAACCAAGTCGCCTCGTTGCAGCATTTCGGCGGCACAGCCCGCGTTGCGCGGTTCGTCGCGGTCCCAGAGTCGAGCTTGACCGAGGTTGAAAAAAAAGACGGTGGCGGCTACGACAGCGATGATCGCCAGATGTAAAGTTGTCTCGCGCATCCCTGCGATTCTCCAGCCAATTCAGATGCGACGAATCTAGCAGAGCTGGAAATTGCAGCCAATAGCAGCCATGCGTAGGTCTAGAGGTAGTTCGGGGCCATTGGCCCAAGTCCGCAAGGTCTTCACCCAACATTGGGTATTCCCCCGCGAACACAGCCGAATCGGCCATGCTACAAGGTTTCTCAGAGCGGACGACGACAATGTCCAAATTCCCCACCAATCAAACTTGGCTCTGCCCAGCGCATAAAAAAAACGCGAGGTCAGTTGACCTCGCGTCTTTCGGTTTAGCAAATCCGATTGAATAGTTAGTTAGGGCTGGTTGGAGATGCAGCACCTGCATCACCGTCGCTGGCAATCGCAACGATTCCCCCGGCCAATCCACCGAGCAGCGCCAATTTTCCGAGGCCACCGCCACCGCCGAGCAGTCCGCCACCGCCGAGCAATCGGCCGCCGCCGATTCCGCCACGTAGTGGGCCGCCGCCGCAGCACCCTGAATTTTGGAAGCCAGCGAAGTTACCGGAAGAGCCACAGGCTCCACCACAGGCTCCACCGTAGCTGATATTTTCAGCCGCGTATTCGACAGGAGCGAATTCGGTAACATAGCCAGGATCGTAAGACATGCCGCTGTCGACAAAACCAACATCCTGGGTGCATGTCAAGCAAACGTCCAAAGAATCGGCATAGTCAACATCGACAGGGATGTCGACTGGCATGCTGTCCTGGTAAGTGATGGGTTGGGTCGTCGTGGCAACTGGTTCGACCAGTGTCTCTTCAACCGATACAGGCATTTCAACATCGCCGCTTTCTTGAACGGCTTCGAAGCTGATCGCTGCGAAACCAGTTGGGCCAGCAGCGACGAACCCGTAAACGCCTGGCTCCAGGTCGGCAATCATGAAGCTGCCTGCTTCGTCGGTTTCAACTTTGGCAACCTGGTTTTCATCTTTGAGGATGTGAACGGTCGTTCCAGAAGTTGCTTCTTGGCCACCGAGCAGGGCAAAGACGTTTCCGACCAGTTTGCCATCGACCAGCTTGACCCGGTTAGCACCGGAGGGAGCTGCGTTGATGGTGTTGCTGACGATTTCGGTAGCAACTTTTTCGGGTAGCGTTTCGGTCAGGATCTGCTTTACGCCGGCAAGGTTTGGAGCTACCGCAGCAGCTTCCATGACGTTCTCAATGCTCGCATCGGCTACGACGTGAACGCCGTAGGCTGCGAAGCCATTTTCGCCAGTGGCAACAAAAGAGTAGGCACCCTCTTGCAGCCCTACGACCGAGAACGAGCCGTCTGATTTTGTTTTGGTTTCAGCAGCAATCTTTCCGCCGCTGAGAAAGTAAACGGTCAGGTCCGCGATTCCCTGGCTGGATTCGGTATCCAACGCAGCGATCCGGCCTTCTACAACACCGTTGACGCTCAGGCCAACCTTGTGGACGCGAGCCAGCCCGATGCTGGAATCGACTTCAATCTGATCAAGCCCAAGCTTGATCGGAGCTTCTCGATTCATCCATTGATTCGCCGAAACTGCAGCGGTTGCCACCATGGGCAATGCAAACAGGAGAAGTCCCAGTTGCAGTTTCTTCCATTGATTTTTCATTAGTACACCGTGAAACAAGTTGCTAAACCTGGTTTTGTTCAATCACATGGATTTGGGATGAGGGCAAACCTCTCCTAATCCACACAACGTTTTAGACACCATCGTAATCAGTGTCAACAATTTCTAATCCCATAAAATGGGTAATCCTTTGATTTACCGGCAAATTGTAGCTTTCGGTTACCCGGAAATTAGGAAAAACCGGTTAAAAACGCAAAGAAACCGGGGTAAAAAGCCCAAAATCAGCGACCACCGGGCAAGCCAGCTCGATTCCGAACGAGTGATCAAGTTTCCTTCATTTTACGGGAAATAACCCCCACATCGGGTGTGCTCGCGGACCCGTACCTCGATTTGGGGATCCGACCGCTTTGAAATGCCAGCCGCCCAGCTGTGATTCCCAGCTTCATCGCTATGGCCATCCCAACCGGATCACCCGCCAGGGCAACGGCGGAATTTAATAACACGGCATCAAATCCCAGCTCCATCGCTTCGGCCGCGTCACTGGCGGTTCCAATTCCAGCGTCAATAATCACCGGGTAGTCCGGGTCATCCCGCTTCAGGTCGTCCAAGATGATTTTCAGGTTATTGGTGTTTAGCAGCCCCAGTCCAGATCCAATCGGGCTGGCTGCCGGCATGACACTGGTCGCACCCGCATCTTTCAACCGGCGTGCAATCACTGGATCGTCATTGGAGTAACACAGCACGTGGAACCCATCGGCCACCAATTGTTCGGTTGCTTTAAGTAGTTCGATGGGGTCCGGCAGCAGCGACCGACTATCCCCCAGCACTTCCAGTTTGACCCAGTCAGCGCCGGGATTGTTGAGGTGTTTGAGGATTTCCCGACCCATCCGCGCACAACGCACCGCCGTTTCGGCATCGTAAGAGCCAGCGGTGTTGGGAAGCAGGACCAGTTTGTCCAAATCAAGATAGTCCAGAATATTCCGTCCAGAACTATCGTGCAAACGCTCGCGTCTCACGGCAATCGTGACGCAGGACGTGTCACCAGCCAGGTGGGACTGCTGCATGATCTCAAACGAATCGTATTTACCGGTCCCCATGATCAGCCGACTGTTCAGCCTATGAGGCCCAATCACCAGTTGCGAATCGTTTTTCGAAGCCGGGGTTTGATCCGCTGGTGTTTCTATTTCTGCCGAAGTCATGGGTTATCCTCCTCCCACCAGGGTGACGATTTCGAGCTCGTCGCCGGGCTGCAATTGAGTCGAATGGAATTCCGATCGAGGGCAGAGTTGCGCATTGATTTCAACCGCCACCGCCGGCGATTGAATCTTCAACACCGTCAGCAACTGAGTCACATTGGTGGAAAGTGGTACTTCGATCGGTTGATCGTTGACGTTAATTTGAATCTTCGTGTCAGACACTTTCAGCCATATCCCGCGCGTGGTAGCTACTGCGAACAAATGGCCCGCTGGCGACTTTTTTGAAACCCATCTGGCGAGCCTTTTCACCCAAAAACTCAAACTCTTCCGGCGGAATGAACCTGACCACTGGCAAGTAGCGGTCCAATGAAGGCTTCAGGTATTGGCCCAACGTCAAGAAATCGCAACCATGATCGAGCAGGTCGGCAAAAACGTCGAACATTTCTTCATGCGTTTCGCCCAGCCCCAGCATCAGTCCGCTTTTGGTTTTGATTTCCGGGTTGAGTTCTTTGACTCGTTTCAACAAGCCCAATGTCCAGCTGTAATCGGATTTCGGCCCGCGGACTCGACGGTACAAGCGAGGCACCGTTTCGGCGTTATGGTTGAATACTTCCGGTGCCGCTTCGACCACTCGATCAGCCGCGCCGCGATTGGTGACAAAGTCTGGCGTCAGTACTTCGACGGTTGCGCCGGTCTTTTCACGAACCGCGATCACGCACCGGTAAAAATGTTCGGCTCCGCTATCTTCCAGGTCATCGCGAGTTACCGACGTGATCACGACGTGTTTCAAGCCCAACCGAGAAGCCGCTTCGGCCAATCGTTCGGGCTCGTCATCTTCCAATGCTTCTGGCCGCCCGCGGCTGACGGCACAGAATCCGCAGGGCCGCGTGCAGACGTTGCCCAGGATCATGAAGGTTGCGGTGTGCTGCGAGTAACACTCCATGCGGTTGGGGCACTTGGCGTTGTCGCAGACGGTTTCCAATTTCAGTTCGTCCAGCAACTTGGCTGTCGAATTGACCTGATTGCCTTTGGGGACTTGCCGCTTGAGCCATTTGGGCAACCGCACGGTGGGAGAAAGAGTGCCGCATCCACCGCCGCCACCGCAACCACCTCCGCCGCCGGATCCCTGACCTACGACTGGCAATTCCATTCCGTTCGACCTGATCTCTGTCATCTGTAACTCGTAGAAATCCCCAGCTGGGGCATTGAACAAAAAAAACAGGCCAGCCCGAAAACTCGCGAACCGGCCTTCTGCAACCGGCTCCATTCTAAGTCTGCGGCCAGTTTTGTTCCAGTCACGCCGAGGAAGCAATTGGTCCAGGACCGGTTTTGCGTTAAAGTAGTCGATTCCCCATTCAGCAAACATTCGATGGCCAAGAAAAACAAAAAGAAATCCGGCAAGGACAGTTCCGGAAATCAGAATCAGCTGATCGCCGACAATCGCCGCGCTCGCCACCGGTTCGAGATTCTGGAGCAATTGGAATGCGGCGTGGTGCTGATCGGCAGCGAAGTCAAAAGCATTCGCGAAGGCCACATTTCGTTGAATGAAGCCTACGTGCGGGTCGAGGATGGTGAGTTGTGGATGATCGGCGCCGACATTGCCGAGTATCGTCAAGCCAGCTTCTGGAACCACAAACCGAAACGGTCACGCAAGCTGCTGGTTCACAAACGTCAACTGGAAAAGTTGAAAACCAAAGCGTTCGAAAAAGGACTGACTCTGGTGCCGTTGAAAATGTATTTCAATGAACGCGGGATCGTCAAAGTCCTGATCGGTGTCGCGCGCGGTAAACAACTGCACGACAAACGACAGACGCTCAAAGACGCTGACAACAAACGCCGGTTGGCTCGTGAAATGCGCAGTCGAAGCAAGTAACTGGCGGCCAGGCCTTCGGCCCTTTTTAGCGAATAGGTGAAACTAAACCCAGCCCTGCAGGCTGGGCTGGGCAAACGGCTGGCCCGTTGGGCCCCGTTGGGCCGAAATATTCGGGCCGGTTCTGCACTAGTATTCCGTCGCAACTTGGTTTTCGGGTAGAGTAGGACGTTTGTGCCCC
>CAZJEK010000085.1:0-18809 GCA_964545005.1 uncultured Pirellulaceae bacterium
CGCTCAAATCGACACCGGCTTCTGCGGCGATTCGTTGATAGTCTTGTTGGGTAAATGTGCTCATGCTCGAATTATAACGTAGTCGAGGCATGGTAAAGAGCCAACGAGAAACAAACCTCCACTGCGACCCAATAGAGGCGGGCGAATTCGCACAGCGCGACTCGATAGACGATCAGACGATGCGATTAAACCTGCAGCAGTGGTCCCGCACCTTGCTGCAGCAGTTGCTCGGCAACCGCAATCCCCAGCTCCGAAGATTGTCCCAGTGGACGGTTGAACGTGACCTCGATTTTTTGTTGACCATCCCGACTGAAGACAGCGCCTCGCAAATTCACCAAGTCGTTTTCAATCCAGGTGAACGCGCCCACAGGCGCCAGGCAACCGGCGAACAAGCGAGCCAACATGCTTCGCTCAGCCATCGATCGGTGAAAACTGGCGGGATCATTCAGCCGCCCTACCATCGCGATCAATGCGGGTTGGTCGTGGCGAACTTCCAGGCCCAACGCTCCTTGGCCCACAGCCGGTAACATCTCGTCGGGTTGGAATCGTTGCGTAATCTGGTGGGCCAAGTTGACCCGGTTCAGGCCAGCGCAGGCCAGCACGATTGCGTCATACGATTGAGCTGTCAGCTTCTGCAACCGGGTTTCCACGTTACCACGAATATCCGCCAACTTGAGATCCGGCCGCAGTCTCAGCAGTTGAGCCCCACGCCGTACGCTTCCAGTCCCTACGACCGCGCCCGGCGGCAACTCCTGCCAGCGTTGGAATGGACTGATCAACGCATCTTCGGTTGCCTCACGAGGGGGAATCGCAGCGATTACCAGGTCGTCGTGTTGACTGGTGGGCAGGTCTTTGAGGCTGTGGACGGCGAGATCAATTTCCTGATCCAGCAAGGCTTGCTGAATTCGTTTGGTAAACAGTCCCTGGCCGCCAATTTGAGCCAACGGCCCGGTCCGCACATCGCCTTCGGTTTTCAGCTCGACCAATTCGACGGTGGCCCCGTGTGACTCAAGTCGGCTTTTTACCCAGTGGCTTTGTGCCATTGCCAGCTGGCTGCCGCGGGTCCCTAATCGAATAAGCATGATCGACAATCAGGCCAAGTCGCGGTCTTCGAACAGCACTAATGAAAACAGCAGCGCAATGGTTCCATACAACATCGTGTAGATCACCATCCAACCTTGATAGATCAGCGGAACAGGTTCATTGGTGTTGATTGCTGCATGCACGTCATAGTGATTCAAGACCGGGAAAATGACCGCGATCAATTTAGCAAACACTTCAACGGTTTCGATTTCACCAAATGCTGACTGGACCAGCAATGGTGTCAGGTGACCCAGGACATAAATCGCAAAACAGATCAGGAAGTTGGCCATCGTTCCCAGCCGCGTCGAAATGGCGACGCTGACGAAGACGAACACGACCACTTCCAGGAAGCACAAAAACACCCCGGGAATCACATGGGTTGCTTCTTCGTAGCAAACCGCCCATTCCGCCATCCCCTTGGCCGCTTCCTTGTAATCGTAGATTGGTTTATAGGCCACCCACGAAACAAACCAGAAACCGAGCACGATAAACAGCAACGCAATCGCCAAGGAAATACCACTGAACTTGCCCAGGATAAACTGACGGCGAGAGACCGGCTTCGAGAGCACGGTTAACGCAGTTCGGCCTTCGATTTCTTCCGCCACCGATTTACTCGCGGCCCAGATCGCCAGGAATATTGCCAGTACGCGAATCAGGGTTAGCCCGGAATCCTTGTACATTTTGATGTCTTCCCCAAACGTGTTGTAGGGGATGTAGATCGACGCCACCATGAACACCAGACCAATCCCCAATACCAGCAGATACAGCGGCTGGCTGATTTCAGTCTTGAACGTCGACAACGCAACGGCATAGGTTTTGGGAAACAATGTGGCTAACGAGAGATATCCCCAATACATCAACAGGGTCCAGAAAGCGGCCCAGGGAATGATGGCAACTTCCTGGTAAATCGGAGCCAGCATCCAAGTCAACGTCAGCGTCGCTTCCTGACTACTGGGGTTGTTAACGTAAAGATAATCAATCGTAAGTGGCTCGCCGGTTTCGGCATCGGTTACAAACGGGATTGATCCGCGCCCGTCCGACCGCTGGTTGTAGCGAAGAGGTTCCTCCGTCACCGGCACCTCGATCAAATACTGGGGATTGAAATTGATCCCCAATTCAGCGGCAGCGAGCTCAACCGGACGATCGGTTTCGAACGTCATCCACTCCAATTCCTGGCCCAGAAAATTGGCCTCAATCGGAAACCCGGTTTCGTCGTGGTCAGCTGGAATCTGATACGTTCGTTCAAACTTGCCAGTCGCCGGCAAGCGGGCCAACGATCTCATCAACGCAACCGGATCATCGACGGGTTTCAAAATCCCAAACCCATTGACCAGCGACAACATGAACCCTGAGACCGCAAAAACCAGCACGGCCAGGCAAAAATAGTTGACCCATTTGAGATAACCTTCATTGAAGATCGCCCACGTCTCGCCCACCATTCGCTTGGAAATCAGGGCCAACCCGCCAAAGGCCAACAGCAGACAGGACGGGATCAGGAATCCCAGCAACAGCAAAAACCCTTCGCCAAACAGCTGCTCGCCCTGGCGCCAGTATAAAAATCCCAGCATCAAGCCGGCGTAGACCACCGCCAGTAAACCACCGGCAACGTAACGAAGCACCGGTTTTTCATAAATCGAATTCAACGCCGAGATCTTCTGGAAAACCAGGATTTTCACCAGCCCCAACACTGCCAGTAAAAAACCGACCGAGATTCCAACAGAGATCAACCAAACGGGCGTCAACCAGTTGGTAACCTGTACGCTTTGACCGAGTGGCAGGGAAAGTTGGGAGAATAAGTCGGTTGGCATGGAATCTGGGAATTCGATTGTGTTTTTTTCTCACGCGGATTTCAGCCAAACGACCGAAATCCACGAATTCAGGGTCACGAGGGCAGGTGACGAATCAACGCCGACCAAGCCGTTACAACGCAATACGCTATTATGGACCGAGGGTTCGACTCTTCAAAGGTAGCCACCCGGATTCTTTTGCAAAACGTTGTAGCGTTGGGCAATTTTGGGTCGTCGCAACCCCGACCGACCGCAGAGCCAGAATGTGCCAAATCAGGGCTGGCCGGATGAGGCCAAAATTCTAAAATGCGGAGAAATCCATTTGTTTACGCCTTACTTTCGAGAAATTCGATGATCAAAGCAATCATTGACTACCTGTCTGTCCCTGTGGTCGCGTTCCTGATTTACGTCCTTGTTCTGAATGCGCTTCTGGGCGGCTGGCTGATGCAAATGATCCAGGGCCAATAACGACCACCGCCAGCATTGGCATTCGTGGCGGTTGCGGTTAGCGCTTTTTTGCTGACTACCGAGTTTGGGTGTCGCGAAGGTAGCAGGGCCGATTCGGCCGCGATCCCAACGGAATACTGTCCTTGGAGCGATACTCGCCGACTCGGGGCAATGGCCTAATGGCCCACGCTGCTTGCGTCCTCAATAGCTCGTGATCCGAGCCTGACTTTATTATTAAGGGATTTCGATACGGAGTTCGCCATATGTCTGGTTCAACGCCCTTACGCTGGACCGTTCATTTCACCGGGCACGTCCAAGGCGTCGGATTTCGCTACAACGCAATGATGGTGGCGAGGCACTATGACGTTTGCGGTACCGTCGAGAATCTGACCGACGGTCGCGTCCGGCTGATCGCCGAAGGCACACCCAGCACCCTGGAAGCATTTATCAAGGATGTTGCCGAATCAACCCGCGGCCATGTCAATAATATGGAAACATCGACATCGCCATCGACCGGAGAATTCAGCGGTTTCGAAGCCATCCACTGACGTGAAAAACTAACTCTCAGCCAGCACCCGTTGAGCTTGTTGCAGCAAGTCGACGCTGCAACTGGCCACGAATTCAGGTTCGTTAACGGTAAACGGTCGGCCATCAATGCACTGGATCGTCGCCCCAGCCTCAGTCGCAATCAGCGAACCGGCCGCCACATCCCAAGCTGACAATTGCTTGGCCCAATAGCCGTCAATCCAACCTCGACCGACGTAGCATAGGTTCAATGCCGCTGAGCCCAACCGGCGGATAGACCCTGCCGATTCGAGTAAATTCAGAAACTGCTTCAATTGCGGGTCCGTTCGCCGAGCACCGCGTGCCAAGCTGATGACGAATAACGATTCTTTCAGCTGCCGGCATTTACTGACCTGAATGGCCTGTTGATTGCAAAAGGCGCCGGCTCCTAACGTTGCCGAATACATCTGCTCCAAAACCGGATCCCAAACCGCTCCCACAATCGAGTGACCTCGATACTGCAATGCCACCGAAACGCTGAACGACGGCAGTTGATGAACATAGTTGGTCGTTCCGTCCAACGGATCAACAATCCAGCAAAAATCACTTTCGACGGACTGAGTTCCGAGTTCAACGGTGCTCTCTTCGCCAATGAATCCATGACTGGGAAAACGCGACTGCACCAAGTCGGCAATCACACGTTGGGAAGCGAAGTCGGCCTCGGTCACCAGATCTCGGGGGCCCTTCTTGTGAACCTTGACATCGCCCAAACGTTGCATCAGCTCGACGCCCCCCAGCTGCGCCGCTTCGCAAGCGACTTGCTGGTATTCAGCCAGCGGAAAGGTATCTAGTTCGGCCAGAATGGTGGGGTCGTGCTGCGATGTCATAACGCCAGACGTTTTAACGCTTCAACTTGCGAATCGCAACCGAAGCCAATGGCACAAACATCATCACCGGCATCCAGGCAGCCAGCGCCGTGGGCTGGATCAGATTCGATGCACCCAGGGCATAACAGGCGCTGGTGGTCAATTGGACACCCGCCACGACCCAGAAACACAAACCCGCAGTGATAAACACGTTTCGTTCAACGCCGCCAACGACGATCGGCAACCCTAACAATAGCAACGCCAGATCCAACAACGGTTTGACCATTCGCGCATGGAGCGCGATCTGTTTGGGACGGCCTGTCGCCCGTTTGGGCTTTTTGAGATCCTCAATGATCTCGGGGGTCGATTGATACAGCATCAGCTGATCGCCAAAAGCTACCTGGCGGGGATCAATCTGGCAACGCACAAAACATTGGCCAGCACCGACCCATCGATGGTTTACCGACGTAAAGACCAAGGGTTCGCCAAATTCATCGTTCAGCGATCCGACCTGTTGCAGTTCCTCGATATTCTTCACCTGGTGCAGCCAGATCCCGGCAGGATTCCATTTCCCGGCAGGTTTAATCATGCCCCATTTCGCTTTAATGCGAGGCAACTGACGCGCCAGATGATAGGGCAATTGAATCTGAATTTCGGTAATCTTCCCCTCTTCCAACCGTAAGCGATCGCCACGAACGACAACGCCCGTTTGAAAATCGGAATAGGCCCGCATTTCGACTTCACCAGATGAACCCCAGCTCTGGGGCGTCTGGACCAACTGGTATTTAAACTGCGGAATGATCCATTCGCGATTGACCACCGTCAATGCGATTCCGATCGTGGACAGGATCAAAACGGAACGGAGGATGCGGGCCTTGGTCAATCCGGCTGCCTCCATCGCCGTCATCTCCCGACGGCGCTGCAACATGCTGATCGTAAACAGAGCGGAGACGAGCACCAGAATGGCTGCCGTTTTATCGTACAGGTCAGCAAACCTGGGCAGGTAAAACTCCTCAAACACGCCCCACCAGCCAATTTGTTCGCTGATCGCAGCCAGTTCATCGAGATTGCTGAACGCGTGAACGACCACGAACAAGCCCAGCAGGCTGACAAAGCTGATCAGCAGCGTTTTGAGAAAAAGGAATACTAAATAGCGGTCGATGATGGTCATCGGCTCCCCATCCGTGGGTGACTTTCCAGCGCCCGATTGTAGCTGGACCGGCGTCGTGTCCAAAGAGCAAAGCAGCCACTAGCAATCGTTGACTCGATTCTTCAAAATAGTCTCTCCCGCAGGCAGAGGTGAATTGGAATTGCAGGATGCCCCGGACCGTTGAAAATCTGGTATCTCTGATCTTTCCACCGCGGTGTATGGGTTGCGACGATCCGCTGCCTTCGCCAGCCCCTCGCAAAACCGGCCAGCATCCCGCCGTGGCCCGGTCGCCGGCATCGACCGATAGCGTATCCCCGATACCCAAACAGCGACACTGGTGTCAGGAATGCTGGCAGCAAGTCCGTCCGGGTTCGCGAAGTCAGTGTCGTTGTTGCGGAGGCATTCTCCGCATTGCCAATCCGCTGTTGGAAGGCTGCCCATTATGCCACCGGGAGAATTTCCGTTTCGACCGGGCGATTGCATTGGGCGGATACGATCGTCTCTTGCGTGAACTGGTCGTGACGATGAAGAATCGTCACGACGAATCTTTGGCCATTCAACTGGGCCATTTGCTGGCCGAACACGCGTCGCAACAAGACTTTATTACCGAAATTGAATGCATCACGACCGTCCCCATCCATTGGTTGCGCCGGCTGACGCGTGGATTTTACGGGCCAGAAATCATCGCCGAAACAGTTTCCCAACGCTTGGGACTGAATTTGAATCACCAGCTTATCCGGGCGGTTCGCCGAACTCGCAAGCAAGGAACGCTCAGCATGACCGGTCGTCGTGAAAACGTCCGCCATGCTTTTGACGTTCGCGATGCGGCGAGCGTAAAAAAACAAGTCGTGTTGCTGATCGACGACGTGATGACGACCGGCGCGACGACTTGCGAAGTGGCCCGAGTGCTGAAGCAGGCTGGGGCAGCCAAGGTCTACGTCGCCGTTGTGGCTCGTGGCGGCGTGAACAAAATGAGTTGAGTTCAATCAATCGATGAGTTTCGGCGCCTGTGGTAGCAGCCAAGTGCCTGCCCGATGTTGAAGGACCAGCCATTCGAAACAGATTGGCTACCACCTCAGGCCGTTCGAGACCTTCCTTAGCCCGTAAGTTAAGGAAGGAACTCGCCGCGCCAAACGCCGTACATACCGGACTGGGTCAGCATCACGCCTTCGTAACTGCCATCAGGTAGACGGGTTCCGGAATAGGTTACCTGGCCAAAATCGAATGTGACTTCAGTCCACCGCCCCGTCTTACTCCAGGTCCCGGCTGCCGGGTGGAAAATACCGGTCCCACAATCGAAGACGTCGACATCACGAGGGCGTTTGTGCAATGTCAACTCGGCACAGGGACAGTACTGGCCGATATCGTTGGGATCCATCGTGCCCCAACAGTAAACCAATGACATCGAACGCGGCCAATTGGTTTGAGTGTTGACAGTCGGTGCCGTCGCGGCATGAACCTGTTGCTGGTTGCTGAAAGCCATTGAACCAGCGACTGCAAGGCTGGCCAGTAACACGAAGGAAGTCAAAATTTTTGCGTGCATACGATTCCTTTCCTGGAAAAGCAAAGCGGCCGTGAACGACAACGATAAGCTTGCGGCCGCAGGCAACTTACCCAGCCCGGCGGAATTTACTGCGCTCGGATTAGCGCAGCGGACGCATCCTGCTGTCCTGTCCAAATGGGCTTGATAGGTTGATCCACAAAGTAATCAGTGGACCTTCAGGAAAGAATCCGTTTTCAGCGATATTCGAATCGCAAGATAATTCAAGGTTTGTAGAGGGGTTCAATCCACTCGCCCCGGAGGGGCCGACTTTACTAGCTCGGGGCGGAAGCCCCGAGTGCAGGGCAATTCGATTTATTCCGGCCCGGATGGGGCCGGCGAAAGTAAGTAGCTGGAAAAACTCACCAATCTGGTTTCGGATGATTAGAATTGATCCCTGGAATCCACCATTCTCGCTTGTTTGGACGACGGCCCACTCCGGGGCGTGATTGAATGGGTACGCTATTCTTGGGGCTTCCGCCCCAAGCTATGGAAGACGGCCCCTCCTGGGCGATTTGAGTTCAATTTTCTACGCAGGCAAACATGGTCAAGGAGCGAAAAGCGATAATTTGCAACTTCAAAACGCGCAAGCGAGTGGACCCTTCGACAGGTTTTTTTCAACTCGCTCGCGCGTCGGTTTGTACTGGCGATCTCAAACAATGTCAGGCTCACCCGTGATAAACTCAATCAAGCCGCGTTGCGACCCTCTGCAGCCAAAGCCTCGATTTCCGGGTACGGAACGCCTTCGGGCGAATAGATCCCCAGTCCAGTTGAAGCGGTTGCTCGATCGAGATTCCAGGCATTGGATTGAATCGCCGCAATCACGCGGTCGGCTATGGAAACGGCTTGAGCACCCTGCTGAACGGTCACCCGTGGTTGACGCTGAGTGCCGATGGCTCGGACCCAATCGGTCTGTTCATCCAGGATCGCGTTAGTCCGTGGCACTTCGACTTCCGACTTGGGCAAAATGCGTGAAAACAGTTGTTCGCGAATCATGGCTTGCTGATCGGGCGTGGTATCGATCAAGTTGTACCTTCGCTCGCGGACCCAGTTGGGAACGTGCACAAAACTGACTTTGCTCTCCGCCAAATCGACATTGGCGTATCCCGCGGTCCCAAAAATCTGGAATGACCGTTCGGCCTGATAACTGCACCGCGTCGCGGTCAGATTGGCCACGCAGCCATTTTCGAACTGCAGCATCGCTTGGGAAATATCCTCGTGCTCGCTGATCACCGACACACCCGACGCTGAAACACTTCGCACTGGAGAATCAAAAATCGAATTGACCAGGTCGATATCGTGAATCATCAAGTCGTGCACGACCCCGATATCGGTTGACCGGAACGTGAACCCGCTCATTCGCGACGCCTGAATCATCTTGGGTTCGCCGACCAACTTTAACGCGGTGGCGATCGCCGGGTTAAAGCGTTCGACGTGACCAACTGAGATCACACATTGACTGGCGTCGGCCAACCGAATCAGCTCCTCGGCATCGTGAACGCAATCGGTCATTGGTTTTTCAACCAGGACATGTTTGCCTTGCTGCAACAAATCGGCAGCAATCTCAAAATGAAACCGAGTCGGCGTCGCAACGATCGCAGCATCGATTTGATCGATGACCTTCTGATAATCACTGACGACCTCGACGTCGTACAGGTCGATCATTTCCTGTTGTGACTTGGGGCTGGGGTCGGCAATGGCAACCAGTTCTACGCCTTCGACCTGTTGAATCAACTTGGCGTGAATTTTTCCCAGGTGCCCGGCGCCGATGACGGCGATTTTTAACTGGCTCATGCTGCTTTCCCCCTGCGGAGTTCGCGACCACGACCATGTCGTCCGGCCTGAGAGGTGGAAACCCGATTAATGAAATGCTTGATTTCAGGCAACAACTTGCCTTTGGAATCCAGGATTTCTTCGCAATTGGATAATCCAACCCGGGCTCGATACATCAACCGATAGGCTTCATTGATCGCGTCGATAACTTCCTGCTCAAAGTTGTTTCGCCGAAGCGAAACGATATTGACGCAACGTGGACGGGCGGGGCTGCCATCGGCCAGCATGAATGGAGCCACGTCCTGCAGCACGCGGCTGGCGGCTCCCACGAACGTATAGCTACCGATCGAAGCGTAGTGAGTCACCGCGACCGAACCGGACAGGGTGGCATGGTGATCCACGTGGACATGGCCGCCCAGCATCGATCCGTGCCCAATGATGCAACGATCGCCGATCATGCAATCGTGGGCAATGTGCACGTTACCCATGAAATAACAGTCACTGCCGACTCGCGTGTAACCGTCTTCTTTCTCGGTCGCCCGATTGATCGTGACGCATTCGCGAATCGTATTTCGATCGCCGATCACGACGTGGGTTTCGGTGCCGCGGTAACTGATATCCTGCGGGGCTCCTCCCAGAACGGCCCCGGGCGAGACAACATTGTCTTCTCCCAGCGTGACGCTGCCCAGCATCGTCACGTTGTTAATCAGTTTGCTGCCCCGACCAATTTTTGCTTTGGGGCCAATCACACAAAAGGGACCAATCTCAACGCCGGGACCAATTTCTGCTGCCGGATCAACGGAAGCCAGTTTTGAAATTTTGGGAGGCGTGGAATCCAACGGTTGGGACGTTGGTTGCTTGGGTTCAAAGGGTAAAATGTCCACGGTTTCTCATTTCAGGCTGGAATGCGTAATGCCGTTCGATCGTCTTGAACGACTTGCTGTAACAAAGCGAACACCATTTGTGAGTTCAAACGGTGGCCACTCCTGGAGGCGGTGAATTTTCCGACCAGATCCGCGCCTGACAGCGAAAAGTCGCCCACCATATCCAGAACTTTATGGCGGGCACATTCGTCATCAAAACGAAGCGGATTGTCGATGGGGCCGTGATCATCAAAGACCAATACGTCTTGAAATGAAACACGCTCACCTAACCCCTGTTGTTGCAATTGTTCGGCTTCATGTTTGAGCACGAACGTTCTTGCCGGTGCGATCTGACTGGCAAAACTGATCGGGTTAACCAATGCTCGAAACGATTGACTGCCAATCGCCGGACACTGGTAATTCAATTCATAAACCAACTCCAATTCATCATGTGTGACAGGCTCAGCCTGAATCCAGGAAAACTCGTCGCCAACTCGAATCGGTTGGCGAACCAGAACTTTGGGGCGAACGCCATCCTGCGTCACGACCCCGGCATTCAACAACGCCGCAATAAACTCGGCGGCCGAACCATCGCAGCCCGGCATCTCGGCGTTGTCGACATGGATTTCGCAATTGTCGATGTGCAATCCGGCTAACGCGGCCAGCACGTGTTCGACCATTTCTACTGCCGCACCGTTGGCCACCAGTGTGGTTCGCCGCGGGCCATTGACCCGATTCTGAATCACAGCCGGAATCCGCGGTTGATTAGGCAAATCGGTTCGGACGAATACGACACCGGAATTTACTTCCGCCGGTCGAAAGGTCACCGTGGCGTCGCGCCCGCTCCAGAAACCAAATCCTGTGACAGAAACGACTTTCGACAACGTGGTCTGTTTTCTTGTTGAACGGTCCAACGCAGTGCTTTCACAAATCGGGGGAAGTCAAAACCAGACCTGCAGCAAAACTATTGCTGAGGCGACGACGAATTGAGTTGAGCCGAACGGGGACCGAGCTGCTTGATAATCAGATCGGTAATGTCCGCCCGGGGACCGTGAAAGACGATGCTGCTGTTGACCTGCTGCATCACCGAAGCCGGATTCTGTGGGTCCATTGCTTCGCTGTTGTAACGCAACACCAATCGCACATCTTGAGCGTCGCAGTACTGCGTGATCAACTGCTGGACCTGCATGTACGTCCGATAGTGCAATTCAGCTTCCTGTTCCATCAACTCACGCATTTGATTGCGTTGATTGACTTCCATGGCTGCCGACTTTTGAGCGAGCTTGGATTCGGCCTCGATGTAATTGGGCGTTCCAGGCTGATAGTTTTTCAAGACCTCCGCCTCTTTCATCAGGCTTTGCTGAGCCTGCAGTGAGTTGGCCTTGAATTGATCGGCCTGCAGCTTGAGCCCGGCCAATTGCTGAGTGAACTGGGGGTGGCTTTTGAACACCTTGCCCACATCCACAATGGCGATTCGCGTTTGCGCGGTTGCCGTTTCAGTTGAGAAGAAGATAGCCATTGCCGTGGTGACAATGGTAACTGCGATCCATCGCGTGGTAGTCACTTTCAGCACTCCTTGCTGTTGGTGAGTTGATGTGAACAAGCGGTTACTGGTCATCCATTAACCAGTTCTCCACCACTTAACATGTCTTCATTGCGTCTTGTATTCTGCCGAGCAATCAGGTTTGGGTAAATAGAGATTAATCCATTTTTTTAAAACGATGATGGCACCGGCAACCGGCCTACATTGACCCGGAAAATGTCTCTCTCAATTCGTCTGCCAGCACGCCGTAACGAGCGTACAGACTGCGACACAGCATTCCTAAATACAGGTTGCCAGCGAGCGAAAACAGAAACAGAACGAACAAGACTCCATCGTTGCTGGTTCTGGTCGTCGGTGGCGTCTGGTTTTTAAATGCGTCGCCAATGTCGGCAGCAAGCCGATTGTTAGTTTGTTCCGTGGACGGTCGCAGATTTTGATTTGGTGACTGATTGCCCAAATCGGCGTTTGTTCCGATAGCCAGCCTGGGACGCGAGACATCGCGGTCGTAACCGACGGGACTGGCGTCAATACCGCCGCTGGTTGTGTTGCTGGCGTATCGTTGTGAAGCTAATCGATCATTCTCATTTTTCAAAGCAAGAAGCTGCCTTCGAAGCTCCAGTTCCGTTTGCGCCTGGCGATCATCCTTAGCCTGTTGACCAGCCTTCATCTCATCCAGCTGTCGCTTCATATCAACCAACAATTGGTTGGCTGGGCTCGTATTCGAGTTGTTTGCCAGTCGCTGCAACTGAGGCTGGCTGGGTACCGGATTGGTTCTCTGAGAACTACCGTAGGGATACCCCGCCAGCGAATTGCCCAGAGGCGGGTTGCTTTGAGCGTAGTTGTTCTGATCCAAAGGCGATTGAGTCTGCTGCCGTCTTTCCAAATCCCAGGAAGGCAAATTCCGCGAAGTGACTTGATTGTTCCCCAAGTCCTGACGATCAAGGATTGAACGATTCGTGGCCGGAGCCTCGAAGCCATTGGCGCCAGCATCGAGGCCATCGACGCCGCCCAAGTTGGTCCCCGACCACCGATTGGAGCTGTCAAAATCGTCTTGAGGTACCGGCGAAAGGCCTGCAGAATCCTGAGCGGGTGGGTCAAAGGTGGGTACCAACGCAACCACGTCGTAAGCCCCCAACTCCTGCTCGGGAATCCGAAAAACAAACTGACCGCTTGCCAATCCTTCCACTTGAGTTTGAGTCAACGGAAAAGCAATAATTCGTTGGTTCGTTTTTTCGTCCAGCACGACCCGACCTTGCACTGGTATCGGATTCGCCAGCGCGCTTGGTACCTTCTCAGAACGTGCCGTAATGGCACGGATACTGTCTTTCGATAACTGATTGCCCGCGCTATCTTGAGGAGAAAACCCAGCTGTCAGTTCCTTCCCCTGACGCAAAGCTTCCAAACTGACCGCATCCAGTTTGACTTCGAACACGTCAACCTGTTTCAACCATTGTTGCAAATCACGAGTCGAAACCGTTTCCTGCTGGCCGAACTGCTGGGGCCCGGATGTCTGTGTATTGGTTTCGTTACCGTCATCGTCCGGCTGCGGGCGAGCAACCGGATTTCCCGGATCGTAACTGCTTGGCGGCGGTGATTGTTGTCCGACGACCATCCCGGTCGTCACAAAAAACAACAGAGGAACCATTAATCCCTTCATGGAATCGCTCCAACGTTTTTTACAGTGAATAAAATCAATTTAACGGTCTCGCGACTTTTGGGTAAATAGCGAATCGGCGTGGACGCCAAAAAGAAGGCAACCTGACTGTATTTTATGCTAGCAGATTGTGGGCTTGAGCGAACACTCTGGGAAACCCGAAGCGTAAGCTTAGAAGTTGCACACTTTTGGAAACCCGACGCGTAAGCGAGGGAAAACACGCGTCGGTGTAGCCCTCGCTCACGCGTCGGGTTTCCATTTCCAAGAAAAACCTGCATTATCTACCAACCCTGAAACCTTGCCTGTCCCCGTCCGCTGCCTGACCCAATCCACGAACCCCATGTCGACCGCCGAACAACGCCGGAAACTGCTGAAGCTGGGATTGCGCTGGACTGTGTTTACGCTCGCGGTCGCGGCGATCGGTTACATGGTTTACCAATCGCGTGAACAGTTGCTGGCCGAATCGTTTTCACTTAACCAGGTCAACTGGCGGTTTTGGCTGTTGGCAATCGTGTCGTACCTGAGCGCGATGTTACTGGCCAACCTGTTCTGGTACCGGGTGCTGATCGCGCTGGGTCAACGCCCCAAAATCAGTGATTGCCTGGCGGCGTTCTTTACCTCTCAGTTGGGCAAGTACATTCCCGGCAAAGCAATGGTCGTGGTGATTCGCACTGACCTGGTCCGCGGTCCCCAGGTCAATGCTCGAATTGCCGCCGCCAGCGTATTCGTGGAAACGCTGACCTGGATCTTCATTGGATCCGCCATCGCCAGCCTGTTGTTGATCCTTCGATTCCGCGACCAGTCGGTGTTACAATGGACCGCTGGAGTGTTAACCGTCGCCGCCGGAGTCCTGACCTGGCCAGCGATTTTTCAAAAACTGGCCGGACGCCTGACAGCTCTGGGCCAGCGTGACCAGGAACCATTAAAGTCCCTCGGACTGTCTACGATGGCATTCGGCTGGGTCGTGATGTCGCTGGGCTGGTGTTTGAATGGACTCAGCTTGTGGTTGGTAATCAAGGGTCTTCCGGAAACGACGATCACCGGCAACGACTACCCGCTGACGTTGGCTTGCGTTTCGCTGGCTACCGTGGCAGGCTTTGTCACGCTGCTTCCCGGTGGCGTGGGTGTCCGGGAATTGGTGATGATCCCACTGCTAAGCCCTACAATCGGTGCGGCCAATGCGATCATCGCCGCTGTGGTCATTCGACTGGTCTGGCTAACATCCGAATTGCTGGCCGCTGGTATAATCTATCTGGTTCGTTTGGTAACCAGTCGCATGGAGGAAACGTCAAGTAGCTGAATGGTGATTAATTCAAATTCCCAGGAGGATCATAAAAAACCGCAGAGGCGCAGAGTTCGTGGGATAATCATCGCATGAAAAACTCAGTTCCATCTGCGTCTCTGCGGTAAATAGACTCGCTAGACTTCGCGGAGAGGCTGACATTTTTTTAGCCGACTGGACACTAGCCCCGGATAAACACAAATGCCATGTGAATTTCAGGAAGTCGGTGACTACCACCAACACCGTTGGACTATCGCCTTTCGCGAATTTTCGCAGAGCCAAAACGACACTGACGCCCCCAATCCATGACTTCGACCAACCAACTCTCCCTCGTCATTCCTGTTTTCAACGAACAGGATTCGCTGGTCGAATTGCATCGGCAAATTGACGCCGCCGCCGAGTCGCTGCCAATGCCGCACGAAATCATCTTCGTCGATGACGGATCGACCGATGATTCATGGAGCATCATGAAACAGCTGGCGACCGATCACGCCCACGTCAGCAGCATCCGGTTTCGCCGCAATTTTGGTAAAGCCGCTGCGCTGCAAGCCGGCGTCCAGCACGCCAAAGGAAGCCTGATCGCGACGATGGATGCGGACCTGCAAGATGACCCCGCCGAACTGTCTCGAATGCTCGAGGCGCTTGACGAAAATCACGATGTGATCAGTGGCTGGAAAGCCGATCGCAAAGATCCCATCGGTAAAACCCTTCCCTCCAAAGTCTTCAATTGGCTGGTCGGCGTCATGACTGGAGTCAAGCTGCACGACCACAACTGCGGCTTCAAATTGTATCGACGGGAAGTCTTCGACGAAGTCAACTTGTACGGTGAGATGCATCGTTTCGTTCCAGTGTTGGCAGCGGCGCGAGGTTTTCGCATTGGTGAATTGGCCGTCAATCATCGCGCTCGCCAACACGGGGCCTCCAAGTACGGCTGGTCTCGGCTGCCCAAAGGTTTCCTGGACCTGCTGACGGTCAGCTTTCTCACCGGTTACAACCATCGACCTCAACACGTGATCGGCTCGGCAGGCTTAATCTCTCTGGGGCTTGGTGCAATTGGGATGGTCTACATGGGCATCTATTGGCTGCTGCGAATGTCCAATCCGGAATTTCAATCCTGGGATCCCGTTCACCAACGACCCATGTTGCTGATTTCGCTGGGGGCCGTTTTGCTGGGCACGCAACTACTGTGCATGGGTTTTTTGGCGGAATTAATCGTGTCGCGGAACAGCCAGACCAACTCGCCGTATACGATTCGCGAAAAAGTTGATTAAGCTGCAAGCATGAGCCAAACGTCCCCCCCATCTGATCCTTCCGTTCCAGGCAACGAAGCCTGCCCGGCTGAGTTACCCAACTTCTGCGCTCGGCGGCACTGGTCCATCTTCTGGATCCTGATTCTGTGTTCGGTTGGTTCCGTTTGCGGCCGCATCGCGACGCTGAACCATCATACCGGCCGTTACGATACGCCGTTTTATTCGGCCAATGACCGCAGCCGCTGGGCCACTGTGCGTTCATTGGGAGACTCGGGGACCTACGAAATTGATAATGTGATTTTCGCCGATGAAGCAATTGGTTGGGATAGCATCGACAAGGTTCAGCATCTAGGCGAGGACGGGCGGTATCATTTTTATTCCAGCAAGCCGCCCCTGCTGCCGACAGTTCTGGCTGGCGGTTACCGAGTCATCAAGTCGCTGACAGGCTGGACGCTGAAAGACAATACACATGAGGTGGTCCGCGTTTTATTGCTGCTGCTTAACGGAGTCGGCTGGTTTCTGTTTTTGTATTTCCTGGCTCGGCAAATCAATGAGGTCCCGGTTCGAGATTGGGCGCGGTACTACGTTCTGGCCTGCGGCGGATTTGCGACCTTCCTGTCGACCTACGCAATCTCACTGAACAATCACCTGCCCGCTGCGATCGCGGTGATGATTTCGCTGTATCAGCTGTCCGTGATCTGGCGGAAGGACTCGACTTCCTGGTGGTGGCATTTTGGTTGCGGCCTGTTCGCTGGGCTGGCCGTCGCCAACGAATTGCCAGCCTTGGCCTTTGCCGCGCTGGCGGGATTATTGTGCTTGATCAAGTCACCATTCAAGGCCGTTACTGGATTTGCCGTGGGTGGATTGCTGGTGGCGGCAGCATTCCTGTTCACCAATTATCAGGCTCATCAAACCTGGCAGCTGGCCTACGGTCACCGTAGCGACGGACCGGTGCTGGCGATGGTCGAAGGCGACTTCGAAAATACGCTTGACCAGGGAAGCTTGCCCAGCGAATTAGAAAGTGCACTGCCGGATGAACTCAAAATGTCGGCACCGGATGTCGAGATCGGTGCCTGGCCGAGCACGCCCGAGGAGGTTCAACGCTGGGTGGTTCGAGACGCGATTGGAATCAGCCAGGTTGCGATCACGCGAGACACATCGACGGATCAATATCAGATTCGAGCCTGGAACAACTGGTACGATTATCCCGGCAGCTATTGGCTGAGTTACAACGATGAACGCAAATCAAAAGTCGACCTTGGCGAACCTTCACTACCAACTTATGCCTTTCATGTTCTGTTTGGTCATCACGGAATTTTTTCGCTGACCCCGATTTGGCTGTTCGCTTTTGCCGGCATGATTGCCCTGGCGGCAGGAGCCAAGATGGCGGGTCGATTCCAGATGCGTTGGCTGGGCTGGATGACGTTGCTGTTGTCGATCGTGGTGCTGGCGTTTTACCTGCGTCGCCCGGAGATGGACCGAAACTACGGCGGCGTGACCAGCGGGCTGCGCTGGGTGTTCTGGCTGTCGCCGTTATGGCTGGTATCGATGTTACCGGTGATCGATTGGCTGGGAAGCAGCCGGTGGGGCAGGGGAATTTGTCTGGTGCTACTACTGGCCAGCATCGTGTCGGTGTCTTATTCGGCCGACAATCCCTGGGTCCATCCCTGGCTGTACGAAATCTGGCAGCGGTAAAAACTTCAACTTCAACTTCAACTTCAACTTCAACTTCAACTTCAACCCGAATTAGCCTGAGCTCCGCCATCGTACGAACGAGTTCGAGTTCGAGCACCAGTGATGGGGCGAAGATCTCGTTACCATCCGGCGCCGCCTTTTTACCCCATAAAAACCTGTCTTTTTTGCCTTTTTTGCGAACCGCCCCCCATTCAAACCGGACTCAACTTGTCCCCTATGGCGTTCTGCGTGTAGATTGTCGCGAATTGAAACTGCCATCCACTGTGTTGACTCGCTGAATCATGCAAATCCGGTTCTACAACTCGCTCACCAACCAACTGGAAGACTTTACGCCGCTCGAGCCCGGCAAGGTTCGAATGTACAGCTGCGGGCCCACTGTTTACGACTTTGCCCATATCGGCAACTTCCGTTCCTTCCTGTTTGGCGATCTGCTCCGCCGATTCCTGGAATTGACTGGTCTTGACGTGCACCACGTGATGAACATCACCGACGTCGGACACATGACCGAAGGGGAAGCCGACAAAATGACCGAGGCGGCAGAACGGGTCAAAGTCAACAAGAAGTCCGGCCGGCTGCCTGATGGGGCCATCGGCGACCCCAACGATCCCTACCAGATTGCAGCTTATTACACCGACGCCTTTCTGGAAGACGCCAAGCGATTAGGTTACAAAGTCGCGTACGAATATCCCGGCAACGTGCCCCGAGCGACCGATCACGTGGAAGGTGCCGAGGGTATGATCGGCATGATCCAGAAACTGCTTGATCGAGGCCACGCCTACATTGCCGATGACGGCGTGGTGTATTACAGCGTCGAATCGTTTCCCGCTTACGGGCAACTGAGCGGCAACAGTCTGGAAAAAATCAAGAGCGGTGCCGGGGCTCGCGTTTCCGAATCCGACCAGGCTCGCAAAAAACATCCGGGCGATTTTATGCTCTGGAAACCCGATCCTTCCCACATCATGAAATGGGATTCGCCCTGGGGTGTCGGTTACCCCGGTTGGCATATTGAATGCTCGGTAATGGCGCGGAAACTGCTCGGCAGCGATGTGATTGACATTCACACCGGCGGCGAAGACCTGATCTTTCCCCATCACGAATGCGAGATCGCCCAGTCATGCGGAATCAGCGGCGAGGATACCTTCGCTCGTTTCTGGATCCACGCGCGGTTCCTGTTCGTCGAAGGCGAGAAGATGTCCAAGTCCAAGGGCAACTTTTACACCGCCCGCGACGTGTTCGCCGGAAACATCCAGGTCCCTGATGAAAATGGCGAGATCACGAAACTTGGCCAATCGGTTCCGCCAGCGGTACTGCGATTTGAACTGATCAAATCACACTATCGCGACAACATGAACTTTACCGTCAAAGGCCTGCG
>CAZJEK010000086.1:0-15907 GCA_964545005.1 uncultured Pirellulaceae bacterium
CGGCCGAGTCGGCCTATCAGGGCCGGAGAGGGGGTTGGTAAACCCTCCCCTCGCTATGGCTCGATCCTCCCGCGGGCGGGAGGGTGTCGAACTGCTCTTCGCGTTGACCTGATGGTCGTTCTTGGCGCAATGCAATACGATGACAGTATTCCAACCGAGAGGAAATCATGTCGTTATTCGAAGCCGCTGAGAAAAAGAATTTTGATGCTGCCAAGCCGTTGGCAGCTCGCATGCGCCCTCGGAACCTGGACGAATTCATTGGTCAGGAACACTTTCTTGGTCCCGATAAATTGCTGCGAAAACTGGTCGATGCGGATCGATTGGGTTCGGTGATTTTCTACGGTCCACCTGGAACTGGAAAAACGACACTCGCCCGCATTCTGGCTGGCGAAACCCGCCGCTCCTTTGAGCAGCTGTCCGCGATCATGCACGGGGTCAAGGATTTGCGTGAAGTGCTGATGCGGGCCCGTGACCAACTGGCTACCGGTGGCCCCGGGACGCTGCTGTTCATCGATGAAATTCATCGTTTCAATAAGGCTCAACAAGACGCGTTGCTGGCCGATGTGGAAGATGGCGTTGTCACGCTGATCGGAGCCACCACCTCCAACCCGTTTTTCGCGGTCAACGGAGCCCTGGTCAGTCGCAGTCAGGTATTCCAGTTTCAACCCCTGGGAGAAGATGAAATTGAAACGTTGGTTCAACGTGCACTCGGTGATCGCGAACGGGGGTTGGGCAACAATGAAATTACGGTCGATGCCGATGCTTTGACTCACCTGGCAAAAACCTGCGATGGCGATGCTCGCAAAGCCCTTTCGATTCTGGAAACAGCCGTCATTACGTCGTCCGACTCCAATTCGAAAGCGATTCGAGTAACGTTGGAGGCGATGAAGCTGGCTGTTGGGCAGCGAGCCGTACAATACGATCCGACTGGTGACGAGCACTATGACTGTGCCTCGGCATTGATCAAAAGCATTCGCGGCAGTGACCCGGACGCCGGACTGTACTGGCTGGCGAGAATGTTGGAGGGAGGAGAAGACGTTCGGTTTCTGTGTCGACGTTTGATTATTTTAGCCAGTGAAGATGTGGGCAATGCAGACCCGCATGCCTTGCCGTTAGCTGTCGCCTGCAGTCAGGCCTGCGAACAGATTGGGTTACCCGAGTGTCAGTTGACGTTGTCGCAAACGGTGACCTACCTGGCCTGCGCGCCCAAATCCAACGCTGCGACGACGGCGATCGGAGCAGCCCGGAAAGACGTTCGCGAAGATCGAATCTTGCCAGTTCCGCGACACCTCCGCGATACGCATTACCAGTCGGCCAAGCAGTTGGGTAGCGGCGAAGGGTATCAGTATTCCCATGCCGAAGCCGACGGCGTTTCAGCGCAAGACTACCTGGGCGTCGATCGCGAATACTACCAGCCAGTGGATCGCGGGTTTGAGTCCGAGCTCAAGCAACGTCTGGAAACGATTCGCACCAAGCTGCGGTCGGCCAAAGAATAGTGGTTGCGATCCGAAACTCGCCTTACAGGTTGGGTTGTCGGAGCATGCGATGCGGCTTGCCGGGTCCGCGAAAACCGCTGATCACGGTGAACATGGCATGCAGAATTCCCGGGACAAAGAACAGCAGCGTCAATAACACGTTGATCGCAAATTCGCTCCCCAAGCCTCGCTGCATTAAAACGGCGGCTGGAGGAAACAGGATTGCCAGCATGACAATCAAGGTTTTTCGGTTGCGGCGTTTGACGGTGGGTTGATGGGAGACCATCGTATTCTCCTCTCTTGAAGTAAAACGAACTTTGACCTGGCTTAAACTCGTTGCAAGTAGCGCGCCGCGACACTCTGTTTGAAAAAGCACAGGTTTTTCCCGCCCCGATCGCTCTTGGGTGGTTGATTGTTGACCGCCTTGGGGCGATTGTCGTCTTTCGCGGAGAGACTGACATTTTTTGTGGTCGCCAAAAGTAGCTTGGGCCATTGGCCCGAGTCCGCAGGGGTTTCGCTCAATGCCGAGTTTTTTCTGCGGTCACGGCCGAATCGGCCATGCTACATAACTTTCGCGGAAGCGAAAGGCGACAATCTGGGAACTTCGAGGCCACCAACCCTCACTCAGCCCCTCGCATTTTTTGGCAGCTGAAACGCCCCTGCCCGTCGCTGGCAGGCGAGGTAAAATGTCGTTCATGAACACAAACTTTGAACGCACCCAGGCGATTGTTGAAGATCTTCGTGCCGATATCGATTTCGAGTTGGACGATGTGATCGCCAAGATTGTGCACGGGTTGCCGGAAGACTATTTCACCTCGTTGACACCAGCCGATCAGCTCAAACCGTTAAAGGCGTTGTTGGCGTTGGGGATCTGTCAACTGAACGAAGAGGTCATGATGCGGAGCGACGATGGTCAGAAGATTGTCGTCGTCGCCAACCACAACTATTCCGGTCAACTGGCAGATATCCTTCGGCGATTGCCTGGGCATGTGATGCTGACCGCTGCCAAGATTTTCACATCGACCGATCACGATTTCATTATCGACGTTTTTGATTTCAAAGTGGATGGTCCCTTCAAGTCGACCGCAATCACGCCGATCGCTCTGCAGCACTTGATCGAGGAAGTTGCTGCTTCGACCGGGCAAACCGAATCTGAAATTGCCGAGTTTGTATCTCATTATCCGCCGACCAATCCGATTCTGGAATCGGCCAACCAGGTGGCGGAGCAGTTCCTGGCATTCAACGACATTGAACACTCGACCGACACCTCGATTCGCTGGGCGCGTGTGGGTGATTCGCCTCAGACTCGGTTGACCCTTTCGGCGGGCAGCACAACGGCCAGAAATCTGTTTCAATGTGCCGCCGAGTACTTGGGCAGCCAACAGATGGATATCGAACAGGCCTGGTTGCACGATATCCCTCGTGACCCGGAGTTGGAGACTCATGTGGCGATCGCCAGCTTCCTGATTGAACATGGGGAATCGCCAGAGGTCGATGGATTTCGTAAATTTCTTAACTCGCGACTGACTTGATTTGGTCAATCCCCTTTCCGAATGTCACTGCGACCCCATTTTTGATGGTTGCTGGATTACAATTTTCACACACCCGTTCCTTCCCTCCACAGAGACTTGACCATGTTGCCCGCCCGTAGTTCCTTGACACACGTCCTGTCCGGCTTGGTATTCGGCCTGGTCGCAGCATTCACTGGCATTGTCGATGCCCAACGTGACAGCGTGCCTGTTGAGCAGCAATATTCCAAGCGGTCCGTGCAGATCAAGATGCGGGACGGCAAGCAGTTGTACACCACGATCTATGAACCACGGGATAAATCGAAAACGTATCCCATCCTGATGAATCGTACGCCCTACAGTACACGTCCGTATGGCGATGGTTACAGTCAGCGGATCGCGCCGTCCCGGTTCATGCAGGAAGAGGGTTACATCTTCGTTCACCAGGATGTTCGCGGACGCTGGATGTCCGAAGGTGACTATGACAACATGCGCCCCAACCGTGACGATCCCAAGCTGGTCGATGAAAGTTCGGATACCTACGACACGATCGACTGGTTGATCAAGAACGTTGAAGGCAACAACGGCAAAGTTGGGATCTGGGGGATTTCCTATCCTGGATTCTATTCGGCTGCTGCCTTGCCCGATCACCACCCTGCCCTGGTGGCGTCGTCACCGCAAGCTCCGATCTCGGACTTTTTCTTTGACGATTTTCATCACAATGGGGCGTACCTGCTCAGCTATTTCCTGGCGACCGATACATTCGGCCATCAGCACGATGGGCCGACTCAGCAGCAGTGGTATCAGTCCGTGCGACCTACATCACGCGATGCCTGGACGTTTTACATGGGACTGGGCCCGATGAGTAACGCAGGGAAAATGTATGGTGGGAAGAATTTTTTCTGGAACCAGATTGTCGAACATCCCAACTACGACTCGTTCTGGCAGGAACGCAGTATCTTGCCTCACCTTAAAAACATCAAAACCAACGTGATGACCGTCGGCGGTTTCTTTGACGCTGAGGATTTGTATGGTCCGCTGAACATTTATCGCACGATCGAAAAGAATAACCCGGACACGTTCAACACGATCGTGATGGGACCGTGGAGTCACGGTGCATGGGCTCGTACCAGCCCGTACGCCGTCGTTGGCAAAGTCGGATTTGGCCGTGGTGTTTCAGAATTTTACCAACGTGAAATCGAAGCGCCATTTTTCCGACACTTTCTCAAGGGTGTTGGTGATCGACCCGAATTCGAAGCAATGATGTACGACTGTGGTCGGCGTCAGTGGGATGTTTACCAACAATGGCCGCCGGCGGAAGCGGAAACGGTCCGCTATTATTTTCACAGCGATCAATCATTGTCCACTACCGAACCGACTGCCGACGAAGGCGAACGAACTTCCTTCGTGTCCGATCCCGCCGACCCGGTGCCTCATCGCGATCGGCAGGATATCCAGATCATGTTCACGCCCCGGGCCTACATGTCCGACGATCAGCGGTTTGCTTCGGAGCGCGATGACGTACTGGTCTTTCAAACCGAGCCCCTGGATCAACCGGTCACTTTGACCGGAGATATTCTGGCCAAGTTGCAAGTCGCTACGACCGGAAGTTCGGCTGACTGGGTGGTCAAGTTGATCGACGTTTTTCCGGATGACCATCCGTTTGTGGAAGGCTCACAGCCTGGTCTGGATTTTGGCGGTTTCCAGCAAATGGTTCGCAGCGAAGTTATGCGGGGTCGGTTCCGCAACAGCTATGAGAAACCAGAACCCTTTGTGCCCAACGAAGTGACGACGGTCAAAGTGCCATTGCAGGATGTCTGTCACACGTTCAAAAAGGGACACCGAATCATGATCCACGTGCAAAGCAGCTGGTTCCCATTGATCGACCGTAACCCGCAGAAGTACGTCGACAACATCTTCGAGGCGACCGAGGATGATTTCATCAAGGCCACTCATTCGGTGTTTCATTCACCCGAGCAAAGCAGCTGGGTTGAATTGAAAGTGCTACCCCAAAAGTAGTTACTCGATCGTGACCGTTGAACCTGGACCGAGGATCGCGAATACGTTTCGTGCGTCCTCTTCCAGCAAGCCCAGGCAGCCCCAATGGCCGCTTTGTTTGGATTCGTCGATCGCATGGATGCTGAGGAAGCCTTCCAGGCCCATGAAGAATTCACCATAGTGATTGTTGGGATCGCCGGGAGCGTAGGTGGTGCCGTTGGCGTCTTTCCAATCGAATCCCTTGCGGCTTTTCATCATCACCTTGAATTGCCCCGGTTTCGGGTCTCCGGAGATGCCGATGCGGACACTGAACCGACCGGCGTACATGTCGCCCAGGAACAATGTCATCGTTTCCGTTTCCCGATTGATCCGGGCGTCGAAAGGACCGCGGATGACCTTCAACTCGGTGCCCGCAGGAATGGCTTGAGTTCCGGTCACGCGTTCGCGATTGACATTGAAGACCAGCTGGCCAGGTACGTTCCAACGTTGGCCCAGTTCAGCAAACGTCTCACCACCGTTGGTTCGGTAGGGCTGATCCAGGTGATTTTCGGTTGAGAAAATAACTTTGCCAGCCAGCGCGTCCAGCCAGGCAGTCAACGCTTGTCGCTGTGGTCCGGAAAGTTCTTCGTCGTCGTAGTATTGAGACAGCAACGCGAGGGCTTCCTGAAGTCGATCTTGCGCGACCATTTCGTCGACGATCGGCCAAGCATCCCGAAACGTAATCGAGGCATATTCGGCTGGCGCGGGAATCGTCACCGTAGCTGCTTCTGAATTTCCCGCTACCGTCACCTGGGGTTGGGTGTTATTGGGATCGATGTTGGCTTCGGCAGTGAACTCGGAAGAGTCATCAGGGGTGGCAGGAACGAGCCCCATGGAATTGTCGTTCTGAGGCTTTGGCGCGGTGTGGGGATTGGTTTCAAATCGATTCGAGGGTTCGGATTGCCGTTGCGTTTCCAGGGCTTGGATCAATCCCTGATCCCGGCTGACCGGATCAGCGGCGGCAAAGTCATTGCCGCTGGGCGAGGTGGGGTTGGGTGAGGTAGCCGGGGGTGGATCCAGCTCCAGTGGGCTCGGTTGACGCGGCTGAGGTTGGGGCTGCGGTTTCAAGTCAGCAATCGGGGGGGCATCAAATTCATTTGCCGCTGGCGATGGCTGCTGAGGCGATTTAGCGGCCGGTTTGGTGCTTCCGAAATCAGGCACCGTGAATTCAGGTAGCTCCGGTGCAGTCGCAACGGATTTGGATTCCGACGACCAGGGATCAGCCGGTGGCTGGGGTTTGGGAGTTGGCTCAGCCGACCTATTTGCTGGCGGATCGGTTTCCCCCGTGGCCGGCGAGTCGATGGCAGCGACCATCGCATTGACCGGTTCCAACGGATTCATCAGCTGCTCTTCCGGTGGCGTTTTGGAAGAGAACTGATAGAACACAAACGACAGTCCAAGTAGCCCTACGGCGACGATCGTGTTTTTCAGGGAATGCATTCGGCTCTCCAGCTGACGGGTCCTTGGGAACGTTGAGTTGTCGGCGATCGGCGAGGCCACCATGACCGCACTTGTTTTGCTAACGTTCCATTTCGGGAGCGATTGATTGATGAACCAAGATTTTGAAGGTGACTGGGATGAGGGAGATGACTGGGATCAGGAAGACGACTGCCTGGTTGACTGTCCTCATTGCGGGGAAAGCATTTATGACGATGTCGACCAATGTCCGTATTGCAGGACGTACCTGTCCTCCTCTGACTTCCACAAACCAGTTTCTCGCTGGTGGATGTTCGCCGCCGTGCTGGTGATCCTGGGATTGTTGCTACCGCTGATCGGAAAACTGCTGTTGTTGGCAGGTTGACCAATCGGGCGAGGTCGCTGGAATCCCGGTTCAGCATGTTGGCTGACACACTCTGGGCGAGGGTTTGGGACGGAGGATAGCAACATGGAGTGACTGCCGCGATAGATTTTTGAATGCTAGCAAGCCAACGTTGTTACAATTGAACTGCGGAAATGACGATGGGGTTTCAGGTTCACCTACAGGAGTATCAAGATGCTGACGCGACGCCAAATGATGGCCCACTCAAGTTTGTTGGCGACTGCACTGGCTAACCCCGGGTGGTTTGCTGAAGAATTGACCCGCACCCCATCGATGACCGAGGGACCGTTTTACCCGGATCGTTTACCAATCGATACGGACAATGATTTGTTGATCATCAATGACTCGATCAATCCGGCTGTCGGCGAGATCACCTACTTGTCAGGCCGGGTATTGTCGAAAACTGGCGAACCGATCCGCAATGCGTTTGTGGAAATCTGGCAATGTGATCACAGCGGAGTCTATTTGCATTCTGCCGACAACAACAACCGCGACCAGCAGGACAAGAATTTTCAGGGGTACGGCCGCTTTTTTACCGACGCCAAGGGGCAGTACTCATTCCGCACGATCAAACCGGTGCCCTATCCCGGACGCACGCCCCATATTCACTTCGGGGTCAGTAAAAACGGACAACGAATTTTTACCACCCAAATGCTGGTCAAAGGTCACGAACTGAATCAGCGCGATGGTGTGTTCCGTCAGATTCGCGATCCCAAAATTCGCGAAACGGTGCTGGTTGATTTCAAGCCGATAGAAAATTCCAAACTCGGCGAGTTGGAAGCCAAGTTCGATATCGTGTTAGGCCACACGGTTGAGGAGTTCGATAACGGGAAGCTGGGAATCGGTAAACCGGAACGAGTCACCCGCCGCCGTGGTT
This sequence comes from uncultured Pirellulaceae bacterium, assembly GCA_964545005.1. Taxonomy (GTDB): domain Bacteria; phylum Planctomycetota; class Planctomycetia; order Pirellulales; family Pirellulaceae; genus Mariniblastus. The sequence continues at coordinate 7,717 of CAZJEK010000086.1, forward strand.
AAACGCGCGGGTGAATCGGAAGCATGGCCCAAACTGCTACCCGTCTGCCTGGGACTCGGCGAAGGCCTTGAAAGATTGTCCGAAAACCTGAGTCCAGCCTTGGGACAATGACTCTTCCGTTCCATCGTCAACGGCACCATGAAAGCCGTCGACCAGGCTGAGCGTTGTCGTTCCGTCTTCTTCTTCCAGGTCAATCCGTAAATGAGTGGTCGCCGGGCCACCATAATCCGGAGCCAGGAACCCGACCAGGTAAATGACGTAATCGGCAGGTTGAACGGCCTGCACCTGGAACCACTGCAGAAAGCTCCCATCGGCATCGTATTCAGTCAATCCTCGGCCTCCCGGTGAGATATCAAAATCGATCTTGGATTCGGGGCCCAGAATCCGATAGCTGTCTGGCCACCAGAAATCGACCGACTCGGTCAGCGATTTCCAGACGACACTGGCCGGTGCCTTGATTGGAAAGTGAAGTTCGTAGGTCAAGCAGGCGGAATCGGGCGATGGTTGTGTTTCCATGTTGCTAGCGCTTTGTGAATCCTAAACTCTAGAAAAAACGATTGTGGGTGGTGTGCAAACGGCCAGCGCGATCAAAGGTTGACCAGTCGTTAACAGTTCCAAGTGGAATTCGGTCACTGACGTGCAACCCCAGCCATTGGTATGGCGGTTGCGTTGTTTTCTGACTCACAAACAGTTTATCGAAATAAGAAACATGACCAAGTTTAAACGTAACGTATTGAAGTCCGAAAATCAGGAGAAAACCGTTGAATTGTTGCAGGCATCCCTGACGACGCTGATTGATTTGTCACTGGTTCTCAAGCAAGTCCACTGGAATGTGGTCGGGCCCAACTTCCGCAGCATTCACCTGCAACTGGACGAAATCCTGTTAACCGTGCGGCCGGCGACTGACGAAATCGCAGAACGAATCGTCACGATTGGTTCGGCTCCTGATGGCCGCGCTACCACCGTGGCAGAATCGTCCGCACTGGACACCATCTCCGAGGGTTTCCACCAGGTTACTGAAGCCGTATCGGTTGTCGCCGATGCGTTGATGAAGTCAGTCGCTCAAATGCGAGACGCGATTGAGCAGCTGGGCGACCTGGATCCCATCAGCGAAGATTTGCTGATCGCAACCTCGGCAGCTGTGGAAAAACACCTGTGGATGGTTCAGGCACAGGAAGTTGGCCAAGCGTAATTTAAGCCAATTGATCGCTCAAAATAGTTAAAGCAGCAGGCCGGCCCCGCCGGCCTGCGTCTTCCCGATAAGGAATGACCGATGCACCCTGAAAACAAATTGGAATCCGAACATCCACTCGAAGCTGTTGTTGGCGTGTTTGAAACCGCCGATGATGCCAGCCGTGCTGCAGCTTCGGTGCGCGGTCCGGATCTGCAAGTCCGACGCGTGTCGCGGAATAATGAATCGATGGATAATGAAATTCCTGAGATTGTTTACGAAGACATCGACGATATTGACTCTCGAAAAACAACCGAAGGCGTGATCAAGGGCGGCGCCATCGGTGTTGGTTCTGGCCTGCTGTTGATGGGAATCCCAGGGCTGAATATCGCTGCCCCGATTGCGGCTGGACTGGCAGGTGCCTGGATCGGAGGGGTCGCAGCTATCGACGAAACCAATCGCGGAATCGAACTGCCCAACCGGGACGACTATCGGCAGATGCTGGCTGATGGAAAAAGTTTTGTCGTAGTCGTGGGAACCGAGCAACAGCGCCAACAGCACGAACAAACAATGCTCGAACTGGGTGCATTGGAAACCCATCAACATCCGCCTATTGGACAAGCCATTCGAACCGGCCAGTCAATTAAGTCGGAAACGCCGTCAGCGGAAGCTGACCGCAATCATTAAGTTTTCTGACGACGGAAAGTTCTCCTGCCAACCCTGAGAACGAGAAGTCACGAATCACCAGGATTGGCAGGTTAACACATCCATTATGAAGCCAGAAGAGTCGAGCCCCGCGGCGGACGGACTGCGATCACAGTCCTCCGGTCCCCCAGAGCCGGGAATTGAGAACGATCAAGGCGAGAGTTTGCTACTACCTGATGGTAGCGAGATTCCGCTGGAAACGAGAACTGACCGAGAGCAAACCCGGCAGTCCGAGGACGATGCCTACGTTCCTGTCATCATCAAACGGACCGATGAAACCAGACGCCACCCCGATGATGCGCTGGAAACTGCCATCGAAGAGGGATTGGAACAGCTCTCGCGACCGCCGTTGTCGCTGCTGTTATCGGCGGTCGCAGCTGGCTTGATCGTAGGGTTTTCGCCGATGGCCGTCGCGGTCGTACAGACCACCGCTCTGGAGCAGGAACTTTCCCCGTATCTGCAACGGCTCAGCATGGCGGTCGTGTACCCGTTGGGATTCATCATGTGCATTCTCAGCGGCGCTCAATTGTTTACCGAGCACACCGCTACCGCGCTGTATCCCGTACTCGATCGAAAGGCCAGTGTCCAATCGCTGCTAAAACTGTGGTTTGTCGTCGTGGTTGGCAACCTGGCGGGAGCCGCCATCAGTGCGTTGCTGTTATATGCCGGTAATGATGTCATCAAAGCCGAAATTGGATTCGTGGCCATTGGGCATCACCTGGTCGACTTCGCCAATCAATCGCTACTCGTCAGCGCAACGCTGGCAGGTTGGTTGATGGCGATGGGCGCCTGGTTGGCGTGTTCGAGTCCGCGAACCATTGCTCAAATCACGGTGATCTACATCGCTACCTTTTTGATTGGCTTGGGAGGCTTGCACCACTCGATTGCTGGATCCGTCGAAATTTTCGCTGCTCTGTTGTTTGGCACGGAATTTACAGTTGGACAAGCGATTCGGTTCGTGTCCATTGCCCTGATCGGAAACCTGTTCGGTGGGTCGTGCTTTGTCGCGCTATTGAACTACGCCTACATTCGTCGAACCAATGAACCTTGATTAACGCTGTGCCATGTCAACGACTGCTGCCAAACGCCCCGATAGCTTAAGCGGACTGCTGGATCACTTTGTCAAAACCACCGCAGACGAGGATCAGGTTTCGATCGGTGAACTGCTCGATTCGCTTGATGGTCGCAGCCATGGACCGATGTTGCTGTTTCCAGCCATCCTGGCCGTCTCGCCAATCGGGATGATTCCAGGCATGTCGGTTGTTACTGGGGCACTCATCATCCTGATCGCAACTCAGATGATGTTTTTCTCCAGCCGCCCTTGGCTTCCAGCTCGGCTGGCCAATTTCGAATTCTCGCGGGAGAAACTGAAGAGCGGCATTGAGAAAACTCAGCCTTGGGTCAAGTACTTCGAAAAAGTCGTTTCTCACCGTTGGGATGTGTTGGCCAAAGGGCCGGCTATTTATCCAGTCGCTATCCTCAGTATTTTGCTGGCGGTGACCTTCTTTCCTTTGGCATTTGTGCCATTTGGAGTCTTCTTGCCCGGGTTGGCCGTGACCGCATTCGGACTTGGATTGACTGCCCGAGACGGGCTGTTGATCACGATCGGATTTTGTCTTACCGTAACCGCTGTGGGAGTTATCATTTACAACTTTATGTAATTCAACATGGGGGCTACAACGTTGCCGTTGAGCCCCAGTTAAACAGCTGGAGATTGACACATGGCAGACTTTATCGAACAGGAATGGTCAAAATATCAGGCCCGGATGAAGGAGTCAGCTGAGTACCTGGCTGGTGATGACCAGCAGTTGAAATCAAAGTTCACTGGTGAAGCCGAGAAGTTTGTGGCTGGCGAAGTGCCTGGCTCTTATCCGGAATTGCTGAAACAGATTTCTGCTGGCAACGACATCGTCACGCGTTGGCAAGACGAATCGCCTCGTGAACTTTCCAGCAGTCCTGGTCAGAATCCGTATTCCGATAGCTCACACCACGAGTCCAGCGAGGCACCGACCGAAACGATGGCCGAACAAACCGCCGAAGCCAGGGAAACAGAGATTCCCAACGAGTAGTTTCGCTTGGCGAAGGGATTGTCGTCTTTCGTTCCACGAATGGTCCGTTAATCGAGCATTGCATGCAATCCGAAGAGCTAACCGCAGAGACGCAGAGTTCGCTGAGGGCGTGCAAGTCCATTCAAACTTCTGCAAGCTCCCCGTTCTCTGCGCCTCGGCGGTTTTTTTCTTCATGATTCTACTAAGAGCTTCTTTCGATACGGTAGTTCGAATAAATTCCAGCGCTCCGCAAAGTTGCGGCGATAAGCGGCGGTTTTAGCGCTTTGCATCAAGGCTGGCCTGGCGAATCAGCGTTTGAAGCAGGAATGGAGCTGGCATTTTCAGTCAGCTCCAGCGATGCAGCAGGTCGAACACGCTTGATTTCCGTGTCCAATCAACAACAAAGACTTCACTTCAACTTCAACTTGAACTTGAACTTAAGCCCGACGTTACGCTCAAACTCTGCGCCAAACCCCCACCGCAAATCCGCCACTCAACCACTACCGCTTGTTTTCCCTCAGCTGCGGGAATTGTTCAAGCACAGCAGCCGGGATCGTGTTCGGCCAGCCTTCATTCGATTGTTGTGGACCAGGAGTCGTGCGGCCGTTGCGAATGGCGATGGAGAGCGCTGTGGCCAGTTCGGCAACTTTGTCTGGATATTCCGCCGCCAGGTTATTCGTTTCTTTGGGGTCGGCTTGCAAGTCGTACAGTTGCAGCGGCGGGAGTTTCTGTTTGGCCGCGTCGGCTTCTCGGGGAGCACTCCAGCCACCCGAACCGCTGCATAGCAGCAGTTTCCAGTTCGCCTTGCGAATCGCAAAGTGTCCGCTGACAGAGTGATGAATAACGATTTCGTGCACGGGAGAGTTGTCGGGCTGGTCGCCTGTCAGTACCGGCAACAGGCTGACGCTGTCTTCGGCGGCGTCAACGGGCAGGTTGAACTTCAGCATCTCGGCGCATGTTGCCATGATATCGGTCAGGCAAATGATCTGGTTGCTGCGACAGTTGGCTTGGATTTGCCCGGGCCAGCGGACGATAAACGGAACGCGATGGCCACCTTCGAACGCATCTGCCTTGTTGCCGCGCCAATGCTGGCGTAAGTGAACGCCGCGCGATTCCAGCTGATCGAAATTCGCTTTTGGTGACGTGCCGTTGTCGCAGGTAAAAATAACCAGCGTGTTGTCGACTTGATTGGATTCGTCCAAGGCATTCAGAATTTCACCAACGGCCCAATCGGTTTCGATCAGAAAGTCGGCGTATTCGCTGATGCCACTGGCCCCTTTAAATTTTCCGCCTGGGGCAATGGGAGTATGAGGCGACGGCAGCGGCACATACAGAAAAAACGGTTGTTCCTGGTTGGCTTGCTCGCGAATATAGTCGCCGCAGCGCTTACCGTATTCCAGTAGAACTGCGCGGAAGTCCCAGTCCTTGACCGCCGGCCCGGCGTTGACGCCGACCATCGCGCCTTGTTTCATCGTGGTCGTCAATTCACCCAACAACTGCTCGTTTTCTCTCCAGGCGTACGGTGGCCAATTTGGCACGTCGTCCCCAAAGTAGTAGTCGAACCCATGGCTGTTCGGACCACCGGTAATTGGTTTGCTGAAGTCAATCTCGGCAAGTTTCTCCGTTGTCGTGCTGTTTGCGGTTGGCCAGTGCCAACCCAGATGCCACTTGCCAATCATTGCGGTGCGATAGCCATGTTGCTGAAACATTTCCGGCAGCGTCAGACGTTGGTCCGAAATCAAGGGGCGTTCCCATTTTCCCACGATGCCTCGTTTGAGTCTTGATCGCCAGTTATAGCGACCGGTCAGAACGCTGTAGCGAGTCGGCGAACAAACACCCGATGTCGAATGGGCATCCATGAAGCTCATGCCCTCTCCAGCCAGCCGATCGAGTGCGGGAGTTTTTAATCCCAGCCGGTCGTTGAAGGCACCGACCGAATCGATTCCCATATCATCGGCTAATATCACGATCACGTTGGGCCGTTCGTTTTCGGGCTGCTCGGGAGTTTGACCAGTGGCGACGCTGTTAGACCCGGACGCGACCAACAGGATGCACAAAACCAATTTCAGCAATAGTTTTCGATTGGTTGGTCTCATGTTTCACCTCGCCACGCAATCAGTTTGTGAAAGTTTGCTCAAGCAGTTTCTGGCGGCGAAAAACTTAAGTCGCCAGCCGTTGGCAAGTTTATCATAGGCAAGGTTCACGATCTTTGCGCAACCCTCAGATTTGACAACTCAATGAATATTTCGAATACAATTCTGGCGGCCAGTTTCATCTGGATGGTGATTCAACCCAACCATCAGGTTTTCGCCGCGGTGTTTCAGGCACCTGCGGCGCGGGGTTCCGATGCAGAGTCCCCGTTTGAAATTGAACGGACGGTACTGACTCGCGGCTACGACGGTCAAACCTGTTGGGTGCATGCCCGAGCGGGTGTGATTCCAGCAACGGATAAATCGGAGCCGACTGTGGTTGTCACGACACAGAAGCTCGAACTGACCGGATCGGATGTATTTCGTGCTCTGCACTCCTGCTATTCCAGCGACCTGGGACAACATTGGTCGGACTTGAAATTGCAACCGGATTTCCGGCGTTGGATCATTGAGCCTGGCGTCGAAGAAACGATTTGCGACTTCACTCCAGCGTGGCATGCTGCGACTGGCAAGTTGCTGGGTACCGGGCAGTCGGTTCGTTACCGGGACAACAAAGTGATGAAAGTTCGGCCCCGCTATACGGGATCTTCGGTTTACGACCCGGCAACCCAAACCTGGTCGGCTCCCAAGAAACTTGAGATGCCAGACGAAGAAAAATTCGCCAATTGTGGTGCCGGGAGCGTCCAGCGCTGTGACTTGCCCAATGGTCAGATTCTGTTGCCCGTTTATTTCAAGCGTCCGGAGGACAAGCAATTTTCGGCAACGGTCTGTCGATGTGATTTCGACGGGCAGAAGTTGACCTATGTCGAGCACGGCACCGAGTTAACGATTCCGGTCGAACGAGGCTTTGCGGAACCTTCGTTGACACGTTTCAACGACCGATATTTTCTGACGCTTCGCAATGATCAGCACGGGTATGTATCGACCAGTGAAGACGGGTTGAATTTTGGCCAGACAATGAAGTGGAAGTTTGACGACGGACAGGAACTGGGCAACTACAACACGCAGCAGCATTGGGTGACGCACGCCAGCGGATTGTTCCTGGTTTACACTCGGCGGGGTGCCAATAACGATCACGTGTTTCGTCATCGTGCGCCCCTGTTTATCGCGCGCGTCGATCCGGAGACATTGCAGGTGCTGCGTGACACCGAACAGATACTGGTTCCCGAACGTGGTGCTCGGTTGGGCAACTTTGGAGTGGTTCAAGTGTCACCGGATGAGACTTGGGTGATCGTAACCGAATGGATGCAGGCGACAGGTGATCGCGGCCGCGTGATACCAGTCGACAACAAGTACGGCGCCGACAACTCGATTCACGTTGTGAAGCTGAAGTGGTTGCGCGAGGATTGAAACAGTCGGTCCGAAATCTAATGCAACGCCTCGAAAATTTCCGGCGAAAACTCACGATAGTTTTTCCAGCGATCCACGCGACTACCGGTGACCGGACGAAGTAAATCCGGGCAACTGGGCGAATAGAACAGATTGGCGTATCAATGAGAAAGCCCTTCGACCTGTTGGCCAAAGGGCTTGTTTTGAAAGATAGTCGGGGTGACAAGATTTGAACTTGCGACCTTTGCGTCCCGAATTCACGGGACAGATGTGCTGAAACCTGCCGTAAGTGCCTGTTTTTCAGGCCGTTCGGCGAATTGTAGCCTTTTCACTGCCTCTATTCAATCATCTATTTTTCAGGGAGTTTGTTCGCGTGTTCTGCAGAAACTCTGCACTTTACTCTGCACCTACCGGGCGATTGCAATTGCTGTGATGAGTGCCAGATACCTTGCCACACGAAAAAATACCAAGCAGGCCGGGAATCGCCCTTCACAGAATTGAAGTAGTTTGTTAGCTCGGTACGCAAGCATTGTAATTCGCCGGTTCAAACGTCAAGAACAGCTCAATGCGTGGCGCACCCAACGGTTTGACTCGCCACTGCGGGCAAGATTCAGACCGGGGCGCCACTCCCCTCTCGCGATCTTGACTGGTCAACGTGCGGCTCATTGAGTTCTTGCTGCACTTCGCAATACTACGCGAAGGCGACTATTTATTTTTTTCCAATATCTATGGGTAATTCAACTTCCGGTTCACCTGAACCAAAGTAGCGTTTTCGCGTTGTGTTTATC
>CAZJEK010000086.1:15952-18781 GCA_964545005.1 uncultured Pirellulaceae bacterium
AAAGAAGTGCCTTGTTACTCATCTGGGAAACAAGTTCGTTCGCAAGTCTTTCTCCTGCTGCTTCCCGAAGGCCTTCAATATCCTGGAACGCAAGGACTAGAGCGACGCCTTTTGAGCGACCTTTTACCGCAAGAAACGGAAGAACCTCACCGGAAAGAAGCGGCCCAGTAAGCCGCGCTTCATCAATCCAAACCCACGTGCGGCGAGAACTTGAGTTTCTGGAAACATCGACTTCTTCAACTAGCACTCGGAAGAACTGTTCGTTGATGGCATCAAGCGAGGTTTTGGCCGTTGCATTGGCCCCTAATAGCAAAATCGAATCTGACGCTAGCAACCACCGTGATTCCTCTCTAACGACATCTGCGATCTTTGGGTTAGTGCCGAGTTGGCAAAGACCTGAGTCGTAACTTTTATTGATGAAGTGAAGGAAGCCGTCATCTACATTGTGGCAAATCGAGGAAAGCCTGCCCCGCGAACTGACTTCTTTCAACAAGGCCTTTCAGGGCAAGGAGTGGTTCGAGATGAGGCACTCGCCTCAGAGTTTTTTCAAATTTGCCCGGCCAGCCGCATTAGCGTAACTGGCAATTTTGTCTCGCCCGGTTCAGTGCCTATCGAGGGACGATTAACTCAAAGGAAGAGGAATGCGGTGAGCGTTCGTGGAACCGCACGTTGACTTGCCCTTTAAGTTGAGGATTTTCTTTGACTTGGAGGGAAATTCAATGGCTGAATGCCGAAGTGAGAAAGAACAATTCTGGCGATTGGTGCTGGAAGAGCAAACCAGCAGTGGCCTGTCGATTCGCGCTTTCTGCAAACAAGAAGGCTTATCGGAACCCAGTTTCTATTCTTGGCGCCGCACCATTTCAGAGCGAGACTCAAACGAACCTGAAAGCGGCGGGACGTGGCAACGGCAGGCTGAAAGTCGCGAGTCGGTCATTTCCAATGATCGCCAGCAATCAAATCCTTCTTTCATACCCGTTCAAGTCGTTCAGGAGTTGCCCGACGATCCGCCGGGCGCTAGCGAGAGACACGATGAAGACGGCGACGACCAGGCCAAATGCTTTGAAATTGAACCGGGAACAATTTTGGCGGGAAATAATGGGTCATGGTCGATTCATGGTCGCCTGTTGCCCTTCTGCGAGCAAGCCAATGCTTACAACATGATTGATTTGGATGTTGCGTGAGATGTACAGAAGAGCACCGGCGTCCCGCAAATGCGAATACCGATGTACATGTGCCCGTCAGAGATAAATGACACGGTGCGTCTCAAGAATGGCTCCCCGCACATTTATCCTCAAACATACGGTTTCAATTTCGGCACCTGGCTGGTTTACGATCCTGTCAATGGAACTCGCGGGGATGGACCTTTCTACGTTAATAGCAAGACTCGGTTCGGTTCGGTTAAGGACGGCCAAAGTAACACGCTTTGTGTTGCCGAGGTCAAAGCATTCACGTCATATATTCGCAACACACCGGATCCGGGTTCCACGCCTCCAACTGATCCCAATGCTTTTAACGGAATGACAGGACAGCTCAAGTTGGGGCCTGGTCTTCACAAGAACACGGGGCACACAGAATGGTGTGACGGTCGAGTTAAACATTCGGGATTCACCACGACGTTTGCGCCGAATACATTCGTTACATATGACTACGATGGTCAAACGTACGATATCGACTTTAATTCAGTTCAGGAAGGCAAGAAGAACGACCAGGCAACGTATGCTGCAATTACTTCCAGGAGCCATCATGCCGGCGGAATGGTCAGTGCCGGACTTTTGGACGGTTCGACACGATCAATTGCGGACACGATTGACTTAACAGTTTGGCGTGCCTTGGGGACGATCAACGGCGGCGAGGTCATCTCTCAAGACTTTTGATGGACGCGTGGTCTATTCAGCGTCAGCAGTCAAAAACAGCGAGGTGTGAGGTGGCCCCCTAAACCAGCACCACCGCAGTGGATTTTCCAAGCGCAATCGGCACGAGATCCAAAGCAAAAAAACGAGGGCAGCCCTCATTTAAGGGCCACCCTATCGTAATGCTTTGCTTTGGAGAATAAGGGCTTGCTTATCTCCGGTGCCAGTGGGTGGTTGTGTGAGGTACCACGTCCACATGGTTTCCGTGCGGCACGTAGTCGAAGTGCGTCGTGGTGTGCGGAATCAGTTGCGGTACCCGGTGGAAGTGAGTCGTAGTATGAGGAACGGCATCGACATGATTGCCGTGTGGAACATAGTCGATGTGTGTCGTCGTGTGAGGCACGTACCTTGGCCGCCACGGATTGACAGGTCGAAAGGTTGTATGCGGTACCCGGTCGATATGGGTTGTTGTATGCGGAACGGCGTCCACATGGTTTCCATGTCGTACGTAGTCCGTATGCGTGGTCGTATGCGGAACATTATGGTAATGCGTTTCTGGATAAAATCCCTGGGCACTCGCCAACTGAGTCATTCCAAATACTGCTACTGCTGCGATTACGATTGTGCTCGTTTTCAACATGTCATTTCTCCCTAAAGGATGTTTATTTTCTAACGAGCTGCCGGGGGGCGGTTCGTTGCTTGCTCGATCGTGAGCAACCGAATGAGAGTATTTGCATACCGCGTGCCAGCAGCGTGCAAAGGGCAAAGGACTCGACAAAAACCGTGAAAACGGGCTGTTCAACGGTTTCTGGATGCATATGAAAATGTCGTCAATTCGATTCCAACGCAGCCAAGTTGACCACGCATGAAGAGTTTTTCTGCTGAGTAAAAACGGAATAACCGGAACAAGCCAATCATATTTGCCCGGGATTATCGCTGAACATGTCATGGTCGATACCTGACTGAGTACCGTCGCAAT
>CAZJEK010000087.1:0-16594 GCA_964545005.1 uncultured Pirellulaceae bacterium
CATTGGACGGCGCCGTTTATTGGCCGTTGACTTCCAAACGGGATTTCCTGAGTGCATTGCAAACCACCATTGAGCGGGAATTGACGCGTTATGATGCGGTGATTTTTTTCGAAACCGCAGCCGTTGGTAATCTGTCGATCGAAGGTGGAAATCCGATTCGCACCGAATCATTGGACGAAGCCATCCGCTTGGACCGCCGTTTACAGGAAGTCTGGAAACAGCATCCCGATTTTCATTTTGTGCCCCACCAATCCTCGTTCCTGAAAAAACTGGAGTTGGCGATCGCCTCATTAAGACAGCTGTGTTGACGCCGCGAGGTCGTAAAACAGAGGGATTCACTAGCGGTTTGCGACGAGTGATTTTTAGGTTTGGCAACTCGATTGAAACTGCAATTTCCGAAGTGAATCGATTTGCCAACCCTGACTTTGAACCGTGACCGACCACGCGTTGCACGTCGCGATTTAGCAAATCAGCGCTTGTCAGACGAAGCCCTGCGATTTCGCCTCGCGATCATACGCATCAGGGGTATAATCAGAGTTGCTTGACGGGAGTCCGCTCTCCCACATTTCAATTCGGCAATCTCTGGCTCCAACTGATGTGCCGCCATGCTTCGCAAATCATCTGAAATTTACCTCGATTCCAACGCCACGACTCCCGTCCTGCCGGCTGCTGCGCAAGCCGCCAAAGCGGCAATGGAAGAGATTTACGGCAACCCCAGCAGCACTCACGTCGCGGGCTTGAAGGCGCGACACATGCTGGAATCAGCTCGGCAACTGGTTCGCGAAGTGATGGGCGCCTCGCGTGGCCAGATCGTGTTCACCAGCGGTGCCACCGAAGCCATCCAGATGGGCGTCTTTTCAACCTTGTGCCGATTGAAACAGCAACCGCAGGATGAGCAACACCAGTCGCGTCTGCTGCTGTACGCTGCCACCGAACACAAGGCCGTCCCCCAGGCAATCCGTCACTGGAACCGCCTGCTGGGTACGAATCGGCAGGTCGTCGAGATTCCAGTTGATCAAGAAGGCCAGCTGGATCTCGATTTTCTCCGGCAGCACGCGGCCCAAGCGGATTTGATCTGCACCATGGCAGTCAACAACGAAACGGGAGTTACACTGCCAATCAAATCGATTGAAGCTGTGATCCGAGGTCAAAATCCGGAAGTTGCCTGGCTGGTCGATTGCGTCCAGGCGATCGGCAAGCTGAACCTCGAATTGGCCGAAACAACCATCGATTACGCCCCCGTCAGTGGGCATAAGATTTACGCCCCCAAAGGAATCGGCCTGCTGTATGTTCGCGACCAGGCTCCGTTAATCCCCTTGCTCGCCGGAGGTGGTCAGGAGCACGGCGCGCGTGCGGGGACCGAGAATTTGCCGGGGGTCGCGGCGATCGCCGCGGTGATGGAGCAGTTGGCCGCGTCGCCGACCCGGACTTTCGCCGATCCAGATTTGCTTCACGACCGGCAGCAACGACTCGTCCAGGCATTGGAGTCGGCATTTCCGGGAGTCGTTTTCAATACTCCGTTCGAACAGGCCGTTTCCACGACCATCAATTTCGCCGTACCGGGGTTGCCCAACAACGAGCTGTTGAACCTGTTTGATGCAGCCGGAATCCGGGTCAGTTCGGGATCGGCGTGCAGCTCATCGGTTCAAGGCAGCTATGTCCTGGATGCGATGGGATTGCCGAAATGGCGCAGCGATGGCGCCATTCGACTTTCCTTCGGCCCGCTTACTGAAGACTCGGAAATCGACGCCGCCTGCGACCGAATTCTCGACGCCGGCCGCGCGCTGTGCGATGCCTGCTGGGTGCCGTCGGAAAAATCAGCTGACGACTCGAACGAACGTTTGGACGGATTGATCCAGTTGAAGCAGGAAGGCCGCTGCACGTGGTTGCTGATGGATGCCGACTCGAAACAATGTGTCGTGATCGATCCCGCCGAAGCGTTAATCAATCGTACCGAAGCATTGATCCGCTGCCAGGAAAGCAACGTGCTGGCCGTCCTTGATTCACACCAACACACCGATCGCGAGTCCAGCCGCCAACCTTGTCTGGATGCCTTGGGGGCATTTGCTGCAAACGCTTCACAATCTGACGACCCACTGGGGTGGCCTCAATCGGATAGTCAACCAACCGTCACGTTGGCCGACGGCTCCCTAGCTCCCTGTTTCCTGCTGGCCGACAAACGCTGTCTCGCCCAAATCGAACTTCCTGGACATACGCGAACCAGTCGCGCGTTTCTGGTTGGATGTCCGACATCCAATGGAACACTGCCTGCTGAAAACATCGAATTCGCGTTCACTGGCGATACCATTCTGATGGGCGGCCTGGGTCGTACAGATTTTCATTGCAGTGACATTCGGGCGATGTACGATTCGCTGCGGCGGTTGGCAAAAATTATCGCCCCCGAGACCGTGATTTGCCCGACTCACGACTACCACGATGAACTGGCGACCACGCTGGCTTACGAACGTAGCCACAACGCTTTCCTGGATGCCGTCCTCAGCGAACCGCCCATCGGCCTGGAAGAATTTCTTGCCCGCAAACCTGAGCTGGATGCTCAATTGCAACAACAAGCAGAGTCAGCGTGGATGTGTGGTTTTTTGCGGACCAGCGGTGACGCCGATCCCGCCCCACTCGAAGTGGAGTACGGTGAACTGAAAGCCTTCTTCGAAACCCATCGCGACTCCTGGCTAATTGACGTCCGAGAGCCCCACGAGTTTTCCTTCGCCCAGGACTGGGATGAATTCGGCCTGCAAGGTCCACCGCAGAATATTCCTTTGACCCGGATTAGCGGTTTTTTACCTCAGCTGCTGCGAGCCAACCGGGAATATCCGAGAGACGTGATCTTTATCTGTCGCAGCGGCACTCGCAGCGAATTGGCGGCCGCCGTCGCTCGCCGAGCCGGAATCGAATCGGCTCGCCACGTGGCCGGCGGAATTGCACTCAACGCCGCCACCCGGTGTGTTGCTGACGAAGCGCCAAATTACATGATTTAACTGGTAGGCAGCATCCCGTTGCCACCAACCCCAATTTCTTGAACGTGAGAGTCCATGTCTGATTTTGTCAAAGTTGCCGATGTGTCCGAGATCCCTGATGGCGAAAAATTGCTGGTCGAGGCCGATGATCGTCTGGTGATCGTATTTCGCCTGGGAGACGATTTTTACTGTATCGACGATGTCTGCACCCACGATGGCGGCACGTTAAGTGACGGGCCTCACGAAGGTTGCGAAATCATGTGTCCCCGGCACGGTGCGCGATTTGACGTTCGCACTGGTGCCGCCCTGAGCATGCCCGCAACCCAACCTACCACTGTTCACCAAGTTCGCATCGACGGCGACGATGTGTTGGTTAAAATTAACGAAGACTGAACGATATCCAATTCAATCCGCAGGATTACCAGACTGATGGAACTTAAAGAAGACCACGTTCGCGAAGCCCTCAAACAAGTCATCGATCCGGAACTGTTTGTCAATATTGTCGACCTGGGCCTGATCTACGTCGTCGACATCCAACCCATCGAAGGCGAAACGGAAAAGTACAACGTCAACATCGAAATGACGATGACCAGCCCAATGTGCCCGGCCGGTCCGCAACTGGTTGCCGAGACTCGAAAGTACGCCAGCGAACTGGAACAGGTCGAATCGGTCGAAGTCAAAGTGGTGATGGATCCGCCCTGGACCCAGGACATGATGACCGAAGACGCTCGAGATCAATTGGGCATCTTTTAAGCCCGAACGATTCGCTCGTCAGTCATCGCTGTCCGCGTTGCGCGAAAGTTACGTCGACACCCTCCCGCTCGCGGGAGGGTCGAGCCATGGCGAGGGGAGGGTTTACGAAACCCCTCTCCGGCCCTGACAGGCCGACTATCGTGAGAGCCCGAGGGAGAGTATCTGCCGCCAGCAGTTTTGGCGCTAGCCGCCGACTTTTCGAAATTCACGCTTCGACTGACTATTGGCCGAGGCGAGCGCCCAATCGGCTGGACAAAAAATGTCAGCCTCGTTGCGGCGGCGCTGCTTACGTTGATGGTAACTTGACGCTCTTCAACCGTAACGCGTTTCCGATCACCGACACGCTGCTGAAGCTCATCGCGGCCGCAGCCAGCATCGGACTCAGCAGTGCGGCGGTGCCGAAGAATGGAACCAGTATTCCGGCGGCAATCGGCACACCCAGCGCGTTGTAGATAAACGCAAAGAACAAGTTCTGCCGGATGTTCTGCATCGTCGCGCGGCTCAACTGTAGTGATCGCACGATTCCATTCAGGTCGCCTTTGACGAGCGTCACGTCGGCCGATTCGATCGCGACGTCAGTCCCCGTTCCCATGGCGATCCCCACGTCGGCCGCTGCGAGCGCGGGGGCATCGTTGATACCATCGCCAGCCATGGCCACTTTGTTTCCCTGGCCTTGCAGCTGCTGCACCCGATCGTGTTTCTGTTCCGGGCTCAAGCCCGCTGCAACGTCGTCGATGTTCAGTTGTTTCGCCACGGCCTGGGCGGTCTTCAGGTGGTCACCGGTCAACATCTGGACCTTGATTCCCATTTGATGCAGTTCACGGATAGCGTCGGCGGACGTTTCCTTGATGGGATCGGCGACGCCCATGATCCCGGCGAACGTTTTGTCGATCGCCACCAACATCACCGTGCGACCAGCCTCGCGCAGTTCAGCAATCCGATCGTCCAATTGCGTCGCGTTGCTGACCTGCCGTTGCCGTAGCAGTTCGGCACTGCCAACGAGGACATGATGACCGCTGACGGTACCTTCGACACCCATTCCCGTAATCGAATCAAAGTCGGTGGCTGATGCAACTTCGATTTCCTGTTCCCGCGCGGACTCGACAATCGCGTGGGCCAGCGGATGCTCGCTGTTGGCCTCCACGCCAGCGACCCACCCCAGCAGCTGCGGCCGGTCGAGGGAAGATTCCGGTACCAGCTCCAGCTCAGTCAACCGCGGTCGTCCTTCCGTCAATGTTCCCGTTTTGTCGACGATCAGCGTATCGATCTGTTCCAACGATTCGAGGACTTCAGCATTACGGATCAAGACGCCTTCACTGGCCCCGCGTCCGACTCCGACCATGATCGACATCGGTGTAGCCAGTCCGAGCGCACAGGGACAGGCAATGATCAGGACCGCCACCGCATTAACCAACGCGAAGGCCAGCCTGGGTTCGAAGGGCGAAACGAAGGCCCAGATCAGAAACGTAACGATCGCCGACAACACGACAGCCGGAACGAACCAGCTGGCAACGGTGTCGGCAACTTTCTGAATCGGCGCGCGACTGCGTTGAGCACTGGCCACCAATTCGACAATCTGGGAAAGGGTCGTTTCTGAACCAACCCGTGACGCCTTCATCTGGAACGAGCCCGTCTGATTGACCGTCCCGCCAATCACGGCATCTCCCGACTGCTTGGACAAAGGTACCGATTCTCCGGTAATCATCGACTCATCAACGGTACTGTTGCCGGTCGTGACTTCTCCATCTACGGGAATCTTGTCACCAGGTAGCACTTTTAAAATGTCACCCGCGACAACCTGATCCAATGGAATTTCCTGTTCACTACCATCGCGAACCACTCGTGCTGTCGGTGGTGCCAACGACACCAGTTCGCGAATGGCCTGGTTGGTCCGCCGCCGAGCCCGCAGCTCAAGCACCTGGCCCAACAACACCAGCGCGATGATGACGGCAGCCGCTTCAAAATAGACAGCGACATGCTCGCCTTCGCGAAATGAATCGGGAATCGAACCAGGGAACAACAACGCTACCACACTGTAGCCGTAGGCAGCGCCGACGCCGATCGCAATCAGCGTGAACATGTTCAAGTTCCAGGTCGCCACCGATCGCCACCCACGAACAAAAAACGGCCAACCACACCAGAACACCACGGGCGTGGCCAGCAGAAACTGCAACCACCGAGAGACCGTGGGGCCACCCGCCCAATCGGTGATGGGAATCCCGACCATCGGGAGCATCGCCAACAGAAACACAGGAACCGCCAAGGCAACGGCGATCCAGAATCGCCGCGTCATGGCAACCGCTTCTGCGTCACCTTGATCTTCCATGGTCACCGTCGATGGCTCCAAATCCATCCCGCAAATCGGACACGAGCCTGGCGAATCCTGTTCGACCTCAGGATGCATCGGGCAAGTGTAAACCGTTTTCTGCTGAGCTGCTGGCACACCGACAGGCTCTAGAGCCATCCCGCATTTGGGGCAGTCGCCGGGCTGATCACTGGCAACTCCCTCACACATTGGGCAGTCATATTTTTTGCCAGCGCCGGGTGCGCTGCCTCCCAACTGGACGGTGGCCACCGACGACTGGGGTTTTGATCCGCAGCAACCACCGTCAGCTGCCTGCTGGGGATGCTTAAATTTCTCGAGGCAATGCTGACAACAAAAGTAGTAAGTCTCACCGTCGCGTTGGAATGAAATCGCGGTTTCTGGATCGACCGTCATCCCGCAAATTGGATCCTTGACTGTATCGTTCATGGCAATCGTTGGTTCTGCTTGTGTTTGACTTGACTACAACCTTAACAGTTAGCTTGTTCAACTTAAACTTGAGCCTAAACTTAAACTAAGGCTTGACCGCCGCAGACGCTAACATTTTTTGTCCAGCCGTTCGGGCACAAGTCCCGGACAAAACAGTTGACCGGTGAGTATCGAAAAGTCGGTGGCTAGCGCCGAAACCGGTGGACTTTCTTGCCTTTTGCAAGCTTTCGGGGAGGGGCTAAATGACAGGGTGGCAGCGTCAACTCTCGGAGCTCCAACGTCGATATCCTGCTGTTTTGCGGAGGGCCGAGACGCACTGCTATCGCCACACGTAGCTATTGAGCATCGGTTTCGTTTGCTGAACCAGTTTCAATTTGATCGCCAGATTGGCGTTAGCAGCCAGGTTGGTTTCATGGACCTTGAATTTCATCGGTCCAAATTTTTCTTGCCAGACAGGATGCTTCCAAAAGCTGGCTAATTGCTGCTGCAGATTTTCTGCATCACCGGCATACATCGGGACACCTTGAGTTGTCACCAGGTAGACACCCGACTGCCCGAACAGAGAACGCTCCAAATCGGCTTCGGTCAGTTCAGTCAGCTGATCGATCGACCATTCATCGGCCAGCTGCTGATCGTGATTCTTGGCCTCAGCTGCTCGCTCGCGAACGAGCAACGCCGCCTGCCGGTATTCTACTGGCGAAATCGTCTGATCGTGCGGGCCGTAAGTGGCTGCTATCTGATCAAAGTACTCTGCCGTATTCGGGCAACACAAAATATCGTCAATGGACAACGGCGACTGAGCTTCCATTCGGAACTCGTCGGCGATCAACCTCCAGGCAACTTCGGAGGCGTAAGCATACCGATTGAATTCATCGTTCTGGATTGCAGGTAACCCGCCGGTCGGAGTTGGCAATTTACCGGCCTTTCGCAACTCTACCAGCAAGCGATTCCAGACAACTGCGCTGCCACCGGTGCCCCGTTGGCGGCAAGCCTTGCCAAACTGCTTGTTCAAGTTCGGGTCGCACAACAGCTGATCAAGCGAATTCCCTGCGGTCACTTCCTCCATCGCGTCGATGACTGCGGCAATGGTTTCCTCGTCAAACTCCTGCTTCGACTTCCGTTTTCCTCGAGCCGTCGCGGGAGCACTTTCGATGGGATCTTCCGGCCCATCGATTGGGTCACCGACCTGGGTTTGTTTCAACCGGCGTTTGATGTTGGCGGCATATTCCTTGGATAGCTCAAAACCCACGAAGCTGCGGTTTAATTTTTTTGCGACGCACAGGGTTGTGCCACTGCCGCCGAACGGATCCAACACCAAATCCAGCGGATTGCTGGACGCCCGAATCACTCTGGCTAACAGTTGTTCCGGCATCTGGCAGCCGTGAAAACCTTCGCGTTCCTTGAACGTTCCCGCCACTCGGGAAAAAAACCAGGTGTCATCGTTGGGTCGGAATGCGTCGGGCGCATCCTGCGGCCGTGTGATCCAGGTGTTGTCCGGCAATCTTCCCGAAGGATTTGCGCGGTTGTCTGCGTAAACCAACTGCCTGGCTGACTTGACCCGGATCTGCGGATTCGCTCGAACGAAGGTAAATTCTTTCGGGTCTTTGACGAAGTGAAACAGGTGCGTGTGAGAGCGGCTGAATCCGTTGGCACAATTGACACCGAACGTGTAATACCAGATCACCCAACTGCGACAATGAAACCCTGCCCGCTGCGATTCGATTTTAAGTTCCGCTGCGTATTCGTCTCCGATGGCCAACCAGAACGTGCCTGTTGGTTTGAGAGTCCGATAGACACCTTCAATCCACTGCCGACTCCAGGTGAGATAATCGTCGGTAGATTTTTGGTCATCGTAAACATCGTATTCGTATCCGATGTTGAAGGGCGGATCGGCAAATGCCAGATCGATCGAGCCAGGCTCCAACCTGGCCAGCAAATCGACGCAATCCCCTTGGTGAATCTGGTTTTTCTTTAGCGTCACGCGTGTCCCTTCAAGTTGCCGTTTGTCACATTTTATGGCCTTGGCTCGGCAGCAACAAACCCTGTTGAACTGCGCTAACGGGTGGCTTTGGACAGCGGCACGGTTGCGGCCTGGATCGCGGGAGCAACTCCCGACAGCAGCCCCGTCGTAGCCGACACCAAAATGCCCATTATCAACAGCTTGCCAGAAGGCTGAAAGGCAATGGTTGCCCCTTCGGCCCCGATGGCGAAACCACCCCAGGCCAACATGACCAACGCCAAAAGGGTCCCACTACTTCCTCCTAATAGTGAAAGCAGAGTGCTTTCAGCCAGCACCAACCGCAGCGCCTGTAGCGGTCGGACGCCGATTGTTTGCAGAACAGCATATTCCTTGATCCGGTCCTGGACCGACATCACGGTCGTGGTCGCCACCAGCGCCAACACCAATCCAACGCACGCGTATCCCAACCAATGTGCAAACCCGATCAAGTCCACGAGGTCCGACAACGTGCTGGCCTGAAACGCGCCCTTCCGGCGTGTCTTGGTGGCAACGGGACCGGCGCGGAGCTGTTGGTCAATCTCCCGGGCGACCTGATCGGGATTGGCATCGGACGCCAGCAGAACTTCGATCTGCGTCACCAGGCCAACCGCGTTCAGACCCTCGGTGTACTGCAGGAATTCGAGACTGGTGTAAATCAGATTCTCTTCAGAGGCAATGCCCGAATGGAAAATGCCTGCAACGTGGACCGAGACATTTCCGATTGAAAACTGGTCGCCCAACTGGATGCCGCGCCGGGCCGCAACATTGCGCCCCACCAACGCACCGTCGCGACGGCCGGTAAACTGGTCCCAACTGCCTTGTATCAGTTCCAGGGCCCGGTGCTGCCGAATCTGCGACGGATCGGCACCATTGAAGACCACGATATCCAGACTGGCCCGGCAATTATTTGTCCAGACCTGGATCGGGATCACACCCTCGACACCGTCGACAGACTCAATCTTCCGCACGTAGTCCTGGGGCAGTCGACTGCTGGTCGGGCAAAATCGGTTTTCCTGAAACACCACCAACCGACGCTGGGCTTCGTCACCGATGGTCAGCCGCTCCAGCCCTTCCTGAACCGATGCGACAAAGCAAAACACGAACATCGCGACGGCCGTTCCGGAAATGGTCAACAGCGTGCGGGTGCGGTGCCGCCAATTCGTTTTCAACAGATAGCCAATCATGCGATGACTCCCGTCCGGTCCGGCTTCGATTCAATCAGTTTCCCCTGTTGCAACTGCAGGCAGCGATTGGCGATCGAGGCCACTTCAGCATCATGCGTTACCATCAGCAAGGTGATTTCCAGTTCCTGATTCAGTCGCTGCAACAATTCCTGGATCTGTTGACTGGTGTCGGCATCAAGGCTGCCTGTCGGTTCGTCGGCGACAACGACCTGCGGATGAGCGACGATGGCGCGGGCGATTCCGACCCGCTGCTCCTGCCCACCGGAAAGTTGCCGGGGATAGTGGTCAGCTCGATCGGTCAACCCAACCGCTTCGAGCGCAATTTCAACCCGCCGACGTCGTTCCGCCGAAGTCAGCTTCAGCAACAACGCCGGAAGTTCCACATTTTCATAGGCCGTCAACACCGGAATCAGATTATGGGTTTGAAAAATGTAGCCCAGATGACCAGCACGCCAGTCGGCCAGCTTGCTGCGCGACAGTTTGGTGATTTCAATCCCGTCGACCGTGATCGTCCCGCGATCAGGGCGATCAATTCCGGCAATCAAATTCAGGAGCGTACTCTTGCCAGTCCCGCTGGATCCCATCAGTGATACGAACTGCCCGACCTCAATGTCCAAATCGACTTCGTCCAAGGGCGTGATCGTTTCATCACCTTTGCTGAACTGTTTGCTCAATTGTCTTATTTCGACTAACGCCATGATTACCTCTCCGTTGACTCCAGCTCACCGACGACATGGACTCGCGCCCCCGTTTTCAAGTCTTCAAATCCAGACGCGATCAGCTTATCGGTGACTGTCAAACCGGATTCGATCGAAACCAACCCGTTTTCGCTTGGCTGGCCGACCTGGATCGACACCAGTTGGGCCCGCTGAGCGGGATCGATCACCCAAACAGCAGGTTGGTCGGCGGGTGATTGAATCAGTCGCTCGGGGATCAGGATTCTCTCAACCGCCTGGTTGGCTGTTTCTTTGATCTGGCTCTCGGGAGCCAGAAACGTTGCCGTCACCAGCATTTCAGGGCGAACGTTAGCCGGTGGATCGATCAGTTCGACTTTCACTTCCAGTGTATTTTTCTGGACGTTTGCCAAGCTATTGGCCTGTAAAACTCGCCCTTTGATCTTCTTTTCCGAAGACGCGGTCTCAACTTCGACTTCTTGTCCGGGCTGGACCAGTGGAACATGCTCCAGACGCACATCGGCCCGAATCTGCAATTGATTCGGATCATACATCTGCACCACCAGGCTAGCCTTATGGTCTCCCTGGGAATCCAGCCCCAGAACACGGGTGCCTGGAGTCGCAATCAACTTCAGAATCCGGCCATCGAAAGGAGCCCGAATCGTATTTCGCTGTAGATTGAGTTGTGCCTTTTCCAGCTGGAGTTGTGCCGACTCGCGGCGGGCCACAGCCGACTGCACCTTGGCATTGGCTTCAGCCAACTGGCGCTTCTCTTCAACCAGCAACTGTAACCTTAGTTCCAACGCCGCAACTTTCTGCCGCAAGGCATCCAGTTCCTGTTGCAACCCCGGTTTTCGTTGACGCAATTCCCTCAGTCGAGCATCGGCGGCGGCCAGATCCGATTCGGTCCGTTGTAACACGTTGCCGGGAACTGCACTGCCCGCTGACCGTTTGCGAGCCTCGCTTTGCTGTAGAAACTTCAAGTTCGCAGCGGCAGATTCGATTTGATATGGCAAATTGGACAACGTGGTTTCCGCTCGTGCCAGCACGCTGCGGGAGTCAGCCAATTCAACTTTCAAGTGCACCGGTTGTTCCAGCCGGATCTTCGCAGCCTGTTGCTCCGCCTGAGCCCGTTCCAGGTCACCGGTGGCAATCGCCAAGTTCGCTTTTGCCTGTTTGACGGCCAGTTCAGCATCAATGGCAATCAAGCGAGCAATCGGCTGACCTTGCGTCACCGATTGCCCCTCGACGACCAATAATGATTCCACGACCCCGGGGGCCAATGCCGTAACGTTAGTCGCCGTGGGCCGAGGTTCAATCCAACCTGCGGCTTGAAATAGCGGCGTTCCGCTGGGCTGAACCGTTGAACGTTTGACGATTACTGGCAATAGTCTGACCGGAGGACGGGGCCACCAGGAGATACCGGCCGAAGCAATCATCAATGCACCGAACCCGGCCAGAATAGCTCCGGGAACGATGTACCGGGTCAGCCATTTACGGGACGACCGTCGTCCTCGAGCTTCCTCTCGGCTGGACCGCTGGCGAACCAATTGGGACAGATCAAGTTCCGTTCTGCTGGACATGATTATTGCTTGATAAAGACTTTGTTGGCCAACAGCGTCAGGTTACCCTCGTCATCCCGCTGGGCAGTCCCCTGGACGACGACTAACGATAATTCCTTGACCCCCAGCAAACCTTTGGCATCGCCGGCGACGACAGCGTCGTTTTGATCGACGATTTTGACCATCGCGATGTTGTCCTGAACCTCATTCTGCTTGCAGCAATAATCCCACGGAGTGGGACACTGTTCATCGGGCTGGCAATAGTCCACCTTGGGGTCAACGATCGTAAATGCCGCCAGTCCGTCGACGAACGGTTCCTTGGAACCGCCAATGTGTCCCAGCAATGCCACCTGGTCACCGTCCTGAACCTGCTGCCGGGCTTCGCCAACGGGCAGCGAGTGCTCCGGCTCCTGATCGGCCAACAAAGACTGATCAACCGAGTTCTGGACGGTGGTTTCGGTCGCTTGCTGCGCGCATCCGAGGCACAGCGTCGACAATAAAACGCAAACGTAAAACTTGACAGACATCATTTCTCTCCAAAATCAGAAAACAAACAGTTAAATGGCTTTCAAACTTTCTGCGACGCGATAACGCAACGCTTTGAGTGCCGGAGGGAATGCCCCCAGCACACCCAGCGCCAATCCGATACTACAACCGATCAGGATTGCGGCGCTATCGATTTTCAGCGCGAAGGCTCCCATGGTGATCCGAACCGCGACGTTATTCAAAAACAACAGTGCGACTCCACCAGCGAGCAACGATGCGGCCGCTCCAACCAACAAGCCTTCCTGCATGATGCTGATCAGGATCGATCGCCGACGGTAGCCGATCGCCTGCAAGGTCGCGATTTCGCGGATCCTGCCAGCTACGGCGCCGTACATCATGTTCAATCCCGCAAATCCACCTGCCGCCGCTACCAGCACCACCACCATCCAAGCTAAAAACCGAACGGGTTGATAGTGCTGTTGCAGTGACTGGTAGTAGGCAACTTCATTGATCGCCTGAAGTTCAAGGTCCGTTCGTTGTTTGCAGAACAAGTCGATTTCGGCGGCTGTCTGTCCCGGTTCCAGCGCCATCGCGACCAGCGTCAAATCTTGACGTCGCGAGGCTGATTGGAGTTGGTCCAGAGGACACCAGATTTCTGATTCGTAGGCGGTCCCGGAGGCCACAAAACGTCCGGCAACCTTCCACGACCGGCCTTCCAATTGCAATTCACTTCCAATCGACAATAAGGCCGGATCACACCCCAGCTTGGTGGCCACCAGGCTGCCGACCATGACTTCGCCTGCCCCCGGCCAATCACCCTCGATCAACCGCACGTTGCGACGTACCAGTGGTGCTGTCCGGGTGACACCGCGAACCAACCCCAGGCTTTCATGGTTTGGCAATTCGACTCGAGTACCGAGATAGATTTCAGGAGAAACATAGTCCACGCCAAACCGCTGCCGGGTCCCTGTCACGCTGGCGGTTAACAGTTCCGGCGTTCGCGCCGAAATCGCGGAACTCTCCAGGTTACTTTCTGAACTGACCGAATAGATCAAAACCACATCCTTTTCGCCGCTATTGGCCAACGTTCGCTGCAAACCGCGAATAAACCCGACCAGTACAAACACCAGCAGGATCACGGTGGCCAACGCCAGCAACGTTAACACGGTACGCAGTGGACGACGTGCCAAGTTGCGGACACCATATTCCCAAGGCAATAGCATTCTGACCGAACCCCAAAACTGGTAGCTGGAACGTCATGGCAAACTCAACCACGACAGCAAGCACCATCAACGCTTGCTCTACAGAAACAGATTCGTTTCGCGGGCGGGAAAAAACTCGACAAAGCGACTCGCCAGCGCCTGAATCAAGCGCGACGGATTAAAGCAACCAGCAGCCCAGCAATGGGCGCGCAGCAGTACATCGCACCTGGGGTGGGTAACAAACTAGTTCGCCAAATGAATCTGTCGACGTGCCATCGAAAACATCATCGTGGCAACATGGAATCGGGAACGAAAGCGAGGCAGTGGGCATCGACCAAGCAGCGCCTCGGTCGGCCAAAGCGGCTTTGCAAATGCAATCACCACACTTACAGTCGTTTCGGGGGATCGATTCCGATGGACCTGGTTCTTGGGAATCGTGACAGCAGCCACAAGCCTGTGGCTCGGCCGGCACCGACTGTTGATGCCCAATCGCGCAGCGGAGCGGACACAACAGGACCGCAACAACCAGCAGACAGGAAGTGAACTTCACCATGGGACCAACGTCAAAAAACAAGCTAACGAAGGGATTCCTTCGCTGACACTCTTTTTCACGTTATCCCAAATACTGTTCTGAGTCAAATCATGACAGCAACCAAGTAGCGGCTACCGATCTACAAGGTCGTGAAGTCATCGAAATTAAACGCCACGCCTTGTTGCGGAAAAATCGAATACAACGTGTTTGAGAGGTACAAATTGACCGCTTCGGATAATCGCTGGATTGGCTTCTTGGGAACCAAAACGATATCGGAATGCCGTAACCAGATTTCGTCGCTGGGCAGCGGGCGGTAGCCATTCAGGGCCCCTGCCAAATCCAGTTTTGTAGCGGTTAATTGCCAGTTCTGATCTCGCCGGAAGACCACGATTTGCCGCACGTTACCGCCCGGTTTATAGCCTTCGGCCAACGCCAGCGCCTGCAGGGCACTGGTTGGGCCATTGGTGATTTCATACCGGCCGGGCCGATTCACTTCACCAATGACATAGATAAACCGCGGCGAGTTTTGCAGCAACGTTGGCGTAACTTCGATACCACCGAGGCGCAACCGGTACCGGGCGTTGACTTCGCGGGCGATTTCATTCAACGTCAGCCCGACGGCCGGAACACTGCCGATTGCCGGCAAGGCCAAGGTCCCATCGGCAATCACTTCAGCCCGTCGCGTCTGGCCGCCTTGCCCCTGACGGGCGTCGACTGAGTTGATGATGTCTTGCAACGGCGTTTCACTTTGCCGAACCTGAACGGTGATCGCCGGATCGATCACCTGGCTGGAATACTTGTCGTTCAATTCACGCTGCAGATCCTTTACCGTTTTACCAGCCACCATCACTTCACCAATCAGGGCAAACGTCGTGCGGCCATCAGAGCGGATGGTCAATTCCGACTGGTTGAGTTCCGGATCACTTTCGGAACGAATATCCAGCACATCGCCCACATAAAACTGATAGGGGTACAGTGACTTTTCTCGAGTCCGGATATAAACGAATTCCAGCACGTCGCCAACTCGCAACTTATATTCCGGCACGTGAGGCGTTCGGTGCGGCCCGATGTACTCTCCATACGCGAACTGCTCGAACGGAATCATTCCAGCGCGGCGAAATCGAGGCTCACGCCCCTGCATGTGCGGTGTGCTCTGATCGACTCCACGCATCATTTTGCTGGGCGTCCCATAGCCGAACCCGTCAGCAACAATCTGCCCCTGCTGTACTACCGGACCACTCACAAGCCCGGCACCGGATATAACCGGTCCCTGACCACACGAACCGTCGCAAGCTCCCTGGCATCCACAGGGACTGGCGTAACCAAACCCCTGGCACAACTGAATTTGCGAATCGACGATCACATTGTCATCGACGACGGAGGGCAACTGGTTCGCTTCCTGAACGGGCGCTTTGATGGTTGCTGGGTGGGTTGCCCGGTCGAAAGTGCTGGTAACGGGAGCGGCTGTTGGCATCAGCTGAACGACGCCGAGCGATGTGCCGCACGTGATGGCCAGCGTCAGGCCCAGTTTCAGAAACAGTTGCATGTTCATCGTTTACCTGTCGTCGCTACGGTGGGTAAGATCAGCGTGGAGTGCAGTGGACTGAATTCAAAAGATCTCTTTTAATCGCTGTCCCAGCGATTTCTTGTCTTCGGTCGGCTGCTCCGATTGAGCAACCGGAGCCGCATCAACTTCTTCATTGTGGCTGGCGACTTGAGCTTCGTACTCAGGCGGTGTTTCGGCGATAAACTGCTCAACCGGCTTCCACTGAATCAGACTATCGAGGTCACCGCCGCGCTGGGCCAGCATTCGATACTCGTTTTCGGCACGACGAGCGAACTCCGATTCTCCCAGGCGTTGATGGGCCTGTGCGAGGTTGTGCCAGGTTTTCAAATTGGGGCTGACCATCAAACTGCGTTCAAACAATAGCTTGGCCTGAGCCACGCGTCCGTGTTTGGCAAACAACACACCCAGTTCATTGGCGCTGCGATGATGATTGGGATCGCTCATCAACGCCGCCTGGTGAAACACAACTGCTCGCGCGGTCTCGACGGGTCCCACAATCTGTTTTCCGGCAGACATTACCGAATGCAACTTGCCAAGACAGTAAAACGCTTCCGCCGAAACCGCCGTACGACCGCCGGCCAGATCCAATTGTTGTTGGGCTTCGGCAAAATAACGATCAATGGCGTCAGCAGGAGTTGTTCGGGCAGCCTCGGTTGCTGACAGGACACGGCTGCGATGAGTTTCAATCACGTTTGCGACGCTCATCTGAATCTGCTGTTCCGCATCAACGGTGGCGAAGTCCTCCGCTTCCTTCATGATCAAGGTTGCCTGCCGCAAAGCGGTTGTATGGCGATTGGTTCCACTTGTTTTGTCATTAGCTGTCGCAATCAACTGAATGGCTTTGAGGAATTCTTCGCGAGCCGAAAAAGCGGCGCCCCGGCGAGCCAACGTCTTTCCATACTCAACATGAT
>CAZJEK010000087.1:16604-18685 GCA_964545005.1 uncultured Pirellulaceae bacterium
AACATGATGTACGGCGCGTTGTGCGTCGGCCTCTTGCAGTGGAACGTGACGCTGATCGACTGTTGGTTCATTCAACATCGCCACATCGCGATCCGGAATCGACGCGACAACCTGAGGGGCTGCCGTCGAGTTCATGTCTGGCTCGACCAGGCTGAGCACGCTGGTCGACGGCGGCAATTCCTGATCTTTTTGCAAAGCGGTTGCTTGTGCCGTCGATGCGTTGTCGGACATTGCGGCAACGCGATCGGCTGATGGGAACTGCAACCGAGATGCCGAATCGGCATCCTTCATGAACGGGTTGGCTTTCCAGCCACGCGTTGTTTCGGCCGGCTTGTCGGTTGCGGGCAATTCCGTTTTCACGGGAACCGGCGACGAATCAATGCTCGGATTATCCGTTTGACTCGGCAATCCATTGGCTGCAGGAATCATCTCGGGCTCGGTACCCGTGCCCGTCAACATTTCGAAGGGCGCTGATGGCGATTCACTTAAATCCAACCGTGGTTCGGCGGACGATAGAGACAACTCTGCCAGGTCTGATTCCGGGGGAGCCAACTCCAAATCGGTGGTCGAGTCGGCGTTGGGTGCGGGGTTGGAATCGGTGATTAACCCATCCAACTCGAATGCAGCAGGTGATTCGATGGCGACAGGTGCCTCGAGCGATAATCCGCTGTTGGACAATGGCTCGACCTCGTCATTGGGATCACTGGAAACTGAAACTGTTGTCAGCTCGGCACCGGCCGATAGAGATTCGACGTCAGCCTGACCGGCCGCCGGGAGTAGGGCAGGCTGATCTAATGGTTGCGGCAACCTCACGGGCTCCAGGTCAAAGCTCTGAATCGGCTTCAACTCACTGACCGCAGAGGTATCCGATGATGACGGTGCAGGGCGCGTCAGGAGGTGGTATCCGCAGGCGGTTGCCACTCCCAATCCAATTCCAACGGTCAGGATTTGTTTGAGATTCAACGCCATAGTCCATCATCCCTTACGGACGAGCCAATCGATCCAGAAAGCGCAGGTACGCAACGGCATACCGAGTACGTCAGTTGTATCGACATTCGGACTTGATCCGGCTAAGCCAGTCGTAGCTGTTGAAGCGGTTTTTCGCGGCTGGCAGTCCCCTCAGCCGTCACAGTCGTTACAGCTTAACACCGCAACCCTATAAAAAAACACGAACGGCAAGGGACCGAAGTCGCTTGCCGTTCGTGATTAAGGAGGGCTATTTCCTTGCCACGCCAATGATCGGGAGCGCGTGGTTGGCTGGAGTCAGGATTTCCCCAACCGTTGATCTCAAGCCCTACATGCCTTGTGGCGCGTTCATGCCGTTGCTCAAACCTGCCGGCCCCAAGCCACCATTGAGCTGAGGTGACTGAAGTTGCACATCGACCGGGTTGCCGTACAGTGGCGCCGCTTGTCCGGTATTACAGCTCTCGCACAACGGAGCGACGTTGGGCGTGTATACCTGACCAGCGGGGGTATTGCAGGTGTCGCAGTCATCGCCCTGAAACCATGACCGGACGGTCGATCGAATGGGCTGGTTTTGCAGGATTCGATTGCCGCCGAATAATCCGGGTCGGCATGAATCGCACTGGGATGCACACCCCGACAACAGCGTTGCCGTGATCAACAGGCCAAGTGACAAAGTGATTTTGATGGACGTCTTCATGAGGGGCCTCGCAATGCGATGCGTTTCTTCGTAACTGGTTTTGAAACCCGACTTCAAGTGATGATGTCGCGGTGAAGAAACGTACCTCACGACTAACGATGTGCAAGCGAAACATGTTGATTTTTGTCAACATCGCTGATCAGCCCTGATGATCGGTAACACCGGAACAAACTGACCTGGGCCATCGATGATCGCTTTGGGCTGTGAGAAAATTATGTCATGACAGCAACGGAGTGGCGGCAGCAAGATAGCCCGGATCGCCGCCAGCGATCTTGATAGCCACGGAGTGGCTATTTTGGGTTTAGACGCATAGTCGCCTTTCGCACCGCGAAAGTTTTGTCATTCGCCCGATTCGTAGTCTCAGGGATCCAACACCAGGAAGCATCTCGTCAATCTTGTTGATCCTGAACATCCTGTC
>CAZJEK010000088.1:0-18306 GCA_964545005.1 uncultured Pirellulaceae bacterium
TAGCCGATTCGATCATCGATGTTCAGCCAGTTTGACTTTAGTGAGACTGTTTGTTTTTTGCCACCTGCACCCCTGGTTTTCAATTCGCCAAATTCACCGTGCAACATTCGGACATTGTCGCCGGCCGCATAATCAAGGCCGATGATTCCAGTTTTTCGATATTCGAGATCGAAGTCTGCGGTGGGTCGAAGTCGTTCGATGTAAATCGTGAAAGGCCCTTCTGGCGATTCAAAATAGAAATCCTGTTGCAAATTTCCGTTCAATCGGGTCAAGGCCCCAGTGCAACGAAAGCCATTGTCGAAAGCGTCGGCAATCAGATTAGTAAGCCGGCACTTTTTCGCAAAACTGCGTTCGGCATTGACGATGCCCAAGTAGGAATCGAAATGAGGCCAGATCAGGTTGTCGCCGTTCACAGGAATCGTCAAAGCCATTTTTTTCTGCGCCCAGGAGAATGACGCAAACTTTTCAGACGTGCGATGAAAGATGGTCTTACCGTGCTCCAGCTTGTGAACGCCGTTAGAGCGAAGATCAAACTCTGCGGTTGTCATGGGCCCCTTGCGACCTGAGCTGACGGATGGACGCTGGCAAGAAAAAAAGCAGCTGATTAATCGCGTCGCGCACAAGCCGCCATATTCCAGATCTCGGCGTCCATTAAAAAATCCGCCTTCAACCTGCTGGCGTTCGCGGAGCTGTTTCAAAGCCAAGTCTTCCAGATAGCCGGCCCGGCGATCATGCGTCAACGTGCGAAGTCGATTGTAGATGACGATGTCACTGCACTGCGTCTCGTACAACCTCCAATCGTTGCCAGCAAAGTAAATCGCAGCTCCACGCCCGTTCATGCAACCACACAACAGATCGAAGACATGGCGCACATGATGTTGGCAAGCCAACGGAGGATCCTGCCCCAGCATCGACCAGTGAACGGAGTTCTCCACCAGCATCGCCAGCGCATTTTTTAAATAGCCAACATGCACCAACCCATGGTTTTCGACAGTGAAGTCATCGTGGGCGTTGACCGTACAAACCCAATCCTGGATCGATCGACCGTCGTCTCCTGCGTTCGAATCGTTTGCGTCGGCAGCTACGGAAAACGTGTTGTACATATAACGCTTGGAGCATTCCGCCCAACGACTGGCTTGCTGGTGGTTGGGCAGCATGTTGCAGGCTAACGCCGTGATCGACGCATTCCAGGCGTTTTCTTCGGCCCCCGTGTCGTTCACCAGACTGCTTTTCGGTTTTACGTCAACAAATCGGTTGGCTTCGTATTCAATGATTGCGATCGCTTGCTGTCGAGTCGATTCATCCAGGTGGTCCCACAGTAACCAACACGCCATCCCCAGGGACCGCGACCACAAGGCAGATTGCCATTGATTGCCCCACGGCATGCCGTTGACGCAGACACCGTCGTTTGCCACGTGACTGGCACAGAGGTATTTGGCAATTCCAATTGCCTTATCACGAATCTCGTCCTGCCTGGATTGACTGAGGACTCTTTCGGGTGGGTTGCATTCGGCCAGAAACGCCAACACCATCGCTGCATACGCCGTTGGCCTGAGATCGTTTTCTCGATGACCTGTCCGGCCGATAAACTTCATTGCCTTATTCGAGGGCACATCGACGACTCGGCTCTCGACAATCATGCCCCAATCGTGGATGGACTGATAGTAAGTCTGGACACGCGTCTCTGTTTCAGCAATTTCAAATTGAGGAGTCAGGAGCTGGTCTGGAAAATCGCCTACAACTTGAGTGGCCCGCGCAGTAGGTGCAAACGGTACGATTGACAACAGGAAGAGGCAACAACAAGTGATACTCAGCAGCGTTTTTTTGATTCGGCTCATGAATAATCTTCCAGGGTAAACTTGCAGAACCGTCGCGGAACTGTCAAACATGGTGCTACGAGATTACACAGGTAGCAATCGGAATGACAAACAGTTTTTTGCCAGGTGTTGTATGAAAATGATTAGGGTACCCGTCCAGACTCTTGCTTGTGTGTTTCTTTTCACCGTGGTTTTTGCCGTCGACAGCAATTCGAAAGATACGACAACATCTCAACCTGCGGAGAACCTGGCCAGCGAACCAGCCGAGTCAAATACGATTGTTTTCAAAACGATCTTGCAACGCTACCGCCAGATACTGTTGGCCACCCCAAGGCAGTCGGATGATTCCCAGGTAAGCGATTGGCTGGACAGTATGAAGCCAAATGGCAGCTGGGACGATCTTGATTATGACGATCAGAGTCGAGCCGGTTGGCAACCGTACCAGCATCTTGTTCGCATGAAAGCCATTGCCGACGCCGTCTCTCGCGAGGGTGGCAAGTTTCATGATGACAAACAGGCCCGCGCTCAAGTCATCCAACAACTTGAATTCTGGACCCAGCACCGCCCCCAATCTAAAAACTGGTGGTACAACCGAATCGGGACGCCAAGAATGACCAGGGACGTGGTGGTTCTGTTGGGAGATCACTTGCCTGCCACATTGCGAGATCAGGCAATCGAAGTCCTGCAACAAAATCGTTTAGGTGGAACGGGAGCCAACCTGCTGTGGACAGCCGAGACGACACTGCATCTGGGATGCCTTCAGGCGGACGCAAAGCAGGTCAAACGGGCAGCCGACGCGATCTGGAATGAAATCCAGGTTGGACAGCGGGAGGGGATTCAATCCGATTGGAGTTTCTTCCAACACGATACCCGAGTGCAAACATTTTCGTACGGGAAGTTCTTTCTGGAAATCTCGGTTCACACCGCTGCGCAACTTGAAGGTACTCGTTGGGAAATGCCGGCCGCCAAGCGTGCGTTGATCAGCAACTATCTTTTGCAAGGCATGCAATGGATGTCGCGCGGCATCATGACCGTTCCCAGCACCATGGATCGACAATTCAGTCGCCCCAATCGGCTTTCCTATGCCGACGTTCGCCCGCAACTAAAGCTCTGGAAACAGGTTGACCAAGATCGCGAAGCTGAACTGCAGCGTTTCCTTGACCGGCAGAATGGAGTCGCGGAGCCGGTTGATGGTTTCCGACACTTTCGTAACGGTGATTTGTCCGTTCTCCACCGGCCAGGCGGCAGTCTGTTTCTGAAAACGATTTCCAATCGTACCAAACCGACCGAAACGACGAACCGGGAAAATCTGAAAGGACGTCGATATCTACACAGCAGCGATCACTACATTCTCGCTGATGGCAGGGAGTTGGAAGGGATTCAACCCACGCTGGACTGGCACCGAGTCCCGGGGATCACCGTCGCATCGCTGGAGACCACGCAAGCCAGGCGGTCCTTCACCGGCGGAATGGGGGACGGACAATCAGGCCTCGTAACGATGGACTACGCCCGACTTGACGATGCGGATGACCAACGCCAGACAGTCGAAGCGCGATTGGATTTCGAAGT
The DNA here is from genome assembly GCA_964545005.1 of uncultured Pirellulaceae bacterium. Classification (GTDB taxonomy): domain Bacteria; phylum Planctomycetota; class Planctomycetia; order Pirellulales; family Pirellulaceae; genus Mariniblastus. Next base: position 3,387 of record CAZJEK010000088.1, read on the forward strand.
CAAAAAGTCCTGGTTTTTTCATGGCAACCAAATGATCTGCTTGCTCGCAGGCTGGAAAATGGGTGACCGCGATCACCCGGATCCAACGACGTCGGTTGAACAACGCTTGCTTGAAGGAGACGTGATGTATGCCGATCACCAAGGCAACCTTCGCCAATTAGCAACCGGCAAGCAGTTCACGGGGCGATTCCGCTGGGCCCTGCACGATGGCGTAGGATACCTGCCGCTGGGCGACGAAGAATATGACCTTTACGCCGGTCCCGCATCGGGTACCTGGGCAGAGATCAACTTCGGTTACCGGGACCGGACGGAAGCGATCACCAAAGACGTGTTTCGAATGTACTTGCGGCATGGTTCCGCCCCCCAAGCGACGGGCTACGTCGTTGTGCTCGATGCCGATGAAGAAAAAATGAAACGCCTGTATCAAAACCGCCACTGGCGAGTCGTGTCCAATGATTCCCAGTGCCAGGCGATAAGCTTTGACGACCAACTGATGGCGTCCTGCTTGGGCCCATCGAGTGTTACCGTACCAGCCGACACTGAAAAACCAAAGAAACAATGGGAGCTGAATGTTGATTCCCCCTGCCTGTTGCAGATCTCCGACCAAACGATTTCAATCAGTTGCCCGGACCAGCAATCCCAATCGATTCGGTTGTCGATCGACAAACAGGAATACGAACTGACCATTCCAGCCGGAGGCGAACCGGTCACAGTAAACCGTAAACCTGACGGCAAGATTTCTATCGACTCCCCCGCGCGTTTGATTGACAACAACGATATTGCAACAACATTCTGAATGCTTTTCCAACAGCTCAATTTCCAAGGTGCTTCATGCCTCATTTGACCTTGCCGCAGACTCTTTTCGCGGCGATCGCGACGATGATTACGATCAACCTGCCCAGCTTCGCAGCGGCGCAGCAAAGTTCCAAGGCTGAACCGGATCCGCCAATCACCTGGCACACCACGCTCGAAGAAGCACTCGCCGCCGCCCAGGAAACTGGCAAACCCGTATTAATGGAGATCAACGGACGGCCATGGTGCCCGCCCTGTAATCAGCAGGGCGAAAAGATTATCGACACTCCTGAGTTTGAGGAGTGGGCGAGCGAAAACGTCGTGCTGTTGGACATCAAGGTGGGCCAGGGCTACGACAAACAACAAGGCAACCCGAACTGGTTCAAATTTTTCAAACATTACCAACTTGCTGGCATTCCGGCCGCCGTTCTACTTGATCAGCAAGGCAACGAACTGGGCCTGGTGCTGCCCAAGCCCAACGTTCAACAATGGCTGGGAGCGGCCAATAACATCATCCACTTGCATGGGATAGCGAAGAACGCCAATTCGGGAAAACAAGTCATTCCGTTTCGGTTGACACCGACCAATAGTCTGTCCGTGCCGGCCAGGTTAAATGGCACCATTGCGCTCAACTTGATGTTGCACACCGCCGTCAGTGATGTGTCGCTGATCCGCAGCACAATTGAACGATTCCCGGAAATCAAATTGGATCAAACGGGATCCTCCGAGAGCTGGGGTGGAAAAACCGACTCGCGATTTGGTTCTGGACATTCGCTGTCGCTGGCGGGAATGAAATCTCAACCGGTTACCGTTTTCGAGGATCGGCACACTGGACATGGCACTGACGGCAAGTTTGGGCCAGACCAATTGAACTCCAATCTGTTCGCGATTGACTTTGATCGTTCAGAAATCCAACTGCTGACCAGGTTACCAGCCGATTTATCAAACTGGCACAAGGTCGGCTTTGAACTCAACAATGGGATCATGTTTGTCACTGCCAAGTTGCAGGGTGAATCTGCCACCGCGACTCAAAAGTTCATGGTTCATTCCGGCTACAGCGGCTTTGCTTTGCTGGACAACGAATTTGTCGGCCAGCATCCATTCCTCAATCAGTTGACAGTTCTTCGCCAAGATGAACTGACGGATTCAGCCGGCAACAAATTAACGACCCAAATGGTTTCGCTTCCCAAGTTTGAGATCGCCGGGATGACTCAAAGTGATGTTCCCGTGTCATTCTTTTCAGGTCAACTTGGCGGCCAACGATTCAGTGTCCTGGGCGGAGACTTTCTGAAGCGATTCAATGTCATTTTTGACCTGGAATCCAAGCAAATGTACTTGCAGCCAAGCCGGCTTTACGGGGCCGAATACTTCATTGCTGAAAAAAAGTGAGCCACCGAAGCTTGACCTCGAACGGTGAATCAATCGCTTTCGCCCAGTAACTCCTGTTTCCGAAATTCGACCATTTGCTTGATCAACTTGGCTGGCAACGGTTCATCAAAAGCAAATTTGACGGTGCCTTTTCCGAGCTCATACTCTTTCAATTGCTCGGCAAACTGATCGATCGTCGCTTGATAGGGGTAGAAGCTCACGTATTTGTTATAGGCAGCGATCATGATCTGCTGCTCCGGTTTGGCGCCTGGCACCAGTTTAAACGTCGGTACTTTGGAATTCGGAACCTCCTGGACCCCGGCAACAGCAGCGGAGATTAGCTTTCGCAGTTGCTCCAGCAAGGGTTGAGCTTCCGAAGATTGATCATCAATGTAGTCGTCAACGGTTTCATAAACCGGCATGCCCCCTTTTTTCGCCATCGGTGTGGGTACCTCTATCAATCGGAATGTCATTGGGTCCTGTTGTTGTAGCTGACAATCGGAACAATCGAAACTACCCCACCCCCTCGTATGGCAAAAGCCCGAAAGCCAGACGCCGAAACCGATCGCCGATATTCGTGACCTACCTTTAAGCACCAACTCATTTCCAATCTCCAACCTCCGCGGACCGAGTCAACAAAGGTAGGGACATGGTCGACAAAATCTTGAATTCACTGTCTCGCTATGGACACACACTGATCCAGGAACTTGGCGATATCGCGCAAAAACTCGACGGAACTGGCTGGACCATTGTCAGTGCTGTGTTGCTGGTTTGCGGCTGGTTCTTTCTCAAAGGCAGCAAGATTCGCGGTTAGCCTGCCTGTCTGTAGCTTGGACCACTGGTCCGAGATCGCCCCATGTCGACTCACTGTGCGGGCAATTTCATCGCTGCTCATGCAAACCCGACGCTTGGCGAAAAAACAATGCTCACGGCCGAATCGGCCATGCTACTAAACAAAAAACTGCCCATGGTCTAACCGGCCATGCCCGGTAGCCTACTCTGGCTTTCCCAGGTCCTCTCGGTGCAACACTTCTACTTGTTGGCCGGCCTTCAATCTATCGGTTCCAAACCATTCCGCTTTGGCTTGATCGCCATCGACGGTTACGCCCAGGAAACCGCCCCGGGCACTGAAGTAGCGATGGTAGTCAGGTTGTTTTCCAGGATTGCCCCCGAACATGTGTTGATCGTTGATTGGTCCGCAGCCAAATTCCAGCAAACCGGTTTGCGGATCCCGGCTGCAATACTGCCAGTGACGATCACCACAGATCACGAACAGATTTTTCTGAGCCGACAAAAAGTCGCGTAACTCCTGGCCTTCGGTCGCGAACCCAGGGTTGGAGTGATTATCGTTTTTGCCTTTTTTGTCCGGGCCAACGATCGGCCCCGGTGTGATTACAAACTTGTACGTGGCGTCGGAATCGGAAATGGTCTTTTTAAGCCATTGCTTCTGCTGGTCACCCAAAATGGTTTTCTCCGGACCATCCGGCATCCGGTTGCTGGACCGAAAATCGCGATGTTCAGTCAACCAGATCTGCACGTCTTGACCCCACCGGATCGTGCGATAGGTCCGTTCGTTCATCGGCACCTGTTGGCGAAAGATCTGTAACCCCTGTTCGAATGTCAGCTCGCCGTATTTTTGACCCGGCCAACAGTCATTTTTCAACGTATCGTGATCGTCTTTCATGAAATACGAACTGACGTGACGATGAAACTCGCGGTTGGCGTCAAAGGCAAACATCAGATGCCATTTCGACCTCGCCTGGGCTGGATTCTTTGCCAATGGCAGTTTGTCGTAATACAAAATGTCGCCGGTGTGCACAAAGAATTGCGGCTTGAACGCCAACATGTGCCGATACGTTTGGTGGCCCACTGGACTGTCATCGATACTGCGCACCGCTTGGCACGTCGTCACGATAAATCGAATGGGCTGAGCGTCATTTGCATCGGGTGCGGTTTGAAACTCACCGGCGATCCGATTGACCTGTTCCGATTCGGCGGCTGACTTGGCTTCGATTTCCAGGATGTAACGAGTGCCCGGCCGCAGCGACTCCAGACGAAACTGATGGATGAAATCGTTTTCGCTGGTCACCGATTTCCAATCGGTATGACGTTTCGATTCGGTATCGTCCGCGGGCCAATAAGCGACTCGGACGACGCCAGCGGTTCCCGGCACCAGGTCTTCATCGGGCATCAACACGGATCGGTTTTCCGGCTTGGAAACATCTGGCAAGCGGTCAAAATCGGCCGACTTTCGTGTGGTCAGACGGACCCAGACGATGGCTTGATGTTGGTCGACTTCACCGATCTTGATTCCACTGGCAAAGTGCGGCTGAGCGATTGCTGACTGAGCGGTGCTGGCAATCAGAACTGTCAGGCAAACAAAAAACATCGAGCGAAACATCCCAACTCCTGCGACCGTGAACATGACTCAATCAATCATTCAATTGTAGCTGATCGTGAAGCTGCCCATATCTCCGTGCCTGTTTCAGAAACTCGGCAAGCCAGCCTCCGTAAGAGGAAATCCATACCAACGAAGAAGTTCAAAGATTGCCAGCTAAAAACCCGCTGAGTTTTTTTACAGCTTGAAACCAATCACAAATGGCTCAAATACCATACGACTGAGTTCACACGCTGCGATCGTCCGCAACTTTTTTGACTTGTTAAACGCCAATTCCTTAAAATGTTGTGAAGCGTCGCGACTGGCTTTTATCAATGTCGCGAAGCAAACCTAATAACAGGAGGGTCCGCCATGCGATGGGTTACCGAACAGGAATACCGTCAATCAGGAGCCGAGGCGACCGGCGTCACCGTTAACGTTGCCTTTCTGATGGAGATCAAAACTGATTTTGGTTTTCGCGATCTGCTAAATCAGACCTACCATCAGTTACAAGCGGCCAATCAGCAACACCAGCCAATCACTGAACGGCAAGCGGCTGACTTGTTAAGCGATTTGCGTGATGAGTTGGAAACCTATTTCGCGCTGGAAGAGTTTTACGGTTACTTCAACGACGCCGCGACCACTAACCCGCGGATCGAAAAACAGGCTTGCCAACGTCGCAGCGAACACGAATGCCTGTACCTGGAATTAAGTGATCTGGTCGAGGTCGCTCACCGAATCCTGTACCGCGAAAGCAAATCCCACGAGTCTCTCGAATCGTTAGCTGATCGTTTTGAGGCGTTCTGCCAACACCTCGCCGAGCACGAACAAGCCGAAATGGATCTGATGATGCAGCTCTGTAACGAAGATATTGGCGTGGGCGATTGAGTGACATTTTTTGTCGATCAGCGAAAGTAGCTTGGGCCATTGGCCCGAGACTGCAAGGTCTTCGCCGAACGCTCAGTTTACCGCTGTCGTTACGGCCGCATCGGCCATGCAACAAGCTTTCGCGGAGAGGCTGACATGTTTTGAGCAGCTGAACTGGTTAACGCTCGTGTTGAATGGTCGTTTGACTCGTTTACTGCAAAACGCATCTTGTTGATCATGTTAATCTTGTCCATCCTGTCCTTCTTTTGGCCGCGCTCAAAATGGACAGTGTACGCAAGATTCACTCGGACGTTCGACAGGATGTTCAGGATCAACAAGATTGACGAGATGCTTCCTGGTGTGGGATCCCTGAGACTACGTATCGGGCGAATGACACAATTTTCGCGGAGCGAGGCTGACGTTTTATTGAAGCGTGCTGGAGGCAGACACTCTCCCTTGGGCCCTTGGCCGAGTCGGCCTGTCAGGGCCGGAGAGGGGTTTCGTAAACCCTCCCCTCGCTTTGGCTCGACCCTCCCGCGAGCGGGAGGGTGTCGGCGTAAAACTTTCGCGGAGAGGCTGACATTTTTTGTGGTCGCCAAACGTAGCTTGGGCCATTGGCCCGAGTCCGCAGGGGTTTCGCTCAATGCCGAGTTTTTTCTGCGGTCACGGCCGAATCGGCCATGCTACAAAACTTTCGCGGAGCGAAAGACGACCCTGCCCCACGGCCGCAGAAATCGATTGGCTACTAAAATCCGCCGGGTACGTAAGCCCCGCCTTGCCGCGCCGATGGATTGCTTTGCAGCTGAGTGACTTCGCTACGAGGCAGATCAAAATCTCGAGGACGAACCCCCATCACCGGCGGCCCCAGTTCGTTGCTGGGATACGGATCATGTTGCATCGAGCGAACACGCTGCGCGTCCATGGTACCTGGCGTGGCCAGGTCGGGACGCAAATGACACCCCGAGATTCCAGCCAGCAACGCTGCGGCGACCAGAAGAATGCCGGGCAGCTTGATATTGGTTGTGACTGGCAACGAACCATTGTCGACTGGCTCTTCGCTGCCGGACAACGTATGAATGACTCGCCGAACCAACAGGAAAACCAGGCAAACACTCATTTCAACTTCCTTGTTGGGTCAACATCCTGTCGATTCTAGCAGCCACCGCCGACTCGAACCGACATTCCAAATCGCTGGAGGACAATATCGAACTCGACAACGGCGATCAAGCTCAATTCACCGCCAGCGATGCTTGCGCCAGTTTACCGCTGCCTCAGCAAGTAATTACCAGCAACTCAGCCGACGGCCGCGGCGTGACGGTTGTCGGTCCGCTGGCTGCCGGGATCAAGGCGGTTTGCCCAAGACCGAGCGGCTTGCCGGCAGGATCGTTTTCGATATCAACCGCGCCACTGATGGTCACCAGCAACAAAAACTGGCCTTGGCCCTCCAACGTCAACGGCTGGTCAAGCTGTAACCGCCGCATCGTGAATGCACTGGTATCGACGATCGTTTGCCCACCTGAATGATCGGAAGTCGTTTTGCAAAGCGATACCGGACCACGATCGAAATCGGTCGCTTGCAATGCCTGATCAATGTGCAGTGGCCGCGGCTTGCCATCCTGTCCGACTCGGTTCCAATCAAACACACGAAAGGTTGTATTGCTGGCCTGTTGGATTTCGGCAACCAATAGCCCCGCCCCCAGCGCATGCATGGTACCGGCTGGAACAAAAACGCAGTCTCCTGCCTGGGGTTCGATGACGTGCATCAAATCCGCAGTAAGGCCAGCCTCAACCGCCGCTTCAAATCGTTTCCGGTCGACACCGTCTTTTAAACCGACATACATTCTGGCTCCGGGGTCAGCCGCCAGCACATACCAGGCTTCTGTTTTGCCAAGGTCGGGCGGATCGAGCGTACGGGCCATCCGATCATCGGGATGAACCTGAATCGAAAGATCGCGATTGGCATCCAGGAATTTGAACAGCAATGGAAATCGCAACTGCAGCGAAGGCGGCAAAGCGCTGTCACTGATGGCAGCCCAAACGCCTTCACCGACCAGATCGACGTCGTAATCGACGACCAGCTGGTGCAAGGTTTGACCGGCCAGCGGTCCGTAAGCCACGACGCTTTGCCCATCCTGGTGATCCACCAATTCCCAGCTTTCGGCCGCTGGATGATCGCCGATATCCTTATTCAAGACAGTTGCCAACCGGCGACCGCCCCACAGGTAGCGTTGAAAAACAGGTTGAAAGCGTAGCGGGTGCATTCTCATTACTTGCCAAGTCAAACTGACTGATGCCTGGTGGCAGGGTATCTGAATCGCATCACTTGGTGAAGATGGATTAGGATAGTTTCACGGTTTGCCCTCCAAGCCAACTGCCGAAACCCAAGCCTTCGTATTTGGATTGATTAAACTCGATGTCAATTTCAATGAAACAAGCCCCCGCTACCCTGTTAATGGTTGCCTTGGCATTTGTGGCAACGACTCGTCTGGTCGGCCAGGAACAGAACTCGACGCCTCAGTCATTGGCCGAACAACAGCTTCCCGATTGGCCCGGCCAAGTCAGCCGTTGGAACGAGTTTGAAAAGTATGATTTTGAAGTCGCAGGTCGGTCGGCCTATGTCGTTCGTCCACGACATCCGGCTCCCGGGAACCCGTGGGTTTGGCGAGCTCGGTTTCCCAACTTCCACGCCGCAGCCGACCTGATTCTGCTGGAGCGAGGTTTCCACATCGCTCGCATCGACACCGATGGGATGCTGGGCAGCCCAGCCGCGATGGAAATCTGGAACGAGTTTTATCAGTTCGTCACCAATCGCGGGCTGGCTAAACGGTGTGCCCTGGAAGGAGTCAGTCGAGGCGGTTTGTTCGTCTACGGATTTGCCTCCCGCTGGCCCGACCGCGTTGCCTGCATCTACGCCGATACTCCCGTCTGCGATATCCGCAGCTGGCCAGGGGGAAAGGGCTCGGGGCTCGGTCACGCTCCGACCTGGCAAAGCTGTTTGCAACAATATGGACTGACGGAGGAGTCCGCCAAGTCGTTTGCTGGCAATCCGATTGATCAAGCCGCCAAGATCGTCGACGCCAGGATACCGCTGCTGCATATTGTTTCGCTGAGCGATCTCGTCGTACCGCCAGAAGAGAACACGTTTGTATTGAAACAGCGGATCGAAAAACTGGGCGGGAAGCTGCAGGTGATCGAAGTGGAACGGGGGACCGAACAATCCAATGGTCATCACTTTACTCATCCCGATCCGGTGCGAGTGGCGGACTTTATCGAACGACATGCCACGGTACTTCCGGTCAAAAGGGAAGACTTTTTTCAACTTGGCAGTGGACTACAAAACAGTCTCCGGGCGATACAATCGGGCCAAGCTCGCGTGGCGTTTGTGGGCGGCTCGATCACGCGGATGGATGGCTGGAGAGACCTGGTGAAAGACTATTTGCAGCAGCGATTTCCACAGACCAAGTTTGAATTCGTCGAAGCCGGAATTCCCTCGACCGGTTCCGTTCCCGGTGCGTTTCGGTTGAATCACGATGTCCTGACAAAAGGCCAGATTGATTTATTGTTCGAGGAAGCATCGGTCAATGACTTGACCAATGGCCGCACGCCGCAGCAGAGAATTCGGGGAATGGAAGGGATCGTCCGCCGCGCGCGAATTGCCAACCCCCAAATCGACATCGTGATGATGCATTTTGTCTGCCCGCAACACATGGCGGACTATCGATCCGAACGAACACCCGCCACGATTGTTGATCATCAACGGGTTGCTGATCACTACCAGGTAGCCACGATCGATCTGGCACGCGAGGTGACCGAACGGATCGATGCTGGGCAGTTTGATTGGAAGCATGACTTCCGCAATTTGCACCCTTCACCTTACGGCCATCGAATCTATGCGTCGACGATTCGCCGTTGCTTGAGCGCGGGTTGGGACCGGGAATTGGATCCGGGCGATTCAGCTGAACCGACTTCCCTGCCTTCGCCGCTGGATCGATTCAGCTATGACCAGGGCGAATATGTGTCGCTTAATCGAGCGACCAGTTTAAACGGATTCCAAGTCTTGAAATCTGTTGATCCGCGATCAGGCGGTGTGGGTGGTGGCGTTCGGCCCGGATTTGTCGACGTCCCAATGCTGGTTGGAACCAAGCCTGGGGACTCGTTTGAATTTCGCTTCCGGGGACGCGGCGTCGGATTATTTGTTGCCGCCGGTCCAGACGCAGGAGTGATCGAATTCCGGATCGATGGTGGGAAGTGGCAACGTCGGGACCTGTTTACCCGGTGGAGTGGCGGGTTGCACTTGCCGTGGGCCCATGTTTTGGCGGATGAACTGGAGGGGTCGGGGCAACACTCGCTGGAGGTTCGGGTGGCCCAGCCATCCAATCCGTCCAGTCGCGGAACGGCATGCCGGGTTGTCCAGCTGTTGGTCAATGGCCCCGAGACGGTGGAGAAACCGTCGGAAAGCATTAAAAAACGTTAATTCTGACGCTTTTTGCTTTTCCTGCCCCGTTAAAGTCGATATCTTGATGACAAGAAGAGGTTCCGCAACCCTTTGATGAGTTGACAGGGGTGGGCGGGACAAGAGATTTTTTTTGGATTTGAGTAATGGCTGAAGGTACTATCAAACGTTTGATGGACAAGGGTTTCGGATTTATTGACACCGGAACAAAACAAGACATGTTTTTTCACTCATCGAACGTCGAAGGTGTACGTTTTGATGACCTGCGGGTAGGACAGCAAGTGACCTACACCGAAGGAATGGGCCCCAAAGGTCCACGTGCCGAAAACGTGACCCCGGTTGATTAAGCGTTTGCGGATTGAGGAAGTGTTGCTTCCTTAAGACAGACCACCAAGGCTGGCGAGCAATCGCCGGCCTTTTTTTGTTGGATGCCTTATTCGCAACACCGAACGATGCGAATGTTCAGGGTGGGGAGCACGAAGATGCTCTCGCGAAGCCGCGAAGACGCGAAGGAGTGATGCACAGGAATATTAATCTTCGATACGAGAACTTAGTATTCGATTAGTGAAGATCAGTGTTCACGTTCAGTCCAACAAACTCGGCGCAGCCTACGATCACTTCTTCTTCGCGACTTCGCGGCTTCGCGTGCCTATTCTGAAACAGTTTCAGCAAACCGACCGCAGCCCCTACTTCGCTCCCTCAGGAACATAGTTGGACTGGTTTCGCTGCCGGGTGACTTTCCAGGCTTCCTGCGAGTCTTGATTGCGATGCTGGGCCCGGCCTTCCAGTGGCCAGTTACGATCGGGAGCATGAGCGGCTTTGAAGATATCGGCCGCCTGCTGTTGCCGCTCAGGAAATTGACTGGCGATGTCTTTTGACTCACCAGGATCGTCTTGCAAATTGTAAATCTCAATGTCTTTGTCGATGCCACGACGAACCGCTTTCCAATCGCCAAACCGAGTTGCCTGGATGGGCTGTTGCTCGTGCAACTCCCAGTAGAAATAGTCACGCTCGGGTACGTCACCGCCTTTCAAATACTCGACCAACGATACACCATCGGTCTGATAGCCCGCGGGCAACTTGGCATTGGCCAAGTCAGCAAAGGTCGGCAGCAGATCCCAGAATGCCCAAGGTTGGTCATCGACGCGGCCGGCCGGAACGGTTCCCGGCCACCAGGCCAGCGCTGCTTGACGTAGCGCCCCTTCGTAAAGCCCACGCTTGTATCCGCGCAGGCCATTGCTGGCTTGATCGAACCGTTTGCCGATTTCGGAGTCCGGGTTGAACGAAGATCCATTGTCGCCCGAAATCACGATCAAAGTGTTGTCGTCGAGTTTCAGCTCTTTCAACAAGTCGACCAATTCGCCCAGGTCGGAATCCATCCGAGTCACCATGGCGGCATAGTTTTTCTGTTTCTCAGACCAGGGTTGATCGGCATACTGACCCTGGTCATCGATTTCGTAGCGGCCGTGCGGCAACGTGATCGCATAGAACACGAAAAACGGTTGGTCGCGCTGGTCACGAATCCACTTCAGCATGTCGTTCTGGATCAACTCCTGCGAATACGTTTCGCCAACCGTCCGACCATCGTTGCCTGGCAACCGGATCGCTTGTTGGTCGTCCCACAAGTAGGTTGGAAAATACGAGTGGGCATGTCGTTGGCAGTTGTAACCAAAAAAGTGATCGATCCCCTGCTTGTGTGGGCTGCCGGATGAATCGAAGAACCCCATCCCCCATTTGCCGAACGTGGCTGTGGCATAACCTGCTGATTTAAGCACCTTGCCGACGGTGACTGAATCGGCAGGCAGCGGCAGTTGGCCTTCGGGAGCGACTTCATAGTTGCCGCGAATCGGGCAATGACCACTGTGCAGCCCGGTAAAAAAGGAAGCTCGGCTGGGAGCACAAACACTGGTCCCACAATAGGTTTGCAGGTACCGCGTGCCTTCAGCAGCCATCTGATCCATGCGCGGCGTCTTGATCAGTTGTTGTCCATAGCAGCCCAGGTCACCTTGAGCGATGTCGTCGCTGAGCACAAAGATCAGGTTGGGACGCTTGTCGGCATCGCGTTGTGCGGAGTCTTGAGCGTCTGATTGGCCAATCAGCAACACAACGACGAACAGCGATGCCATTCGAACAGAAAAAACGGAGCCGACGACTGGATTCAACATGGTGAGGCGAATTTGGTGGAGGGTTAGTACTCGGTTTCAAACAACCATTCTAACACTCGCCGTCCGATTTTCACACATTGGGGTTGATTACCTGGGGCCCGTGAAATCCAGCGTTGCCACCTGTAAAGGCCCCAGAATCAGAGCATTGGTCGTCGCGATCGATTTCAAGTATGCGGTTGCGAACTTGAACCCTCGTTTCGATTTTCCAGTGGTCGTCGGCATTGCGGCTTAACCTACCGTCGGCAAACGTCATTTCATTTCCTTCGGTTGAATCGCCGCGACAGGAACTGCACGAGGGGTCAGTACAACCAACCGATTCGGGCTCTCGATGCAAAACAACTTGGTCGAGCCTAACTTCCATTCCATCCCTGTGCTGATCCTGCGAGCCCGATAACCAGGCGTTCCGTTGACGGTAGGTAATTCAGAGTCAATCGCTGAAGACTCGATTCTGATTTCGACTTCGGCAATATCGTTTTCCAATTCTAAAACCTGAACCCGGATCTCGTGTCCGATTAGTTGAAATTCAATTTCATCGGCACCTTGGGCGGACTTCACCTTAAATGGTATCTCCGCGCCTTTGCGATAAACAGCCGCGAGATCGCCTTGCGTAACAAAACGAACTTCATCTACCTGTTTGATTCGTTTTTCTTGTTCCAGTTCTTTGACCGCACTAAAAAGATCATCGCCACCGGCAAACCAGAATGAGGATCGCCGCGGCTTTAGCGCGACATTGGGAGGATCGGATTTCAGTTCGCGTCGGATTCTATCCAACTCCGCGTCCTCATATTCGTAGATAAAACACTCAAAAACCAAATTTGGCTTCCCATGCAAAGCTGCGTCCTGAGCGTTCGGATCATTTGGCATGACCCGAACGAGATATGGAATCCGCTGACCATGACTGTCAGTAAACTCAATAGTTCCTCGGCCTGGCGCCTTACCTGTCAATTGAATTAGGTCCGCTGCTTGCGCAACGACCTGCATAGCGGCTGGGTTTGACACGGAAAATTTCGGAATGGAATGTTCGAATCGCAAGACTCTATTTTCGCCAACTTGCAAGTCAATCCCGGTAGCAGCAACTTCGCCTCCGGGTTGGTCGTAAATTGGATAGGTGTTGCTCGAATCATCTGCTTGATTTTTGACTGACGTTGTTTCTGCTGGTCCCGAGCCCTGTGTCCCTGCAGAAACAGGGGCTTGTTCTGGTTGGCCGTCGTCAGCCATTGGTTTCGCGGTCTGCGCTGGCAATGTGGTATACCCACCTGCCAGCAGCAGGGGTAGACAGACGCCGCACAGCAGGATCTTGCAAAGGAACGAAGTTCTTCCTGAAGTATTAAGCATGGCAATTCTCTCCTTGATTAATGCCTGGTTGTGATCGATCAAGCCCCGAGCAAATGCCGGGACTGGATCCAGGTTTGAATGATGTTCGGCGACGCGGATCAATGCGTTCCCGTATTCCGTTTCGCTACCGGCCAGTTGCCCCGATCGAATCCTGTCAACGATCGACTGATCACAGGCCAATTCGCGATGGTATTCCAGCTTTCGGTTAAGCAACCACGCCACTGGATTGAACCAGTGAACCGCAGCCACGATCGCGGTGGCCAACTGTGCCCAGCCGTCTTTCCGGACAATGTGAGTCAACTCATGAGCTAAAACCAACTCGATTTGAACGTCGTCAAGTTCTTCCAGGCACCATTGCGGAATCAGAATCGCTGGCTTCCAGAATCCGACGACACAGGGAGACCGCTGATGCTTGGTCGCCAACAACAAACAGTTCCGCACGTTCAATGTCTTGCTGATACTGTCCATCCTGGCATCCCAGCGGCTGACTTCGGTAGCACGCCGAATCAGCTGACGGGTAAAACGAATGTGGCAAACGAGCCGAGCCATTGCCACCGTCAAGCCTGCCAACCAAATCAAATCGAGCCAATGCGGGACACCTAATCGACTGCTGGGAGGTGTGCTGGTATCGAAGTCGGCATCCTCTGGAAACTCAGCTTGAGCGAGGGTCGATTCCATCGGAGTCATGCTGCCTTCGAACGGAACGGCCAACGGCGTGTTGGCAACGGTTTGGTGGACAGGAGACGAAGGCACAAGGTGCCAGAAGCTGAAACTACTGCCGGGCACAATCAACAGCATGAACCGTAACAGCACCAGCATCCAGACTGCATACCATAAGCGGTGACTGATCGTCTTTCCCAGCAGCCGATCGGCAGCCCAGACTGCCGCAACCACGATGGTGCCCGCCAGAGAGGCCTGCAATAAACCGGATTCGACTACAAAGGAATTCATCGGGGATCCTTCTCATTCAGCAAGCGACGAAGTTCCTTGATTTCCTCCGCCGAAAGCCGACTCGATTTGACAAAGTGAGAGAGGAGTGGACCGGATTCACCATCAAACACCGACCTCAGAAATGACCGGCTGGCTCGCCGTACCAGCTGGGATCGCGGTACCGCGGCTGAATAAAGATATCGATTACCATCCTGCTCAAATCGCAATGCACCTTTTTTGACCAGTCGGTGCAGGAAGGTCCGAACCGTTGCCGGCGACCAATCGTTTTGGTCGCAAAGTTGATCAATGATGTCTCGAGCAGTTGTGGGTTGGTTTTCCCAAACCAGATTCATTACCTGCCATTCCGCGTTCGAGATTTCAGGGGCCTCCGACATTCCTCACTCCATCGATTCCAGGAACAGAACATTTACAAGTGTAATGATTTGTTTACAAGTGTAAAGCCCGTCTTGCAGCTAGCAAGCTCTACCACCGCGTTGTGAGGATAGAACATGAACTCTCCGTTACTCGAAACTCGCTGCCGCCCCTGCCTGGGCTTTTGGGTCCAGCTGAACTGGTTAGCGTTGAGGTTGAATTGTCGAATGATTCGTTCTCTTCAAAACGCATCTTGTTGAT
>CAZJEK010000089.1:0-18299 GCA_964545005.1 uncultured Pirellulaceae bacterium
TTGTTGATCCTGAACATCCTGTCAAACTTCCAGGTGAATCTTGCGTACGCTGTCCTTGCTGAGCAAGGGTCGGAAAAAAGGACAGGATGGACAAGATAAACATGATCAACAAGATGCTATCTTACCCCGGTTCGTAGCCCACTGGGGGAACCTCTTCGCCGGGTGCAACGGGGGGATAAAAGTTGTGGTATCGCCGACTGCACCGATCTTTGAAATCAGCCAGCGCGGCATCCCGGTCGTCCGCCGAATGGAAAGCCTGATCCAGACATTTGTCTAAAAACTGATTGGCCAACTCAACGACCGGCTGATCAATTTTCAGATACCGATAAACAAGCTCCCGATCAGACTCCGAAACCTGGGCATCCTTTTTCGATACGTTGGCGCGGACGTAGGACAGGTCCGAGAAGAACGTCGGGAAGGTACGTTCCAGGAAAATGCACGATTCGTCGAATCGCTCGATCGGAAATAAGAACGCTTTGCCGGTTTCCAGGACCCTCCGAATCAGGCTGTCATCATCATTGGATCGTCCGTTATTGAGAAAATAGATTTGACTGTTGGTCTGCGGGTGAACCTCCTGTTCAATCAACTCGGCATTGGCAAAATCGCGAAAACTCATCTTTTGCGCAATGCAGTTGACTTCCTCAAAATGACGATGAAAAAAGTAGCGCGAAATGAATCGTTCGACGGGATCACGAACATAGCTCAGCGCGTACACGTTCGCGTGCTCGTGATGGTAAGGCAGATCCAGCGATAATTTGTGATCCGAAAGGCATTGGACCCAGGGATGGCAGCGAACGATTTCGCTGACGTCCTGACACGTGTACTGCTTGGTTTCCAGCAGCGACTGGGAGTTGTAAAACCCCTTGCCGAAATTGCGGTTCATCAGCTGGCGAAGCGTCGAACCACCCGCCTTGGGAACGTGCACGTGCAGCCAAACACTGCGTTTGGACGCGGGTGCATCTGCGGGAGTCGAAGGGGACGTTTCGGGTGTGCTCATGGAATTCGATCAGTAGCGACGTGGCAATCCGGCCAACTATCACTGCCGGCCTGTGCCCAGAGCTTATCGAAATTCGACGCCCGCTTTCAAGAGGAGCTTTTGCCGAGAGCTCGGCCGTAATGGGGACGATGGAAGCTGGCCGCCGTGCCCGGAGAGAGAGAATCAGCCGTAACCTCTGTGATTTACTCCGCTCTGTGATTTGCTCCGTGTCCTCTGTGTCTCTGTGGTTTTTTCCCGGAAACCCTGCAAATTTCAGCAAATCCAAACGCCGAAACACAACCCCGAATTTCTGCCGTTAACTGGATTGATTCTTAATTCTCAGTTTTGGTTTTTCCATCGTCACGGTGGTGTTAGGTTCGACGCTGTAAGTCAACCAGACACTGGATCCGATCACCGAATCGTGACCAACGATCGTATCACCACCCAGCACCGTGGCATTGGCATAAATCACAACTCGGTCTTCAATGGTAGGATGCCGTTTGCTGTTGCGGACCAGTTGGCCAGCTTCGTCCTGGGGAAAACTGAGTGCTCCCAGGGTGACTCCCTGGTAAACCTTGACGTGGTCCCCGATCACACAGGTCTCCCCGATTACCACTCCGGTGCCGTGGTCAATAAAAAAGTAGTCTCCAATTTGAGCCCCCGGATGAATATCGACTCCGGTTTCGCCATGCACCCATTCACTCATCATTCGTGGCAGAAAGGGAACGCCCAGAAGGTTGAGTTGATGGGCGAGTCGATAAACCGTAACGGCGTTCAATCCCGGATAGCACAGGATGACTTCATCAAAGTTCTTGCACGCCGGGTCTCCCAGAAAAGCAGCTTCCACATCGGTCATCAACGAAGCCCGAATCTGGGGCATTTGCGCGATGTACTGGGTCGCCAGGTCGCGACTATAGGTCAACAGGTCAGCAGGACATTCCAGTTGATTGCAACTAGCCGCCGCCGCGGCACAATCGGAGTGCTTCATGTCCTCGCAGGCTTCGAAGTGTCGCGCGATCGCGATCGCAATTTGCCGGGAAAGAATCTCGTGCGTTTCGGCCAACTGGTGTCGCAACTCGGCCAGGACTCGCTGAGGTGACAGCTCGTTGGATCGAAATCCGGGATAGACAATCGCTTTCAACCGGTGAATCATATCTACCAGCGAGTCAAACTCCGGAATCGGTGCCGCATGTTGCGTCTTGGGAAACTTGAGCGAATTGACGATCTGGTCGGCAACTCGGTCGGTGACCTGTTCTCGGGTTTGACTTCGAGTTTCGGTAGCTGGTGATTCGCTCATCAAGGCTGCTGTGAAAAATGCTTCGGAATTGAGTGTACGATAGACCGATGGGATCGTCGCGGATGCCCCGGCTGTCGTGATTGGCAAATTCATTGTACCGCCGCATGTGAAAATAACGTTGATATCGCGCCACATCTCGTTTTCGATATCGGAACATTTTCAGACGACACTTTGAAACCGCCCCTGGGAGGCCGCAAACATGAACATGCAGAACAACGATTCGCAAGCCAAACGAATCAATGAGCTGGAAGAAAAGCTGACCTACCTGCAAGCCGATTACGATGCGTTAAACGAAACCGTACTGGAAAACACCAAGCGATTGGACCAATTTCGGCAGATGCTGGAACGGTTGACGTCGCGAGTCGATCACGTGGCCGATAATCAGGCGTCCCCCGACCTCGCCGACGAAAAACCGCCACACTATTAAAGACTGCTAGCAGATGGGGTGGTTGGAAAACCTGAAATCTCAAATATCAAATTTGAAAACTGACTCCTGCCCTCACTCCACATCCGTATCCTGCTGGGAGCTTTCGACTTGCGTATTGCGGCTGGCTTCCTGTCGGTCATCGGTGGGCGGTTTAAGCTTCAACAACTTTCGCAACGACCGTTTGACATGCTTGAATTTCAACGGCATCTGGAGCGAAACCCGATGGTCATTCAACCATTCCGGCTGGACCAGTGACTCCGTTTTCGAGGTATTGATCAGGATTAACGGCATGTGAGAGGTGTATTGGTGCTCGACCAACTCCTGGAAGGCAACAACGCCCTGGCGACCCAACCCGGCACAGCCGACAATCACGGCATCGGCAGGGCTTTCCTCGGCCGGATCAAGATCTTCAAACCGACTTAGCCCTCGAGCCGGATCGGAAGTGATCAGGACACGATACCCCAGTTCCTTCAGTTTTTCTCGTAGACTGTCCTGAACCTTGACGTTGGATTCGATCAGCAACACGGTTTTGTCAGCGCCTTCATCCTGAGCCCGCACCCGCTGCTCGTACGCTTCGTTTTCCGACAATGCTGCGTCGTACCGCTTGAGGTCACCGGCTTCCACCGCACGCAACGCACTTTCGGTTTCGTGCATGGCTTCGGCAGCTGTTTGGACCCGTTTTTCAGGATCCAAAGCCATCATTCGCTGAATCAGGATTACGACGCGATGAGGCAGCGCCGGTTCGTGCAAAGTCACCGGTTTGACATCGGTATACCGATTCGATGAAAGTCGCTTGATGCGTTCACGTGTTTCGCTTAACGCCGGCTGTCCCGAGACCATGTGGTACAGCATGCAACCGACAAAATACAAATCACTCCGCGGATCGTTCTTGCGAACGTGGGTACAGCGTTCCAACCCGGCGTAGTCGATTGAGCGCGGCCCACCCTTATCTTTTTCTTCGGTGTCGACCGCCAATCCAAAGTCGACCAGTTTTGCCTGCCCCTTGGCCGATAGCAACACGTTAGACAACTTCATGTCACGGTGATAAATATTCTGCCTGGCGGCGTATTCCAATCCGCCACAGACGTCACGGATGATTCTCAATGCAATTGGCACGGCCAGTTTGCCGTGGGCCCGCACATAGTCACGAAGGTTTTGACCTTCGATGAAGTCCATCACCATATAGATCCGTCCGCGATGTTCCTCAACTTCGTGAATCGGAACAATGTTCGGGTGCCGCAACTTCATCACCATTCTGGCTTCAGACATGAAGTTTTCGCGGGTGTCGTGGTCGTTGCTGTATCGCTGACGCAACACTTTGACGGCTTTGACATCGTTGGTTTTGGTGTGCACCGCCCTATACACGCGGGCAAACGTCCCAGCACCACTCAGATACAGCATTTTCCAGTTACCATAAAAGTAACCACGTCGCTGATTTTCGAGCACGCGGGCGATCTGCCAGTTGGTCGCCAGTTCCTGTTCCAATAAACAGGAGATGAAGGAATCGAGGGTCGCGTTTCCTCGACCGCCAGCGTCGGACAACGCTTCGTCCAGTTGTTTTTTTGCCAATAGCCCGCAATCAAAGATCCGCTGAGCCAGCTCTTCGGCTGTGATATCAGTAATGCTCATATTCTGGGATCAATGCGGTCGGAAAGTAGTCAGCACGGTGCGAAAAAACATAGCTTTATCCTATTACAAAGCCTCGATTGCGACAACTTTTGATTGTCTCCTGCACATGCTGCCCCGGGCATCTGGCATAAGCCCGAAATCCGGAAACAAGTGCGGTGGCCCCACAGTCAGGGCCACCGCCCAGGGAGACAACATTCCGTTGTTCAGCGGTCTTGAATACCGCCGTTTCATAGCTTTTCTTACATTTCGCCGTCGATCGCGTTCTTGTAAGTGTCTCGTTCCCGGCGGGTCGCTTCCAGATCGAACATCAAGTATTTCATGTCCATCCGAAGCTGGCTGAGTGCTTCTTGAATCAGGTTCAGGATCCGGCGACGACGGCGAGTATATTCGACGACCCGGTTGAGTGGTTTTTCCAGCTGCTGGCGATGCTCGGCTGGAAGTGCGTCGACTGCCTGGATCAAGTCTTTCAGGTCCATTGGCAATTGCTGTTCGTCAGTCTTCAGGCTGCGGTCAGAAGTGTTCATCAGTTGCTCCCTTCATGTTGCGGTTGTTGTCTGTCCCGCTGTTTTGCACTCCCAGTGCCAAGGCTCAACACCAGCCCGCCAAGAAACCGCAAACCACTGCCCACCAGCCATTTGCATCACAAAAAGCAGTTGTTGCCATTTTTCAACAAGTTGCGTTTTCCCAACATGACACTTCAGAATTGCTGTAGCCGCTGACCCGGAATCCTGCTAAAAGCCGTCTCCACCATGGTTTTTACCGACTCAAATCAGTCGTGTTGCCATTTGTCAACACAGGACGACTCCTGTTTGGATTTAACAACGTATCTGGCCAGTCGCGTTGCCCCTATGAACCCCAAGCTCGTTATCTCAGCGTTGATTCTGCTGATCGGAAGCGGTTGGTTCCCGTTTTCTGACCTTGCACGGGGCCAATACCATGTGGACTTTGAATCCGCTGTGCCTTCCTGGAAGCGGAGCGAATCGGATTGCGTTGTCGCTTCCCATCGCTGGAAGCAGACGCGAGTTAACGACCCCAAACTGCGCAATCGGTTTGAACGAATCGAGTTTCAGAACGGGCCTGGAGCGCAGCTTTTTATCGCTCACGATGTCCGCCCAGCATTGGTGATTCCCGAGCTGAATCCATCGGTGCGGATCCGGATGGCTCGGCCGGGAGCGCGTTTGTATGCTCGCGTTGTGCTGCCCAAAACGCCTGCCCCGGATGGCAAAGGACCGATGAAGGTCCTGCTGCGTGGTCCGACCTACCAGAAACAGGATCAGTGGCAAACGCTGTCATTTGATCAACTGGGCACAGGTTTCGACGAAATTCTGCAACAGGAAATCTGGCTGCTCAGAACCAAGCATGCCAATGTCACCAGCCAGGGAGCTTACCTCGACAAACTCGCGATCAACATTTACACCGGCGAAGGAACCCATCGTGTCGACCTGGACGATCTCAAAGTCGACGGCTGGGTGACCGACCAGGATATCACCGAATACAACGAGCAGCCCAACGGTGGCCAGGTTCGTCCAGCGTCGTTCAACCAGGACCAGGAATCAGGACGAGTCAAATCGCTGGCCAACCTCGACGGTTCGGTGCTGCTGGTCAACAAGCAACCTTTCTTTCCCCGTATCATCCAGCATCGAGGGGAATCATTCGAGTACCTGAAGGCACTTGGTTTCAATGTACTGGAATTGGAACGCACCGCTACCGAGCAACAACTGCGGTCAGCCCAAAAACTGGACTTGTGGTTGATCTGTCCCCCACCTTCATCGGTTGGCCTGAAGCCGATCGAGTTCCAATTCGATCGTGTGCTGGCCTGGACGGTCGGGAACCAGCTGGATGCCCGTGACCTTCCGGTTGTCGAACAGCGGGTCCGTGAGATCCGGGAGTCGGATCGACGCTACGGGCGTCCAATCATGGGGCACGCCGTTGCCGAATGGTCACAGCTGAGTCGATTGACCGACATTGTCGGGGCGGGGATTGAGCCGATTGGAACCAGTTTTCTGGCCAGCCAATACAGCCAATGGCTGTTGCGTCGCAAAGCATTGGTGGGAGATAGCAAACCAATCTGGGCCGACGTGCAAACCGAATTGACTCCCGCGCTAGTCAGCCAAATTAAAACATTGACTCTCCAGGTTCCACCGATCCCGGTCGAGCCTCAACAAATCAAGTATCTGTGCTATGAAGCCATTGCCGGCGGCTGCCGGGGGCTGCGGTTCCGATCTACCAATCGACTCGACGGAGTCGACCCGGTCAGCCGGTTAAGGGCCATGACCCTTGAATGGACCAATCGCCACTTGCTCCAACTCGAACCCTGGATCGTCGGTGGGGCTTTGATGGGAGCCATTCCATTGCCCGATGCGGGACCCGAGTTAACCGTCACAGCGCTTAACACTAATCGCTCAAGACTATTGCTGGTGCAACGATCGACTCATCATGAGCAATATCTGGCGGGTGACATGCCGTTGACCAAAACCAGTTTTCACGACTCCTCATCTCCCTACACGAACAACGCTTATCTGATCGGGACGTCTGGACTGCAGACGTTACCCAACGCCCGCAGCGTCACCGGGATCAAGATCGACATCAACGATTGCCCTTCGCTGGCCGCGGTGGTCCTGACGCAAGATCCACTGGTAGTCAATCAACTGACCCGCTCTTACCAGGCTGTTGGGCAGCAAACGATGCTCAGCTTGCATGCTGAACTGACACGGCAATGGCTGGCCATCGAGCAGTTAATCGTGGCTCAAATCAACAATATGGGGCGCAGCTCTGATCAGATTCAGGGGCTGTTGGCCGATGCCGCAGCGGCCTCGGGAACCGCCCAATCGATGCTGCAACAGGGCAACGATCAGGTCGCCGAACAATACCTGTTGCAAGCCGATCAACGGTTGGCTTCGGTTCGACGTGAGTTGATCATCGATCCATTGGGAATGTTTCAATCGAAAACGTCGGCCCCGCTGACGACTCACGCCAGCCTGATTCCATTGCACTGGGAACTGGCGGCTCGGTTGGGCGAAGGCCAATGGAGCCCCAACAGTTTGCCGGGCGGCGATTTTGAAGACCTGGAAATGATGCAGTCCCATGGTTGGCAAAACCGGCGACTCGACCACCCCGCGACCACGACCAACGTCCACCTCGTTCCGCCAGCTGCTGTCGATGGACGTTACGGTTTGAAGATGACTGTCGAGCCGCGTCCAGGCAACTCATCCAACATGACGTTGGAATCACCACCGCTGCAGATTGAATCGCCTGTGGTTTCGGTCCGCGCCGGGCAGTTGATTCGTATTCACGGCTGGATCAACGTACCGGAAGTCATCACGGGTTCCCTGGATGGATTGCGGATCACCGATTCCCTGGGCGGCCCAGAGATGGCTGAGCGAATTCCCATCACCAATGGTTGGCAGGAATTCACCTTGTATCGCGGAGCACCCAACCATGGCCAGATTTCGGTTCGATTCGAGCTCACCGGTTTCGGCACCGCACTGTTGGATGAAGTCACCATCCGCACGATCGATCTCCCTGTCGCTCGCCAAGCCGACGTGCCAGGGACGGAAAGTCGATAGGCAGTTTCGCCGTTTTTCCTCAGCGAACTCAGCGCCTCTGCGGTTAGCTTCCCCAATGGCCGCAACGATGAACGCCAACTTTTCGCGACCCAAAAGCGCCTAACCTGGCTTCCGCGCTCGAGTCGCAAACAACGATTTGATGTATTGGTCAAGGATCTGTTCTGGACCCTGCCCCCAATCGTCTTCGTAGAACCCGATCAATTCGAAACCAGCCTGCAACTGCCCGCCGATCAGATCTTCCAACGAATGGCCAAAGCACAGCGGTTCGCCTTGATCGATCAACGCCTGCCGCTGCTGCTCGTTCAGACTTTCCAAATCGGAATAGGGAATCGAGTGTGCCACGACCAGTTGACCTTGTTGCAACTGCTCGTAATCCAGCAAATACACCAGGGGGTGACAGGCGCCCAGCAAATAAGTGCCGCCTGGTTTGAGGACCCGAAATACTTCGTTCCAAACCGGTTCCACATCGGGAATAAAACTGACCGAACACGGATGGAACACGAACTCAAAACTCTCATCCGCGAATCGGCTCAAGTCGCGCATATCCCCCTGAACCGCTTCGATTGTCAGTCCGTGGCGGCGGGCCACATCAAGATCCTGTTCCAGCTGTCGCCTGGAATTATCCAGCACGGTCACCTGCGCCCCCGCTGCGGCTAACAACGGCGTTTGTTGGCCGCCACCGCAAGCCAAACACAGCGTCGGGCATCCATCAAGCTCTGGAAACCAGTCGGCCGGCACGATCTGCTTCGGAGTCAGCACGATTTCCAGCTTGCCAGCCCGGGCAGCTTCGATCTGTTGATCCGAAACCGGCACCGTCCACTGGCAATTGGATTCTACCTGCCGATCCCAGGCCGTTTCGTTGTACTCGCGAATGTCCACGCACTACCTCTATTGCTGGAAGACACTGGCATCGACGTCGGTGGTCTGCTCGGGCTCAAGCTCTTCAATGTGTGCCAGACCAAAAAATAGTTTCGCGTCGGCCAGTTTATCTTTATCAATCTTGAACTCATGTTCGATTCGCAGCAATGGCTTTTGTCCTCGTCCCTGATCGCGAAAGACGTATCGCCGCGTCACTTCCTGTTTGACGATTCGGTCCAGTTGGAACTGTTCGGTAACAACGTTAACCAACCAGCGATCCAACGGTTTCTCGTCGGACTCGACGCGAATCGTATAAGTCGCATACTGCGTGGCTTTGGCATCCCGTTTCAGCGAAATCCGATAACCTCGGTAACGCTCCCGGTTGGGCAACAGGGGGTTAATGGAAACAAAGTCATTGGGTTGCAGTTGGACTGATTGCTGGCCGCGGGAAACACGCATGTCGTTTTCGGAAGAGAAACGAATCATCGACCACAGCTGAGGCGGCACTTCGCGCACCAATTTCAAGTGCGGGGTGATCTTGCGGTTGCCAAACCAGGATTCCCGCAATCGATCCTGTACCAATGGAAACTCAATCGGATGTACGTTGGGGTTAGCCTGCATTTCCAGATTAAAGTCCTGCAGCAACAAAACCTGGTCTGGATCATCTGGCGATTGAAACTCCACCATTGCCAGCGGTGGTGCTGGCGTCAGCGTATCGTCTTTGGCAGCCACCATCTCAAAATATGGCTTCCGCTGGAGATCAATTCCGGTCACCCCAATCAACACCGGCAAGCCGCCAAAGTCATACCGACGTGAATTGGCGATCGAATCACTTTTCAGACGGAAGGAGGGATAAAACGGATCATAGACAAACTTGAGCAGTTCATTACCGGCCAGTCCAGTCGAAGACTCCCAACGAGCGTTTTCATTGGCAAATCCGCGAGCCGCAATTTCCGGATTGGAAAACTCAACTTCCATCGACCATTTTTCAGTCGGCAACTCACGTGTGCCAATCTTTTTTTGCAACAGTTGCTTTCCCCGCTGCGAATAATCAATCGGCTCATTAAACAACGTCTCGTTGCCGCGCCGAGCGTGGATCGTGGGCCGAGGCAACAGGTCATCAAAAAACCGCTTGAGGGCCGAATCGTCATTGGCTCGCGGATGCCGTACTTTCTTCTGATCGGCCAGTCGTTCAATTTCTTCAATCCGCTTTCGGATCGTCTCAGCGTCGACACCTTTTTCAATCAAGTCTTCAAACTGATCCTTCACCATCTGCAATTGTTCGGCTTGACCTCGCGTCGCGGGCAGATAACTGAAGACCACCATTTCATTGCGTCCTTGCAAGCGAGATTTAATCTGCTTGTACAACGGACGGTTGAACGCGGCGTAAGGTTCACTATTCTTGGCTCCTCGCTGGCCAAATTCAAAACCGTCGGTCAACAAGACAACCAGATTCTGGTTTTCCCCGGCGACTTTTGGCAACGCAACATCCAAAGCATCCAGGATCGGTGTCTCACCGCGGGGATTCAATTGCTTGACCGCGTCCTGGAATCCAGCCAACGAATCAGGATTGACGATTCGCCCATTGGCTCGATACGTCCAGACGTCGGGGTCGCCGGTTCGCTTCCAGAAATCCAATTGCTTCGGGTCCAGCGAATTGACTTTGACAAACCGATTGTCGTCGACTGAGTATTGGTCGGCGACACCAAACGCGACCAGCGAGACGGCAATATCGCCGCGCCGGGCAACATCTTCCAGAAACGCATCGACGTCACGTTTGGCACGTTCCATGCGTTTTCCATTGACCATCGAAGCCGAACAATCGATGGCCAGTGTGACGTGACCATTGATCGGTCCTTCGTCGGCTCGTTCGACCGTGACGATCACATCACGAGCTCGGGAGACTGGCAGTCGCGTTTCCAAACTGATTTCCCGCGCCTCCTGCTGCTTTCGCACAATCCCCAGCGATCGTTTGAATCCGCGCAGATAAACGACCATCTGGTCGGCATCGAACGGGGGTTGGCTGAGGACGCCCTGGTCAAATTTTGCGGCACCGACGCGTTGCAAGTCACGCGGCGGATATAACGCGAATTCCATGGACTGGCGCCCGGGACCGAAAAACGGCTTCAAATCGTCATTGGTCGCCTGCCCTTGATCCGGGTCCCACTGGAAATTGGCGTATGCCTGCCCGAAACGTTGAACCTGGTCGATTGTCTCGCCCCACCGTTGCCCACCACCCTGCTGCCAGACGTCGCGAACGGCACTTTCCAATTTGGCACTGGGACCTTTAAACGTCTGGACCCGAGACTGGATCGTGTTTTGCAAGCTGGTCAATGCGGTTTCAACAAACGGAATCCCGGACTCAACCTCCGGTGTGGCCCACAAATCGGCGGCCGTCCGTTCAAACATCAAACTGGACCAACGACTGCGAAAATCATTCAAGGCCACCCCCATCTGCAGCGTGTTTTGATCGCTCCGCCAGGATCCAATGGAACGATGATGAGCGCCGGCGGCAACGCGAATAAAAAAGTTTTCATCCCCCTTGGGAGTTTGATCCGCCGAATAAACCAGCGGCTCGGTGTCGGCTGCCAGAAATCGATCGGTCAATTCGGTCCTGCCATACACCCGTTGCAGGAACTCGCCGCGGCGGGATGGCTGCGCTGCATCCGGTGAGGTCTGTCCGTTGTCGGCGTTCCGCGACAGGTCCACTCGTGACTCCGGAGATGCCAGCGCGGCGTGGATCAAAGCCCTGGTCCGCAACTTCATTCCCGGCCAGAACAATCCCCGTCTCGCCAGCAGGTTTCCATCGGAAACCTGCAACTGCGTCGCGGCTCCATCTTCGCCCATCGAATCAGTCAACCGCGGGACATCAATCTGGGGAGCGAGCGCAAAATCGACGGCTGAACCAACGTCATTGGCGGAGTTGCTGGCCGGAAACAAAGTCTCCCAGGGAATCGCAAATTCACTGACGTCGCCGGCTTGCAGCTGATCGACACGGGCGATCCCGGCAGCCTGCCAGCGATCAAGGACGCCTCGCTGTGGCGCCAGCAACTGCCGCTGAAAATGTTCCACCGCCTGCTCCAACGGATCTGTGGACGAAGCCTGCCAGGCGACCGAACTCAGACTTTCCAGTGAATACCTGATCGCATGGGGGGCGGTCAGCAGCTGGTCCTGTAGCTGTTCCATCGCGTTGACCCAGCGGTCGTGGTCGGCCAACAACAGCTGGTACTCGTTGTTCAGGCGAGACAAATCGCTTTCCAGGTTCCCCAGCTCATGGGCGAACAATTGATCCTCCATCAGCCGCCGTTGGGACTCCAACGAATTGAAACGACCGGAAAGTTTTTCGGTCAGCACCGGCGAGATCCGGGCGGCAAACTGGTTGGCCAAGTCTCGATTTCGCAGCGCCAACCTCAAAGCGGCCTGCATCGCGTTCAGTTTGCTGCCGCTGTCGGGCCAGATCAATTCCTGGTCGATGCGATCCAGAAACGCGACTTCATTCCAGGGGATCTGTGCGGTTGCGGTTCCCGGCTCGTTGCCATCGAGACAGTTTTTCATTGGCGACGTCAGTGTGGCATTCGCGCGGGCCAGGAGGTCGTCGGTCAGTGGTGGTTGCTGTCCGTCGATCAGGGCCAACCACAGCCCCAACGCGCCTCGCCAATCGGCGTTTTCAGTTTGCCAGTTTTCAATCCGCTCCTGCAATGACTGGTTTTGCTGTTTGGCAGCCCGCAGCTGATCGCCATCACCCGTTTCGGGGACCGTGATCAACCAGTTCAAATCGAAGGGCTCAGGAGCCGTCCCCTGCTGCTGGTCCAGTTGATCTCGCAAAGTCAGCCGAAACCTGGAAATCGTAGCTTTGGAATCAAGTGCGGTTTCAAGCTGATTGGTCAATTCGTTGTACAAGTCGGTTTCCTGCAAACCGGCCAACCACAATCGCTCCAGTTGCGACAGCAACAGGTAGGCACGTTGCAATGCGAGCGGATTTTGAACACTCCAATGATCGGCTTGGGCAATCCGCTGTAACTGCTGCCATTGACCATCCGGTGTGGTGGTTGCCGAACGCTTCGGATAACTGAACAGTTTGCCCAACTGCGGCTCGGGAGTCGACGTGTTGAATTCCAGCAGTTCAAAATCCGGGTCCCCCTGAAATCCAGCCGGCTCCAGAAAGACTGGCGTCTGGGCCAGTTTGTGGACACTGGCATCGGATGCAACCCACCGCTGCAGGTATCGTTTCAAATCCGAATACCCTACGGTCAGGTCGCCGGAGTTGTGCAGGACCACATCGCCGGTGACAGCCAATTCAAATCGGTGTTTGAAAAATGACTCGACGTGTTCGGGATCCGAATCGAGATAGCTTTTCTGACCCTGATCATGGGACAACCACAGAAACAGCTGTGCTCCCTGATTCAATTCTGCCTGGTTGGCAGCCCATTGTTGTCGAACCAGCTCGATAAACCGATTGGCTTGCGGTGGCATGCGTCCAGGCAGATCGGGATGGTCAACGTCCAGGACGAAAACCAACCGGGCATCTGGGACTTGCCCTCCCGCTTCAGTCAATTTGGCGGTCAGACTTTTCAGAAAATCGACGATGGGAACCCATTGCTGTTGCAGGTCGACCGATTCGGCTCCCAGCAATCCCCGATACCCATGTGTCAAATGCTGTTGCCGTGAACGTGGCGTAAACACACAAGGGGTTGGCTGACCGTCGATCTCGCGCACATCCCCGAGGATGTCGCAAAACAGCACCACTGAGTTTCGATAGGGACCACCGAACGCAAAATCACCTTCGACTTCGATTCCCTGATCGGTCCAGGTAAACGGATTGTTATTCCACATCGGCATCAAGGCCGGTGGCTGATCGTCTCCGGCACGGTAGTCCAGAGTCAAGATTGGCAAGGTCTGGCCAACGCCCAACACGGTTATGATCAACCAGGCAGTGCCGACCAGGATCGGGACCACGAACACCGCCATTTTCAGCAGGAACCGAGTCCAACTGGCTCGTTGCTGGCGTCGGAATTGATCCCGCCGCGAGACATTGGGTTGGGATGTCGTTTTTTTTCGCTGTCGCCCCATCAAAAACCTGCCATGGGTAGATGTCGTCCGTGTACGTTATAGGTGGATGCGTTAAGCCGTAACGATTAGTCGGATTATATCGATTTTGTCCGTCAAAAGCATTGAACTGGTTGAGCGGATTGTGTGCCTTGCTCCCGCGATTCTCAAATTTCAACTTTTGCGGGTCGATGCTGGATCTATAAACGAAAGTATCTTTCGCGAGATCAAGGTTATGGCCCAAACTCAAAAAGTCCTATTGTTGGCAATCATCGTTGCGATCGTCGCTCCGATCCCAGGCGCGTTGGCTCAAGATGAGCTGTCCCGATTCACGCCGCCAGCAACCAATCGTCCCATTCTAAACACCTTTCGCTCGCGAACCACGGACAACCTGGTGACCGACGCGTTCAAACGATTCTCCCAGAATTCACCGCTCAGCGGCAAGCTGTGCCCGAAATGTGCGGAAAAACGGAACGCCCGGTTTTCGGAACAGGCTGCCGACAAGGAATTACTTCAAAAAGCCAAAGCGGCGACGCTGGAAAAACTAGAACAGGAAGCCAAGAAGCTGAAGTTTGAAGCCAAAGCGTTGGAAGAGGCCGATTACGAAAAACACAAACCCTGGGACGTGGCTGCCCCTGAAAACAAGGAGTCCCCCAGCCCGCTGCTTCAGGCAGCTCAGGCGTCCAAGGAAGACCAGGATCTGGCTCCGAAAAAGATCCGTGCCCTGGAATACCTCGCTCAACTGGGATGTAACAAAGACCCTAAAGTCGAGGCTGCGATCATTGCTGGTTTGCAAGATCACAATCCGGCGGTTCGCTATGCCGCGATTCATGCGGTCATCGCAACAGCTCGTGGCGTCTCCTACGATTACACCAGCCACCCATTTGGTGACAACATCGTTCCTCAACAACCCGAAGTATCGATCATCGATCCACTGGAGCACGGCCTGGAACAGGAATGCTATCCGGCGAAAGAGCCCAGCCAGCTGGGCGGCGTCTGCCCGAAGGAGGAACCCAAACCGGAAGATCCTTGCCAGGAATGCGACAACTGCAAACGGAAACGCAAGCCTTGCCTGCAACGCCTGAAAGGACTTTGCAAACGCTGCAAAGGACATGGTTGCCAAACCTGCAACTTCGGCGGACACGATGCAGCCGTCTGTCAGGATTGTGCGATGCCAATGGAAGCCTTGCCTGCCGAAGGTGCCTGCGAAGTCTGCCAACCGTGTGTCGCTCACAATGGTTGTATCACCTGCTGCCCCAGCAAAAAGATTCAGGCCGAACTGAAACGGATCGCTTTCGATCCCGATCCCGAACGCCCCGGCTGCTACTACGAGCCATCGATCGACCTGCGAAACCTGGCCCTCGAAGCCCTGCACGTCTGCCCACCGCTGAAAGCCGACCAGGATGACGATGACGGTGGACCGATCATCGAATCGAAAGACGGTGACCAGGAAGAGAACACACGACCGTTGGAAGCCAACCCAGTGCCCGACGACAGCAACGACCTGCCGGAAATCGTCAGTCCAGGTGACCAAGCCAACCGCGTTTCTTCGTTTGTTCCAATCAGTCACCGTCGCGGATCGGCGGGATCCAATCTGCTGATGTCAGCCAAGATCGCCAAGTTTTACTCGAACGGATTCCTGATCGATTTCGAAGATGATTACCTGATCCCGGTCAACAAGCAGCTGCTGATCGAACTGGCCGATGGCAAGCACCACATCGTGCGAGTCATCAAGAGCGATGTCGGATTTGCGCAAGTGGTTTCGGCCGACGGCCAACTACTCTCCAGCCCCAGCCCGACGATTCACGTCGGCGTCCTGGAAAACGAGTAACAGGCCGTTCAACACCAAGTCGAACCAATCTTCATCCGGGCCTGCGACAGTTCTGTCGCAGGCCCGTTGCGTTGATCACTTGTGAACCCCGGCGGCTCGGCTATTTCTTGGCCAGCGAATCTCGGATTTCGCGCAACAGCACGATATCTTCGGCAGGTGGTTTTTCTGCTTCCGCTTTTTTCATCCAGCGAGAAGCAATTTTCAACGCGATGAAAATGACGAATGCCAGAATCGTAAAATCGATCATATTTTGCAGGAACGCGCCATATTTTAATTCGGCCTTCACCATCTCACCTTGCACTTCCATTTCCGTGCCCAGCGGGATGGTCAATGCCGACATGTCGGGAACCTTAGCAATGGACGCAATCAGTGGTGCGATCAAATTGTCGATGAACGATTTGACAATCGCAGCCGCCGCCGTCCCCATGACGATCCCGACAGCCATGTCAATCAAGTTACCTTTAAACGCAAAATCTTTGAAATCCTGAACAAAACCCATGAGAGAACTCTCCGTAAAGCAGTGAAAACTAGGCGGAAGCCTGCCAACGAACGTTGTCGGTACTATGGCAGTTTGCCATCGTGACAAATAGCGGTCTCTCAACAGACGATCCAGCCAATACATTCCAGTTGTTGGATTCGGCGACACCATTGTCCGTGAAAAGAAGTTGTAACCGCTCCCTCGTTTCCGGTAACGAAAGTGGTTCCCAATCCCCCCGAGCCCCGAACACCGCGACCACGAACTATGGGATATCGCAATTTAAATTCCTGTGTCAGCGACCTGGAGAAACACGGCAAACTGATTCGGATTGAAGATTCCATCGATCCACACCTGGAAGCGGCCGAAATTCATCGGCGGGTCTACCAGTCCGGGGGGCCGGCGCTGCTGTTCACAAACCTGAAGGACTGTCCTTTCCCGATGGCCTCCAACCTGTTCGGCACTTTGGAACGTGCCCGTTTTATCTTTCGCGATACGTTTGAAAATGTGCAACGGGCAATCCAGCTGAAAGTCGATCCCGCCGAAGCACTCAAGCAACCACTGAAGTACTGGCGGGCGCCCTTGATCGCCTGGCAAATGCGCCCCAAACAGACTCGCAAGGGTGCTGTCATGGCTCAACAAACCAGCCTGTCCCAATTACCGCAACTCCAATCCTGGCCCGACGATGGTGGGGCGTTCGTAACGCTGCCCCAGGTCTATTCGGAACTGCCCACCGATCCGCGATTAACGAATTCCAACCTGGGAATGTATCGCGTCCAGATTTCCGGAAACCAGTATCAGCCGGATCGGCAAGTTGGCATCCACTATCAGATCCATCGCGGCATCGGTGTCCATCATCGGGCCGCATTGGATGCGGGCCTGCCATTTCACGTCAACGTGTTTGTCGGCGGAAATCCCGCCATGACCGTCGCCGCCGTGATGCCGTTACCCGAAGGCATGTCGGAGTTGACGTTTGCTGGCGCCCTGGCCGGACATCGTATTCCAATGATTCGGCAACCGGATGGCGCCTCAATTTATGGCGACGCCGATTTTTGCATTTGCGGGACAATCGATCCCAAACGACAACTACCCGAAGGTCCGTTTGGCGATCACCTGGGATACTACAGTTTGCAGCATGACTTTCCCGTCTTGAATGTGCACCGAGTCTACCACCGCCGCGGTGCGATCTGGCCGTTCACCATCGTGGGGCGTCCACCCCAGGAGGATACGGTGTTCGGGGAACTGATCCATGAACTGACCGGGCCCGTCATTCCCACCGTGTTACCGGGAGTCAAAGCCGTCAATGCCGTCGATGCGGCGGGCGTTCACCCATTGCTGCTAGCAATCGGTAGCGAACGTTACGTTCCTTACCAGGACACGTCTGCTCCCCAGGAACTGCTGACGCAAGCCAACGCGATCCTCGGACAAGGGCAAATGTCGTTGGCCAAGTATTTGTGGATCCTCGATCAGGCCTCTGCCCCCAACCTGGACATCCACGATATCGAATCCTTTCTCGTGCACTGCCTGCAGCGCGTTGACTGGTCGCGCGATTTACATTTCCAGACCCGCACCACGATCGATACGCTGGATTACTCCGGTTCGGGGTTCAACGAAGGGTCGAAAGTGGTGATCGCCGCAGCCGGTCCCGCGCGTCGATCCCTGCCGACTGAAATTCCAGCCGAACTACGCTTGCCGGCCGATTTCGACAATCCTCGCCTCTGTTTGCCAGGTGTTCTGGCGGTCAACGGTCCCCCCTTTCGACCGGACTCATCCCTGGATGAGTTCGCCCAAGGGTTGGAGGGTAACGCCAATGCTGGCCAATTCCCGTTGATCGTGATCGTTGACGACAGTCAGTTTACAGCTCAATCATTGAACAACTTTTTGTGGGTCGTGTTCACCCGCTCCAACCCGGCAGCGGACATTACCGGCGTGGGAGCCGAAATGGTCGACAAGCACTGGGGATGCCGAGGCAGCCTGATCATTGATGCCCGAATCAAACCTCACCACGCCCCGCCGCTGATAGAAGATCCAGCAGTCACCAAGCGAGTCGACGCCATGGCTGCCCGTGGCGGGCCATTGAGCCAGTACCTGTAGACGTTGAAAATCAGCCATTGGCAGGCGAAAGATTGGTAGCATGGCCGATTCGGCCGTGATTGCATTGGCCCAAACACCTCGCGGACTCGGGCCAATGGCC
>CAZJEK010000090.1:0-18252 GCA_964545005.1 uncultured Pirellulaceae bacterium
ATGCTGATCGTACAGGGACGCGTTCAGCCGGTTAGCGCCAGAAACCTGTCGTCATTGTTGCAGGAGCTGGAACGAGCCCGGTTGATTGCTGAGCAGCGTCTGGCAGCAGATACCAGAAACGAAGACTTGAAAAAGCAGCGAAACAAGATCGTTGATCAGATTAAATTGATGCAACAGTACACAAAATCACTTGAACACTTGGCGAAACAGCCGATCAAGTTGAGGGCGATTGCGAACTTTGAAGGCTACCAGGCTGTCTTGGCAGTTTCCGATCCCGCATTAAATCAAACAGGGGAACAATGATCCGAGTCGGTGTCGTGGGAGCCAGTGGGTACACTGCCTTTGAACTGTTAAAGCTACTTTCCAGGCATCCTCAGGTCGAGGTTGTCTCGGTGACATCCCGCGACCCGGAATGCCCACCCTTGGCCGAGGTGCATCCAGCGCTTAACGGCGTTTTCGATTTGCGATTGGAACCG
This sequence comes from uncultured Pirellulaceae bacterium, assembly GCA_964545005.1. Classification (GTDB taxonomy): domain Bacteria; phylum Planctomycetota; class Planctomycetia; order Pirellulales; family Pirellulaceae; genus Mariniblastus. The sequence goes on from CAZJEK010000090.1 coordinate 477, forward strand.
TTTGATTTGGATTCCTTCAATCAATCGGTCGATGTTGCGTTTTCGTGTCTACCGCACGCCGCATCGGCTGAAATTGTCGGGGCCCTGGTCTCGGCAGGTGTCAAGGTAATCGATTTCAGTGCCGACTATCGCTTGAATGACGTGCCAACTTTTGAGTCGTGGTATCAAGTCACCCATCCAGACCCGGATCGGATTGGGAAAGTGCCTTATGGCATTCCCGAGCTGTTTCGTAATGAAATCGAATCAGCAAATCTGGTCGCCAATCCCGGTTGTTTTCCCAGCTCTGTGTTGCTTCCGCTGGTGCCATTGTTCAAGCGTGGATTAGTTGAGCCGGATTCGATCATCGTGGATTCGAAAACCGGGATTTCTGGTGCTGGGCGAAAAGCGAATCTAAAATTTCACTATCCCGAATGCAACGAATCGATCTCGGCCTACGGCCTTGGAACTCATCGCCACATGCCGGAGATGGAGCAGATTTTGGAGCGGGCTACTTCGGTTAAAACCAGCGTCCTGTTTACTCCTCATCTGACACCGATGGATCGGGGCATCCTGTCGACGATTTACCTTCAACCTGCAGCCGGGGTTGGCGTGAGTCAGGTTTGCGATGCTTGGCGTGAGGACTATCAACAGGAACCTTTTATTCGGCTGGTCGAGCATTTGCCTGCGACCAAGCATGTGTCCGGGACCAATTTTTGCGACCTGCACGCTGCCGAAGTTAAGGGGCGAATCGTCGTGTTGAGCGCGTTGGATAACTTGATCAAGGGAGCCAGTGGAGCAGCTGTTCAGAATCTGAACGTGATGATCGGCTGTGCAGAAACGACGGCCTTGGCCTGACAGAAAGAATTTATGGAACTGCCAACAGGATTTGAATTTGCCGGGCTGGCTTGTGGGATCAAGCGATCGGGCAAACCCGATTTAGCGTTAGTCGCGTGCCCTGAGCCAGCCGTCGCGGCCGGTGTCTATACTCAGAATGTCGTCCGCGCTGCCAGTATTGACTGGAATCGGGACATCACGCCGACGGACCAGTTTCGAGCTCTGGTGGTTAACTCGGGCAATGCCAACGCCTGCACCGGGAGGCAGGGTCAGGAAGATAACGAAGCGTTAGCCACCGCGATGGCTTACCGAATCAGCGCCCAGCCGCGATCGATTGCTGTACTTTCAACCGGAGTGATTGGTCGCCATTTGCCAATGGACAAGATCAAACCGGGGATTGATTCCCTGGTGGATGCGGCGGAGCATTCGCTGGATGGATTTCAGCGGGCAGCGCAGGCGATTACCACGACGGACAAGAATATCAAAACCGTGATGACGCAACTGCGTCATGCAGGTGCTACCGTCCGCATTGCGGGCATGGCCAAGGGGGCGGGGATGATTGGCCCCAAAATGGCAACGATGTTGGCGGTCATTTGCACCGATGCCAAAATTGATCCCCAGGTTGCCCAGGAAATGGTCCGCATTGCGGCCGAGCAATCGTTCAACCGAATCTCGGTAGAGGGTCATACCAGCACCAATGATGCTTTGATGTTGCTGGCCAGCGGTGCTGCCGGTTCCGCGGTTGATTGGAATCAGTTGGAAGCGCGTGAGTCGTTTCAGGAAGCGCTCAATCAAGCCTGCATTGAATTGGCCAAACAGATTCCCGCCGATGGCGAGGGAGCGACGCACCTGGTCGAAATCAGGATCACCGGCGCTGCGTCGGATCAATCTGCTGACCAGATTGCCCGCACCATTGCTGCCAGCAATCTTGTTAAGACGGCCATTACCGGTGGCGATCCGAACTGGGGGAGAATTGTCTCGGCGGCCGGTTACAGCGAACAGGCAATGGAACTGTCTCGGACTCGACTGACCATTAACGGACACCTGTTGTTCGATCAGGGGGAGCCGATGGCGTTCGATGAAACCTCTGTCAGTGCAGCCATGAAAAACCAGTTTGAGACTCAGATTGATTTGTTGGTCGGTGGCGGCCCGGGGACTGCTCGGCACTGGACCAGCGATCTAACGGTTGATTACGTTAAATTTAATTCTGAATATACGACCTGACCGTAGATATCACGGTCGTTGGCCGCGCTGGCAGCAAGCTTGGCTATACTTTTTGCCATCCCAGTGATGGATAAAAAAAGCAGGACCCGAAAACTTCGGATCCTGCTTCAACACGGGTGAGAAAGCCTTGTTGCAGTCAAAGCCTAGGTCGATTGGCGACCGATTCGAATCGCCCGCCACGGGAAAGCTCCAGTTTTGTTTGGGACGGTCGCCCTGGTTTGTTTGTAGGGGTTGTCCGACCGGTTGGAAAGCTCGGGAAAGACCTTTGAAATGTCACGTGCGGGTTGACAATTGACGCCTTCTACCTACCCTTAACAAGTTCAAAATCTGCCCTGCAACCCCTGGTCCCCGACCTAGCTGGAGTTTTCCAATGTCCGATGATGATGATCTGGTCGATCCCTTGATGGAACCCGATGACGGTGAAGAAAACGACGATCTCGCAATCGATGACGGGCTTTCTCCTGCGGTTGATCGATTGGATTTGGAGGTTCTCGATGAGTTCGACGTCAACGACTTTGACGAAGAATTTGACGACGATTTCGAAGAAGAAATTCAGGGCGAATACGATTTGCAGGACGATCAGTATGGCGAAGACTTCGAGAAAGAATTTGGCCACATAACTGATCCGGAAAAAGCTGCTGCTCGCAAGGCAAAAGCCAAGGCCAAGAAAACCAAAAAGAAAAAGCCCGCCAGCAAGACTACCAAGTCAGAGAAAACGGAAACTCGGAAAAAGCCGGCTCGAAAAAAGTAGATCAGCATGCCCCAAAAAGTTTTAGATGTTGGTCAGTGCGACATCGACAATTGGCAGATTTCACAGATGCTGACCAGGAACTTTGACGTTGTCGTGGAACGTGTTCTGACCCATGGTGACGCGGTTTCAGCGCTGCAGCAGGATGATTACGACCTGGTGTTGGTAAATCGGATTCTCGATGGCGACGGCACTGAAGGGATTGAGCTGTTAAAACGAATTAAATCCGAGCCCGCAATGGCAGATATTCCGGTCATGATGGTTTCGAATTATGCCGACGCACAATCAGACGCCGAAGCGGCTGGTGCCGTTCCCGGATTTGGTAAAAACGGACTGAATATGCCCGAGACCATTGCCTGTTTGCAAAACGCGTTGGGGACTACCAAATCGCGTCGGCAGGAACTTTAAAGTCTGCGTCGAGGTACATCACCAGGGGAAGCCCCCGGTTCTCAATTGTGCTTAGCACCTTGATCGAAACAGCTCCAGCGGTTTCGTCATCAGGCGTTTCACGAAAGTACCAGATCTCATTGACCTTGCCGGAGCTACTGATCACGGCGTCCAGGTTTTTGGTTGACACGGTTTGCCCGTTGATCAGGATCGTGCCGTTCGACTGCACCAGAACTTTCAGCACCCCGTCGACCGATTTTACATTCGGGACTTTGGCATCGCTGCCCGTCCCTTGGTCTTTCTTGCCGCATCCCAATGACAAAGCGAGCACCAGTATCAGCAGCCAGGTGATTCGGGTGCCTGAGCATCCAGACATTGTCGCTCCCTGTTTCAAAAATTGTATCGACGTATTTTAACAGGAAAGTTACGCCGCGAGGCCGTTTTATCGGTCGATAACGTTCCTCAGGAGCTTCGTCGGGCGTTTGATAAGAGCCCGCAGCGCAGGCGAACATGCCCGAGGGGCGATAGCCATCTCCAAGGGTGGTAATCTCCGGTTTCTGCGAACTGAGTGAGTTCGGCCGCAGACCGGAAAGAACGCAACTAACGCGCTGGCATGGGGTACGCCCGCTCTACAAGGACGTGATTGAGCTGCAGTTCGTGATGATACCCACGCCGTCCTTTGACTCCGATTCGCTGTTTCAGATACCGAGTCAAATTCAGCCCAGGCACTGGGGCGATCAGGTGAGTGATTTTTCCGGCCGCGTCCTGCAGGACCAGCTGCGGTGGTTCGGTTCCCTGATTTCGAGTAAGTACGTTCAGCCATCCGACAGCGTCAAACGTCGATTCTGTCGAGATATCGTTCGAAATCGAGTCGGCATTGCCCATAGCCAAAACTCCCGTCGAGATCGTTTCGTTGGCAGGGCCCGACTGGGATTGGAGGAAACCAGCGCGAATTTGTTGGCAGCGATTGATCTTGGCCAACAACCGATCGGCCCAGACGGCATTGGCTGGCTGATTGGGGTCACGCAGCGACGATGCGGCCGCAGCCAAATCGGATAGCTGCCATTGACCGGGATTACTTTTCACCATTTCTGCCGTCAGCAAAGCTTCCACCTCGGCCAGCGAGCCAGGGTGACGGTCGACGAAACTTGGAGGATTCAAGTTTCGAGCCAGATCCAGTTGAGCTGCCATTGCCCGATTTCCCAAATCGGCGTCGGCAATCCGCACCGGAGTGTTTCCTGCCAGACTGCCAGCACGAGTTGCCGCCAGGTGATCTGATGTTGTGTTGGGAAATTCCGAACGACGATTGCTATCAAAGGCCGTGTTGTTTTGGGTGTAGGTTGAGGGAGGCAAGCCTGCTTCCGCCAACGCTCGTTTTGAACGTCGCCAGCCCTGGTTGATACCGCTGTTGTCCTGCGGTTCGGTAATGATCGGATTGGCGACGGCCACTTTGTGCCCCGCAGATTGAACGGCGGAGTCCTGAATGGTTGCGTCGGAAGCCGAAGGAGCGTGTTTCAAACCGGAACCGATGGGCGACTCCGAATCCATTGCCAAATCTCGCGCCAGGTCTCTGACGATGGTGTTGGGAGCAGTGACGGAATCTGGGCTCGGCATTTGGTCCACGGGTGAATTCGATTCGGCTTTCGCTCGTGTTGGCGAAAACTGTTCCCCCGTCGCAATCTGATTAGGCTGGCTGATGGCTGGAAGCTGGTCGCGAAGCGGTCGTAAATCGTTTTGGTGGATCCAGCGAAACTCGCCGGCCGGTGGTTCGATTTGATACCAGATGGTCGAATGCCCGTTGGGATCGGGCCAGGAAACTTCGCCCAGTACAACGACTTCTTCGTCAGCACGTAGTTTGACTTGCCACAGCGGACGTTCGACGGGGGCCAGGTTGGTTCCGGTCCAGGCGCGAGTATCGGGGACGACGATTTTGCCCACTCCTTCTCGGATCATCTCGACGGTTGACTCGGGGACCAGGGCGAAGCTGTTGCGGGGAGGACGGATTGCCAACCAACCGCCAGGATCGTGGCGATAAACTTCGACTGTGTCGCCCGGATTGAGATGTTGGGTTCCATAGTGCACCGAGCCAGGGCCACTTCTGACGACCGCATTTTCCCGTGACACCAATGCCTCGTAGGGAAATTGTGACTCGGGCTGGCCCCACGCGGTCGGTACCAATGTGGATGCAAACGCGATCAGGACGACCCAGCCTGCAGCTCGACAAGCACTTATCGAGGAGTTGATAGTCGGCGGAAGCCGACGTGACAAATGTATTTTGGCCATCCGAATCATCCTTGATTCTTAACCAACACGGGTCCACGAGATTGTTCTGGAGGCCCAGGATCGCCGCGGAGAGAGGATTTACGGTAATTATTTAGCGAAACGGCGACTTTCACTCAAGTCGAATCCTGCCAGCAGGCGGTTTAGCCGCGAGTCGCCGTCTGATACGGCAGAAAATGGCTGGTGAACGAATTTTGATTGGTTTTTTGAGGCTCGTTGCGCGTCAGGTTATCATTAGAGGGTCTCACCTGAAAATCGGAGCCGTTCTTGTTGGCGATCAATTGCACCGGAAAACTGACTTCTTGCTTCTCCCGAAACCAGGGGGCCGACAAAGGTCCAGTAGCATCGTCAGGAAGATTTGCCAGCTCACGGCGTCGCCCCAGCTTTGTTGTTTACCTGTTTGTCCTGGTTTTCCTTGTCAACCAGTCTCAGCAACCGCTGATCGCGCAACAGGAATCGCTCGACTTGCCCCCCCGCATCGCGCGGATTCTGGAGAGCTCTTGTGCGGATTGCCATTCTGGCGAGTCAGCCGAGGCGGACGTCCGGTTTGACGGTTTTAGCGACCTGTCGTCAGCGGCAAAATTGGCGTTATTGAATCGGGCTCAAGATCAGCTGTTTTTTGGCTTGATGCCACCTGCAGATGCGGGCAGGCTATCCCGGCTGGACCATGACGCGTTGGCCAGCTGGATTCGCACCGAATTGCGTGCCCGAGATGCATCCAACCTGGACGACAAGCTTCGTGAGCCGGCCTCGGGAAACTACGTCGATCACGAAATGCTGTTTGACGGGACCGTCCAACAGGCGGCCTATACTCCGGCAAGACGCTGGCTGGTTAGTCCCCAGATTTTTCACGAACGAGTTAACGATGTGTTTCGTTTGGAAGGTCGACAGCGGCAGCTGAATTTTTACGGGGTGACCAATCCATTTGTGCTTCCGGATCACTCAGGGGTCCGTGACTACGATACCGCGGCGCTCAACGGTGGGCATCTGATTGTGATGATGAACAACGCGCAGTGGATCGCTGACAAGCAAATCTTCGCGGCCGTACATGCTGGGCAAGATCGGCGAACGTTAAACTTTCCCAATCCCAAGGACCGTTGGTATCCTCCGAATGCTCCGGTTGAATTTGTAACGATTGTGCAGCACGAGTCTCAGCCGTCTGAACAGGAGCTGTTGGATGCAATCGTGGCGCAATTTGATTGCGTGTTGCATCGTCGGCCAACCGATGAAGAAGCGAAGCGGTATCTCGAATTGACCCGTCAGGGGATTCAGGTCGGTGGCAATCGACTGGGGCTTCGGCAGATGCTGGTAGGCGTGCTGTTGGAATCTGAGTTCCTGTATCGTCAGGAATTTGGGACCGGTGACACCGATGAGTATGGACGCAAGCTGTTGGCTCCCGACGAAGCCGCCCGCGCGATCGCTTATGCATTGGGCGATCGGGGGCCCGATGAAACGTTAACTCGGTCCGCGCACGAGGGGCGATTGGTAACGCAGCAAGACTATCGCCGGGAAGTTGAACGACTGCTGGCGGACGATGAGGGGTTGGCCGGGCCGGTCGATCCGACGTTGAGCGGTAAGAACATGCGGTCCCACGTCAGCACTCATCCCAAGTTGGTCCGTTTCTTTCGAGAGTTTTTTGGTTACCCCAACGCCACCAAAGTGTTCAAAGATATTCAGCGCAGCGATGGCTATTACCAGAATCCTTCCAGAGGTACGCAGGGGACGCCCGGTTTTCTGGTCAAAGAGGCCGATCGCATCGTTGATTTTGCCCTTGAACAAGACCAGGACGTCTTCGATCAATTGTTGACGACCGACCAGTATTTCGTTTACCACGACAAAGACAATGAAACTGGTCGGCAAATCATCGCTGAATGGCAAGCCACTTATGATCGGTTGAAAGACACCGATTGGAAGAAGAATCCCGAGCAGGTGATTGCCGATCATCTTGAATTCATCAAGTCGCAAAAAAGTCTGCGGATTCTGGGAGGCAAGCAGAAACGCGAGTTCTTGCGGTACATGCATTATTTCCGTGAGTCGTTGGGCCGAGGTCGGACGCCATTTACCACGCCCTCCTTCGCCCATGGTTATACCTACAACCATTCTCCGTTTTACAATTTGCCGCCGACCCCTGACCCGTTTCGCTATGGTCGGCGACTGCAGGAAGATTTTACCGGACTGGATGACACCGTATTCTGGGACTATCCCGTCGAACAACCGTTTAAGATTGAAAACCGCAAAGGACTGCTGACTCATCCTGCCTGGTTGATTGCTCACTCGGGAAACTTTCAAACGGATCCGATTCGACGCGGCCGCTGGATTCGCGAAAAACTGCTGGCCGGAAAAGTGCCCGATGTGCCGATTACCGTCGATGCTCAGATTCCTGACGATCCGCACAAGACACTACGGGAGCGGGTTGAATTGGTTACGACGGCGACTGAGTGTTGGAAATGTCATCGCCAGATGAATCCGTTGGGGTTGGCGTTTGAGGCCTTTGATGACTTCGGTCGATATCGTTTGGAGGAACCTTTGGAGTCGCCAGAGTACCTGGTTGCCAAGCCCACCAAGAAAAACGGTGCCAATACTTACCAGACCAAAGCCGTTGATACTCGTGGCGCACTTTGGGGAACCGAAAATGAAGACCTGGATGGCCCGGTGGAAGATGCGCTTGAGCTGATTGATCGACTGTCTCAGTCCGGACGCGTCCGGCAATCGATCATTCGTCATGCCTTTCGCTTTTTCATGGGCCGCAATGAGATGTTGTCTGATTCGCAAACACTGATCGATGCCGACCAGGCTTACCTTTCCAGTGGGGGCAGCTTCAAAGCCGTCGTTGTCTCGTTGCTGTCGTCGGACTCCTTCCGATACCGTAAAGCAATTGAAATTCAAGGAAACGAAGAATGAATTCTCGACGAGCGTTCCTGCAAGCCGGAGTCCTTAGTGCCTGTGCCCTGCCCTGGCTGACCCGAATGACTCAAGCCGCGACGGTTGGTCAAGAGCTGCCGACGCGGTTCATTTTCCTGCACAAGGGCAACGGTCTCCTGCCGGAATCGCTGGTTCCTCCGTCGTTCGATCAGCACCAGATGGACCAGGAAAAACGTAAAGCTGCCTTCCAGGTTGACTTGGATCAACATGATCTGCCTGATTGGATGGGGCCGCTGGCAAATCATCGAAATCACTTGACGATCCTGCAAGGATTGTCTGGGAAGATGTGCACCACCGGACACCATACCTGGTGTTCCTCGTTGGGCGCATTCAAAGCCAATGAGCAGTTGAGTTCGATCAAGTGGGCAACGGTTGATTTTGAGCTGGCCAAGATGTTTCCTTCCCCGCTGGAGCATATTGAACTGGCCTGTTTCCCCGAAGGCGGGGGGAATTCCCGGGGGAACATCAATGGGATTGAAAAAGGTTTCTCTGCTCGCGGACCACAACAGCCCAACTTTGCGTTTGGTTCGCCCAAGGTCGCGATGGCAGAGTTATTCAAGTCAGTGGCCACCGATCAGCAAGCACAGGCAAGCTACGAACTGGAACAGAGTATGTTGGCTTTTGTCGCCAGCAAACATCAGGATTTAGCGTCAGGGTTGAAGGGCCACGAACATCCCAAGGTCAGCAATTATGCCGACGCCTTGCAGGAGATTCGCCAGCGAAACGCACGCGTCGAAGCGATGGGAGACATCATTCGCCAGCACTTGCCCGACCTCGATCCAAAATATCTCGCCGAGACGATTTCTACGGTTGATCGGCAGGCCGGGCATACTGAGATACTACTCGCGGCACTGATATCCGGATTGACCAACGTCGTGACCTTCACGTTAGATGAGTTGGGGACGGGGTACACCGGTTTACCAGGTATCGAAGGTGAGAATGTGAATCAGCATGATGTCGGGCACGGCAAACCCGTCGCTCAGTTCAGTGCGGTCGAGGTCCGGGAAAAGATTCGCCAGCAGCACATGCGTGTTATCGATCAAATCGTGACCCGACTCAAAAGTGTTCCTGAAGGCGATGGCACCATGTTCGACAATACGATGTTGTTTTATTTTCCCGACAACGGAGAGACGCATCATAGTCGCGGTGGCGAATGGCCCTTCGTCGTATTAGCGGGTGACAACACGCGGTTGAATCTGGGAAGACGATATATTCGGCTTCCCAAGTATGGTGCCGAAGGCCATCAGACGTTGGGCAATTGGTACACCACTTTGCTGAATGCTTACGGCAATTCGATTGATCATTATGGTGCTCTCGATGTCGCGTTGAACATTGACCAGACTGGTCCAATCAAGAGTTTTCTGGAAGGGTAGATGTTAATGGTTTGTTCATTTGAACGACCACTTCGCAATTTCAGGAGTTGCGCAAGTTGGAAACCCGACGCGTAAGCGAGGGGAAAACACGCATCGGTGTAGCCCTCGCTCACGCGTCGGGTTTCCATTTCCTCGCCCACACATGTTTTAAAATCTGAACACGACTGGCTTAGGCTCTATCCGAAAACCCCCATTAAAGTCCAGAGCCTACATCAAAACCTGTTTCATTTATTTAAGGAGATTCGATGCGATTCCCCCTGCCAACATCACGATTCGCAATTTTGGTCGGCTTGGCGCTGACGATGAATATTTCCTTGATCTGGCCGACCGTGAGCTGCGCGCAGTTACCGGACCCCGATGGTAAGCCGGCAGACATGGACCAACCTGTCCAGGTTTTCATTTTGCTGGGCCAATCCAACATGCTGGGTTTTGGCAAAATTCAGGCCAACAAGGATAAGCCGGAAGGTTCGCTGGAACATGCTGTTCGCGAAAAAGGCCTGTATCCGTTTCTTATCGATGACGAGGGAGATTGGACGGTTAGAAACGATGTTCGCAACGTTCGTGTGATGGGCAGCGGGGATGGCAATGCTCGGCAATTCAACAATGAGTGGATGACGATTTCCAAAGGCAAGATAGGACCCGAGATTGGAATCGGGTATCACGTCGGTGAAGCTGTTGAGGCTCCGGTGATGATTTTGAAAAGTTGTATTGGTAATCGCAGTCTAGGCTGGGACCTGTTGCCACCGGGTAGCGAATCGTTCGAGTTTGAGGACAAAGGGAAAACCTGGACCTACGCAGGTTACAAGCAATCGCCGGATCGCTGGGAAAAGGGAACCGAACCGAAAAAGATCGGCTGGTACGCTGGGATGCAGTACGACGGCGACATTGCCAGGGCCAAGAAAGTGCTGGACGAGTTGCCCAAATATTATCCCGGCGCGAAGGACTATGAGATTGTAGGTTTCTTTTTCTGGCAGGGTGACAAGGACCGTTATAACGCTGGTCATGCCAGTCGTTACGAGAAAAACCTGGTTCAATTGATTAAGCAACTGCGGAAAGACTTCGATGCTCCCGACGCCAAGTTTGTTTGTGCGACCTTGGGGCAGACTGAAAAAGGAGCCACTGGCAATGAGGGGCTGATTTTGGAAGCCCAGTTGGCCGTAGATGGTGAATCAGGTAAGTATCCCGAATTCAAAGGCAATGTGGCAACGGTCTATTCCCATCCGCTCAGCCAGGGCGGCGCGTCCAATAGTCATTATGGAGGCAATGCCGAAACCTACATGAATATCGGCGAGGCGATGGGCGAGGCGATGGTCAAGTTGCTGGAGGAGAAGTAAGTCTGAGTTTTGGGTCAAATTTGAAATGCCAAATTTCAGATTTCAGATCTCAAATCCCAATCCCTCAAAACTGAAACCCGAACTTCGGTCCATTCTGGGTTTCGGTCAGCACCTCGGGGCCGTCCTCGGTCATCAGGATCGTGTGTTCAAACTGAGCCGAAAGTTGGCCGTCTCGCGTTCGCACGGTCCAGCCGTCGGTCGGATCGCAGATTGATTTTTCGGTTCCACCATTGATCATCGGTTCAATGGTGAAACAGACGCCGGGGTACAGTCGATCGCGTCGGGATTGGGCACTGGGGACGTGCGGGATGTTGGGGCGCTGGTGAAAGTTGGCCCCAATGCCATGGCCCACGTATTTCTCAACGACTCCGAATCCATAGTGTCGGTTGACGTGATCCACAATCGTTTCACCAATCACCGAAACACGACAGCCAGGCGTCAAGGCGTTGATGGCCAGGTGCAGGCAATCGAATGAACACTGCGTCACTTTGCGGGCCTGGTCGGAAATGTCGTCGGCTTCGCCGATCAGGAATGTCTCCGACTGATCGCCGTGCCAACCGTCGACGATCGAGGTAATATCAACGTTGACGATATCGCCAGGTTGCAACTCATACGGACCGGGGATGCCATGGCAGATGACGTCGTTAATGCTGATGCAGCAGCTTTTGGGAAACGGGTTGGATTCCCCCGGGTACCCCAGGCAGGCTGGCACGTGGCCATGGTCGAGCGTGTACTCATGGACGATCCGGTCAATTTCAGCCGTCTTGACCCCGACTTTCACATGCGGGCGAAGATGGTCCATCAGTTCGGCGTTAAAGCGTCCGGCGGCACGCATCAGCTCACGTTCTTCTTCCACCAGTCGCAGCCGAGGATGTCGTCGAATCATGTCCATGATTTCCAGTTTTGTTTCAAATAATTAAAGGCTGGATTTTACCAGAATGGGACAATTTCGGGTCCGCTTGTGCTCGGAATTTGTGAGCCTGGCCGCGATTTTTACGGGGCGATTCGGTCCTGCCGCATTTGGGGCTTATCTGTTACCATAACGCCCTGAACCCTGACGGGCGTATCGAGTCATTTCAAACAGTTGCGTCTGTTACAGCACAAACGCTGACCTCCGCACTTTGGCGATGGGTCATCGATTCATGTTCCGAATTTCAAGGATTTTCCGGTGCCTGAGTATAACCCGACCGAAATCGAGCCTCGTTGGCAACGATTCTGGGAAGAGCATAAAACGTTCAAAACGCCAGTCCAGCCTGCCCAGCAGAAACTGTACGCGTTGGATATGTTCCCCTATCCCAGTGGCGAGGGATTGCACGTTGGGCACCCCGAAGGATATACCGCTACCGATATTGTTTCCCGTTTTTCGCGCATGAGGGGGATGACCGTCCTGCACCCGATGGGGTTCGATGCCTTTGGTTTGCCAGCGGAAGAACACGCGATTAAGCACAATGCATCGCCCCGCGAATTCACTGAAAAAAACATCAAAACGTTTGTTCGCCAATTAAAAAATCTTGGTTTCAGCTATGACTGGGATCGCATGGTTTCCACGACCGACGTGGATTACGTCAAATGGACTCAGTGGATTTTCCTGGTCTTGTTTGACACCTGGTTTGATCACGAATTGCAACGGGGACGTCCGATCAGCGAACTTCCCATCCCCGAGAAAGTTCGCGAGGCTGGTGAAGGAGAAATTCGTAAGTATCAGGACCGCTACCGGTTGGCGTACGAGTCTGACGCGCCGGTGAACTGGTGCCCAGCTTTGGGTACCGTGTTGGCCAACGAAGAAGTCGTCGATGGGCTTTCAGAAGTCGGTGGCCATCCTGTTCAACGGATGCCGTTGCGACAGTGGATGTTGCGCATCACGGCCTACGGCGATCGCTTGGAACAGGATCTCGATCAAGTCGACTGGCCAACTGGGATCAAAAAATTGCAACGCGATTGGATCGGTCGCAGCCAGGGGGCCGAGGTTGACTTTTTCATTGGTTCCCAGGCAGACCTTGAGTCATGGAAGCAGGCTCGCAAATCCAGCGGGTTTACCGAAACGCCGGCTGACGATGTCTTGCGGATTTACACCACTCGGCCGGATACCTTGTTTGGTGCGACGTACATGGTGATCGCGCCCGAGCACCCGTTGGTCGACCAATTGTCGACCGCCGATCAAGCGGCGACTGTCAAAAAGTATTGTCAGGATGCGGCTTTGAAAAGCGAGCGGGATCGCCAGGATGATCGGACCCGCAAGACAGGCGTCTTTACCGGCAGCCATGCGATTAACCCGGTCAATGGTAATCCGATCCCGATCTGGATCGCCGACTACGTGTTGGCCAGCTACGGTACGGGAGCCATCATGGCCGTTCCCTCGCACGATACGCGAGATTTTGATTTCGCCAAAACCTACGATCTTGACATCGTGCCAGTCGTGCAACCTCCTGCCGATGCGGACGTCGATACGAAAAAAGTGATTGCCGGTGAAGCCTGTTTTGCCGGAATCGGGACGGCGATCAACTCGCAGGATTTTGACGGATTGCCCACCCAGCAATTCAAATCTCAAATTACCGAATGGTTGGCCGCCGAAGGAATGGGCAAGGCCGCGGTCAACTACAAATTGCGGGACTGGTTGTTCAGCCGGCAGCGATTCTGGGGAGAGCCTTTCCCGATCTTGCACGAATTGGATGAAGCTGGAAACAAGACCGGCATGATTCGGGCGGTCGAGCCCAGCGACTTGCCAGTCGAATTACCGCACCTCGAAGATTTCAAGCCGCACGGGCGTCCCGAGCCGCCATTGGAAAAAGCCGATGACTCATGGCTCTACCCGGTCATTGACGGTGTCCGCTACAAACGCGAAACCAACACGATGCCCCAGTGGGCTGGTTCCTGCTGGTACTATTTGCGATTCATCGATCCCAAAAACGATGACTGCTTTGTCGACGCTGAATTGGAACGGCAATGGATGCCAGTCGATTTGTACATCGGCGGTGCCGAGCATGCGGTGTTGCACTTGTTGTACGCCCGGTTTTGGCACAAGGTTTTGTTCGACCGCGGTTATGTCAGCTGTAACGAACCGTTTCAAAAATTGGTTAACCAGGGCATGATCCTCGGCGACGTCGAATTCACGGCTTATCGAGACGCGGACGAACAGTATGTCTCCGCCGATCTCGTTGAAGAAAACGACGAAAAGAAACCAGTGCTCAGCTCCAGTGGCGAATTGTTGCATGCAGTCAAGTTGGAACCAGAGCAAGCAGAAAAGTCCTCCGATAAATCGTCTGGTGATGTGTTCGTACTCAAGTCCGATCCGACCATCCGCGTCGATTCCCGGGCCCACAAAATGTCCAAAAGTCGCGGCAACGTGATCAATCCGGATGTGGTGGTTGCCGAGTACGGTGCCGATGCATTGCGGTTGTATGAAATGTTCATGGGGCCGTTTGAAAAATCAAAGCCCTGGTCGATGAACGGAGTCAACGGTGTCAAGAATTTCCTTGACCGCGCCTGGCGGATGATCGTGGATCAGAACGCAGAAAAAACTGAGCTCTCGCCTGAAGTTGGCGATTATGAACCGACCGACGAACAGACTCGGATGTTGCATAAAACGATCAAGGCCGTTACCCATGACATCGAGTCGCTTTCGTTTAATACCGCGATTTCTCGATTGATGGAATTCGTCAATTTCTTTACCAAGCAGTCACAACGGCCTCGTTCGATCATGGAATCGTTTGTGTTGTTGTTATCTCCGATGGCACCGCACATTAGTGAAGAATTCTGGAAATTGTTGGGCCACAGCGGTAGCCTCGCTTACCAACCCTGGCCAAAATTTGATGAAGCCTTGACCGTCGACGCGTCGGTGGAAATCCCGATCCAGATCATGGGCAAGATTAAAGCCAAGATCAATGTTGAGCGTGGGTTGAGCAAGGAGGAGTTGTTGACGCGAGCCAAAGCGGAACCCAAAATTTCTGAACTGATTGCTGGTAAGCAGATTCTCAAGGAAATCGCGGTTCCCGATAAATTGGTCAACATCGTTGCTAAATAGTTTGTGCCTGTCGCGGCCTCGGAGAGATTGGCATTGAGCTCGGGTGCCTGATTGAATTGGTCTCATCCTTGGCACAGCGGGACGTAGCCAGCTCTTTTCGGGGCAGCCAGGAACAACCACAGAGACACAGAGGATACAGAGACTTGTTCAACTCTGTGCCTCTGTGGTCGAGATAGTCCATCATGAAATTGCTTGTTGGTTCCCTCCTATGCGTCTGCGTGAAAATCTCCGCATGGCAGAAGGCGACCATTCGTTTGTACAACTGAGCTGTAATCGTAAGCATGTCGAAGCCAGAGCAACTGCGAGACGCCAGGTCGCGTGCTGCATTTCGTCGCCGGTTGCTGAGTTGGTTTGATACTCACCAACGCGAGCTTCCCTGGCGGACGGATCGAACGCTGTATCGAATCTGGGTCAGCGAAATCATGTTGCAGCAGACCCAGGTGGCGACGGTCATCGACTATTATCAGCGATTCATGAACTCCTTTCCGGACGTGAGTGCCTTGGCGGCAGCCGATGTAGCCGATGTACTCAAGCATTGGGAAGGACTGGGGTACTACCGTCGCGCCCGCCAGTTGCACGCGGCGGCGCAGGTGATTGCCGAACAGCATGGCGGCAAGTTTCCGGAAACCTATGACGAAGTGTTGGCGTTGCCAGGCATTGGCCGCTATACCGCGGCCGCTATTCTGTCGATCGCGCTGGACCAGCGACTGCCAATTCTGGAAGGTAACACCATTCGCGTTTTCGCCCGGTTGATGGCTTTAAAGACCGATCCTCGGTCGAGCGAAAATCAAAGACGTTTGTGGGCCTTTTCTGAATCGCTACTGCCACAGAAACGTTGCGGTGATTTCAATCAAGCCTTGATGGAACTGGGCAGCGAAATCTGCACGCCCCGACAGCCACCATGCTTGATTTGCCCGGTACGCGACTGGTGCCCGACCGGCCAACAAGGCTTGCATGAACAGATCCCGGCAAGCTCAAAAAAGATTAAGTACGAAGATCGGCACGAAGCCGTGATCATTGTGCCGCGGCGTGGAAAATATCTTGTTCGCCAATGTGCTCCCGGCGAACGGTGGCAGGGGTTGTGGGACTTTCCCCGTTTCGAAATCGCGCGGTCCAAACCCGCCGTTGGCCACCATGCGAAACAGCTGGCGATTCCGCAGCTGGTTGGGCAGCTGAAACAAACCACTGGTTTGAATGCCGCATTAGTCGCGACCGATCAGCGGATCAAACATGCGGTTACCAAATATCGAATCACGCTGGATTGCTATCAGGCCGAATCAGTGACCGGGCATCTTAAGTCACCGCGCGAGAACCAGCTTCAATGGGTCTCGGCTGCGCAATTGGACACGTTGCCAATGAGCGTGACTGGACGAAAAGTTGCTTCGTCAAGCTTGATCGTCTGATGCAAAATTATTCCTTAACAGAATTAGGCATTAACGAATCAGCTTTCAATTTGACGGGGTCGAGCATTTCCAACAGCAACTCTCGCTGGTCCACCAGCTCAATTTGGAAGTGCTCTGGATCGATTGGTTGATTGACTGAAAACCAATGAAATCGGTAGTCAGTATATTCAGGTCCGTGTTCCTTTCTTTCTCGGCCAGGGATTCCACGGTATCGCCGGGCACTAGCCGAAGCGAGAACTTGCAGACCGTTAATCTGTTGCCATTGGATGTCGAAACTGGGCCCTTGAGCGACGACTCCGTCTGTTCGGCTGGTAAAACGCCGGAACCGGGTGGGCATCAGAGATTCCAAGTCAAATGCAATGGACGATTGGGGAATCGTTCCTGGAACCGGATTCGATTCTTCGACGTTAAATACAATTTTCAGTTCATCAGCCGATTCACTTGCCGATCTAAACCCCTTGCCAGAAGCCAGCGTCGTGGACCCCAGTGATCGACCGTGCAACGTTGGTTTCCGATGCAACCAAAAACCACGTAAATCTGGTTGTTGGATCATGGTGAGGAAGACAGTCTGATCCGCAGGAAATTGGTCACGATTCCACAACGTGCGTTTTTTTCCGGGATTGTACCTGGCCACCTGGCCGGACTTTCCCGTGCAAATCCAGCTTGACAAGACGGTTTTTTTGATCGCTGTTGGCGACTCATCATCAAACCGTTCTACGTCCGTAAAGCTGAGTTTGGCGAAGAAAAACAGCCCGGCATCGTAATCGAACACCACTCGAGTGACGGATTCGACACCCTCCAATTGACCTAGGATTTGGCCATCGACGACAGCGGAAGTATCATACACGCGCCGCGTGGTAAACAAGACGTCCCCTTGACGCCAAGCGCGACAGTTTGCTTCGACTGCTTCAAAAATACTGCATACTTCTGCAGCATCGCTGTTGTCTTGCTGGCCAGCGCCGGACGCCTGGACGCCGGGAAGGGTGCTGACAAGCAAAATCAACCAGGCAGGCATCATTTTAAAAATCTTCATCGTAACCCCAAATGATACACGTCTCAGCCCCTTCGATCGGAAAGTACGTGTCATACTTGACTGGCTCCCATCCGCCGTCCGGAACACCACAAAAATGCTGGTTGAATTCTTGAACGAATTCGCATTCACAAGACCCTCGAGAACCGCAATGGACCTTTCCCAAGTGCGTCCGCCCTCTAAATCCTTCGGTCATAACTGGCAATTCTGAAGTTGAGGCTATAAACTCGGCATCGTCATT
>CAZJEK010000091.1:0-18151 GCA_964545005.1 uncultured Pirellulaceae bacterium
GCGCCGGTATCCTCGATGGACTGGGGTTTCGTGTTCAATTCGTCCAGAATCTCGGCAATCGACTCATGAGACTTGGCCGGTTCAACCTGCCGCATGATCGTTGTTACGTAGGGATCGGCTTTAACCTGTTCGCGGTCAGACTCGGTTGGTTTGAAATGGGGTACTCTAACGCTGATTACCGGGCAGTCGGCTCGCCGCATCACGTACTGTGCGACGCTACCCAACAACAACCGCATCACGCCGGAATGCCCATGGGTGCTCATCACGACCATATCACAATCTTTGGAATGCCGAACAATTTCCGGTCCCGGATTACCGCGCACCAGCAGATTTTCGTATTCGACGTCCTCAGCGTAAGGTTTGATTCCCTCGAAAACCTGCTTGTCCTCTTCAACGACCTGTTGCACGTACTCGGACCCAAACATCGCTTCTTCGGGAAGCCACTGCGGAGCGACGTAAATGAACACAACCTGAGAATTGGTCTGTTTGGCCAACATCGTCGCCACTTTGATTGCGGCCAACGAGTTCTCAGACAGATCGACCGGGCACAGGATTTTGTGGTGTTTGATCATCGGATTGTTCCATCACTTGATTCAATCAATGGCGAATGCAGTGTTGCAGCAATAAAGGGTGAGTGCAAATCAGAGGCCAGTCAACCCACGACTCCTTGTAACATCACGCCTACCAGGAAAGCCAATCCCGCCGCGATTCCCCCCACCAACAGCGTCTCCAGCCCCGACCAATACCAGGCTTGATCGACAAACCACGATTTGGCTGCTCCGACCAGGAAGAAGGCCAGTCCTGTGATCAATGTGCTGAGCAAGTACATCGTGTTGTTGTCCATCGGATAGATAAACCCGATCAGGAACACGATTAACGGCAGCAGACCAACGATGAAAAAAGAAACAAACGTCGTCACCGCAGCCTTCAGTGCAGAGGGGCCCTGCAAACCAACGCCAAGTTCGTCGACCAGCATGGTATCAATCCACCGTTCTTCGTCAGACGTAATGATCGTCACCGCGCGTTCAAGATCGTCGCCGGAGAACCCTTTTGCGGCGTAGATCTGCCGCACTTCCTCACGCTCGCCGTCGGGAACGTGTTGGATATGCCGACGCTCCATTTCTCGCGCTCTTTGACGTTGCTGATCCTCGGTACGGGTACCGAGAAAATTGCTGGCCGCCATGCTGAAACCATCTCCCAGCAAGTTCGCCAGTCCTAACACGATGACGATTTCCGATTGCAGCCCAGCGCCGGCAACGCCAGAAACGACCGCGAAGGTGGTGACGACGCCATCGATCGCTCCGTAAACAAAGTCTTTCAGGTAACTATGTTTATCACTCCCGTTGACCCGCTGTTCAATCGCCTCTGGGCTGTGCGAATGTTCGAGTCTCTTTGTCTTGGATAAATTCAATTCTCAGCCCCGTCTGGTCAATCGTTGGTCTGAGGCTGCAATTTGTATGCCACTGCGACCAAGGCCCCAAAGGCGAACAAACGGGAATTCCTGAACGGCATCGAGCTAAACTTTTACTCAACCGTGCGGTACCGCGCGCACGCCGTGCAGAAAACCCGATAATTGCCTCAGACCAACCGGGCTTGTCAGCCTGCCGTGGAATGCGTCCGGTTAATGCATGATACCAAACCATCGCCGGATCGGGATTAAACGACTGTCCTGCGAGATCATCTCCATCAGACCGTTAGCAGACGCACAACTGTCATGATTTTGTGGCTTTTTCCGACCAGCTGAACGGGCCGGCAAGCCGATGCCGGCCGCTGGTTCCGATTACAGTTATCGTTGCTTCCTACTACCGGTCCACTCGCCTGTGATTAGCAAGATTCCTCATTTAGAACGCCCGGCCGTCATCCGTCTGTTGACCTACTCGTTCCTGGTCGCTGGCTCGTATACGATCGCGCGTTCGGTGGGTGATAGCTTGTTCCTGTCTCGAGTCGGGAATGACAACTTACCCCTGATTTTCGTTCTCTCGGGAATCAGTACAGCGATCCTCGCCAGTGCCTGGCATTACGCGACAACTCACTTTTCACTGAAACGAACATTAAGGCTGTCGGGGATCACGTTCGCCATTTTGACATTCGTCTGTTGGGCTTTGCTACCCGCGTTCCACCATTCGCTGTGGCTGATCGGGGCAATTTATTTGCTGACCGAGATCAAAGGCTGCATCAATGCGATCAATATCGTGTCGGCGATGAACGAAACGCTGGGCAGTCACTCCAGCCGTCGCTCGTGGGCTCGGGTCGGTTTAGGCGTTCCGCTGGCCGGCACGATCCTCGGGACGCTATTAGGATTCGAAGCCCAATTGCTATCGCTACGCAGCTGGTTGTTGATTTCAGCCCTGACCGATGTCCTGGGCGTGATGGCGATCGGACCGATTTTCAGATCAGCCGTTCCCAGCCCCGAAGTGAAGCGGCGTGCGCTCAAAAAACCGAAAACGCTGGCAACCAGAAAACGTTACGCCAACTCGCAGCAGTTTCAGTTTCTGATCGGTCTGTTGATCGCCGCCAAAGTGGTCGTGCTGACGCTGGTCGCATTCGAATGGAAATCGACGGTGAACATTTTCTATGCAGGCGATGAAATCCGGTTAGCTCGCTATTTTGGAACCTTCTATGCCGTGGTCGGAATCCTGACTTTGCTGGTTCAGGCAGTCGTGGCCGATCGACTACTGCACCGAGGCCGCTATGGGGTGGCGATCCTGTTCATGCCCGTGGTGTTCCTGGCAACCGGGACTCTATTTCTGTTCGGGGCCGGGATCACATTCATGATGATTGGTACGACGATCGCCAAATCGATGGAAATCTGGCGCCGCAGCGTTCACGATACCACGCTGAACATGCTGTACACCAAAATCAAACGGGGCAAGCGGCGTCGCGCGATCGCAATCAACAAAGCACTCGTCAAGCCGCTGGCCGAAGTCGTGGCGTCCTTGATCTTGCTGGCCGGCTGGGCCGTATTGGACCATGGTGTGCTGATCGGAGTTGCCATTGTCTGGCTGATCGCGACGCTGCTACTGCTACGGTTAGTCCACAATCTCAAGGCTCGTCGACACCCTCATCTGACGGATCCTTTTGCGGCGGCTTCTTCGTCGGAGCCTCCACATCATCAAACAGCATCCGCCGAGGAGGCGTCTCCAGGTCATCATACTGACCCGATTTGACTTGCACGACAAAGGTTACAACGGCGATCGCGGCAATGACCAGTGCAATGGGTAAGGCGATATAAACGACACTCATGATGTTGCGCCCGATTGAATTTGATCGTTCCGGTGTGGCTCGACAGGATCAGTGATCGCACCAGAAGTCATTGACAACGCAACGACAGTCAGCGAACTGATCGGCATCAAAATCGCTGCCACCAACGGATTGATGTAACCCAGAAACGCCAATGTGGCGAAGACCAGATTGTACGTCAAGGAAATCGTCAAATTGACTCGCATCGTGCGGCGGCTGGAGCGACTGATCGCCAATAAATTTAGAATCGGCGAAAGTCCATCGTCAACCAGATAGACAGGCGCGGCCACCAGACTGGCTTCGGCGCCCCCGTGAACCGCGATCCCCACCGAAGCCGCGGCCAGCGCGGCACTGTCGTTAACTCCGTCACCCACCATCACCACCGTGGGATATTTAATCAAACTTTCGCGGACAACTTCCAATTTTTCTTCGGGCACGACGCCGCCAACAGTTAATTCAGCGGGAACACCCAGTCGCTGGCCGACTTGATCGACAATCGAACGATGATCTCCAGACAAAACGCCAACTTGCCATCCCTGAGATCGCAATCGATCGATCGCTTCCTGGGAATCGGTTCGCAAGCGATCGCCAATCCCCAGTAACATCTTGACGTCACCGTCGACGGCAATCCAGCACGGTGACAAACTTCGCTCAATCACCTCATTCGCGGCTGCATCCCATTGCCGATCAATTTTCAACTCGTGTTGCAACAGTAACTTGCGGGTGCCAATCAGCACCTCACAATTTGGCCCCCGCGCAACCAACCCACCTTCGGCTGAATGCTCAATTTCGAATTCAGCAATGTCGGGCAAGTCTTGCCCGTCCAGCGATTGCTGCTGCGCCCAGGAGATGATCGCTCGGCCAACCGGGTGAATTGAGTTGGCCTCCAGGGCGGCGACCAGTGGAATCCAGTCACGGTCTCCGTGGCTGGCGACAACTTCCATTTCACCGGCAGTCAAGGTTCCGGTTTTATCCAACCAGATCATTCCCGGCTGATTCAGTCGCTGCAGCACATCGCCACCTTTGATCATGATCTTCCGCTTGGCGGCCCGCCCGAGTGCAACTGAAATCGCCAATGGCGTTGCCAGGGCCAGGGCACAGGGGCAAGCCACGATCAACAATGCGACCGTCCGATCAACGGCGATCCAGGAGTCGAATCGAATCCAGAAGATGAACGTAAACGCGGCAGCCATCAAGACGGCCGCTACGAAGTAACCTCCAATCCGATTGGCCCACTGAACCAGTTCAGGTTTCTCAGCAGAAGCCTGTTCGACCAGTGTTACGAGGTTGCTGAGTCGCGAATCTTTGTCGGTGGTTCTGGCCTCCATCGCAACCGTCAAACGTCGGTTCTGAGTCCCGGCCAAAACGTTGTCCCCATTTTGCTTGAGAACCAATCTGGATTCACCGGACAACATGGATTCATCGACGCTGGTGTGCCCATCGATCAACACACCATCCACGGGGAACAGTTCGCCCGCACGAACTTCCAGCTGATCGCCAACCTCAATCATGTCGAGAAACGTCTCCACGATCCGGCCATCGACTAGTTTGTGGGCCGTCCGGGGCGTCAAGCGGCTCAACATGTCGACAGCATCGACCGCCCGGTTTTGCTGGCGAAACTGAATCCAGCGCCCCACCAGTAACAAGAAAATCAACACCGACAGCGAATCAAAATAGATCTCGCCGGCACCTCGAATTGTATTGACCAGACCCGCGATCGTTCCCACCAACAGACCGAGCGCAATCGGCAAATCCATATGTGGGGTCCAGGTTCGAACAGCGCTCCAAGCTCCTTGTAAAAACACGCGTCCCGGTCCAATCAGCGCCGCCAGCCCGATCACGCAACTGAACACCCGCAAGAATGTCGTCATGCCAGCGCCCATCGTCGAAAACATTCCCAGGTACAACGACGTTGCGATCAGCATATTGTTACCGGCGGCGGCAGCAGCGATTCCGATGCGAATCAGGTGTTGACGGTTTTCCGCCTGACGCAGTTTCTCTTTTTGACTTTCTCGAACCGGGTGCGGGCGATACCCCAACTGGCTCAGGCAAGCCGCAATCTGCGACAGCAACACACGTTCTTGATCCCAACGAATCGTTGCCGTTCTCTTGGCCCAGTTCAGCTTGACTTCCAGAACACCGGGAAGAATCCGCGGCAGCTTCTCAATCAACCAGATACAGGCCGCACAATGGATCCCGTCCAAAACCAGGTTGATTTCAGCTTCCTGGTCATCCAGTTGCCGACCGAATCGCTGCAGGAACGCGTCCTGGTCGTATTCCGAAAACTCAGCCGATGGCTTGGCCGACGGGCGTAACGCTGCGCCATCGGTTTCCCGCCGCACCATCGAATAAAACGCTTCCAGTTGATGTTCGTGAATCAACTGGTACGCAAACTTGCATCCCTGGCAGCAAAACTGACGATCCGATTCTGGCTCATATAGGCCAGCTGGCACGGGTAAGCCACAGTGATCGCAATCGATTGGTCCGGCATCGGCAGCGGGTTCGGCAGGATGGTCCGGTTCCCTATCCGAGTGACTCATTTTTCAGACTCGTCGCCGCCGTGACAGCAAGGTAATTCCTGTTGATCAACGTCGCGGACCTGGTCGACCAATTGTTGCACATCCCCGGTAGCGTCGCGGTTGTTCATCTTGCCCATCAGGGATCCGTCAACCTGACCCGCCGCTTGCACCGACTGATCGGACAAATCGACGGGAGCCCTGTAGACCATGGTAAAAATGCCGATCGCGATCACCAATCCAGCCATCACGTACGGGACACGACGACCGAGCGTACTGGTCAGCTTACCGGCTCCCAAGATCAATGCCGACAAGATCGGCACGGTACCGGCCCAGAACGACACCATCACCAGCGTTCCCCACAGTGGACTACCGGTCCCGGCCGCAACGATCGCAAATGTGTAAAGCCAACCGCAGGGCATCAAACAGCTCAACGCTCCAATCAGGAACGCCTTTCGCTTGGGCGGCTGTTGCTTGACGACTTGAAACCAACGACTGAGCCAACGCTGAACAGGAGCAGCAAACGAAGGCAGTGGAACTTTGACGCCGAACAAACGGACCATGGCAATCACGCCGACGATCACCATTAACAAGCCCGCCAACATGGTTGCGGTTTGCTGAATTTCAGCGAACTCCCAACCTCCCGCAGCTGCGGCTCCCTGATTGATCGCCAGCCCTAACGCGCCAAACAATAGCCCCACCAACGCATAGGTCACCAACCTGCCACTACTGTAGGCGACTGCGGGCACGATCGCCGTTTGCCGCTGATCCGGATTGGCACTGGCCAGCATTGCAAACGGACCACACATCCCCACGCAGTGCAAACTACCCAGCAAACTGGCGACGAAAACGGCAGAAAGTAAAACCCACATCGCGATCTAGCCATCCTGTTTCGGAGGGTGCGTCAGTTGCAGCGTCGAATCAAAAGTCTGGGTCTGATCGATCACAAAAATTTCATCGTTGTGATTGACTACGCCTTCCAGCTTCCACACTCCCGGCTTGCGTACCAGAATCATTCCTTCATACCGTCCGGGAGACGTTTCGGTCATCACGACAGCCTGTGGTCTTGCCGCCCGCGCCTTGTGAAATGCCCTTAACTCAATGCTGGCGTTTTCAATGGGTGCCTGTTTCCCATCGGCAATGGTCAACGTCAGGCGTTGCCGCCCGCGGACATCATCTGTTGCTTCCAGATTCCAATCGGTCGACCAACCCAATTTTTGACTGGCGTTTTTTAACGCCTGCTGCCTGGCCCATTCTTCTGGCGGTTGGCTGTAGCTGGGCAAAATCGCATGCGACGGATCGTTGGAGGTGATCCGAATCGCGACGGCCCACAGAATCGCCTGCAGCACAAAAAAAGCGACGATGAAACCGGTCCACATCAATTGAGCGGATCGTTCTTTGGGGTGAACTGCCGGTGTGTCAAGTTTTGCGTCAGACATGTTAGCTGGATGGCTGTTAAATTAAATCAAGTAATTGGCCGCTTTGACCCGTGGTCGCAGATCACGCTCTAATTGTATGGGCCAATCAGGCGGAAATGCAGTGTACGGCTGACTCCTTTTTTGGTCGTCAGCTTCACCGCCGCATCCGCCCGCCCCATCTTAAAACTCTCTTTAGGCGTGCTCACGCTGGCATGGAAGGTTTTGGTTTCGCGAGGCTGCAGAACATAACCGTCTTCCACCAGCTCCAGCGTTCCAGCCTCTGGCGCGACAACTTCTGATTCCAACGTCATCGGTTCGTCCGTTCGGTTGGTCAACTTGAACCGCAGCATATTCATGATCTGGCCGTCGTCGCGTGTTGTGAACGGAACGCCTCGCTCTCGCAAAACAACGGCATCAAACGATTTGCTCAAATAGAGTACCGAGAAAAACGCGGTCGCAATCCCAACCAACAATAACGGATAGATGATCGTTCTGGCACGCAACAGGCTTTTCGATTTTCCCGCATCGCGGGCCTGGGAACTGTAGCGAATCAAATCAGGCGGCGCGCCAATCTTGGCCATCACTTCATTGCAGGCATCAATGCATTGCGTGCAGTTGATGCATTCCATCTGCAAGCCGTCGCGAATATCAATTCCAGTCGGGCAAGTGGTCACACACTTATTGCACGCGATGCAATCGCCCATCACTGGCAAAGCGTCACCTTTTCCGGACGCCGACTGCTTGCGTTTCTTTCCCCGAGGTTCACCACGCTTGGCGTCATAGGCCACAATCAGACTGTTCTGATCCAGCAACACGGACTGGAATCGTCCGTAAGGGCAGGCCACCAAACATAACTGCTCTCGGAAAAAGCAGAAGTCGAACATCATCGCGACGGTCACAAACGCCATCACCAGGAATGGCACCGGATGCTTCAGCGGCGATTGAGTGATCCAGACTTTTAATTCATCGACACCAACAAAGTAAGCCAGGAACGTATTGGCCAGGTAGAAACAGACGACAAAATAGACCACATACTTGGCCGCGATTCGCCAGCCCGGCACGTCCTTTTTGTAACCTCCACGCCCCGTCGTACCATCAAAAAATCGCTCAATCGGTCGAAACAAAAATTCCATGTAAACCGTTTGAGGACACGCCCAGCCGCACCAGACACGCCCAAACATCGCCGTAAAGAACACGATCGTCAGCAACACGCCGACCATGAAAATCGCCAGCAAGACGGTGTCGGTAGGCAGAAACGTAAAACCAAAAATGGTGAACTCACGCGCCGGAATATCCAGCAGCAGCAACGGCTTGCCACCAATTTTGATAAATGGAACGGCCGTAAACACAATAATCAGGAAGTATGCGAACCAGCGACGCCGTTCGAGTAACTTTCCATGGCTTAGCTTCGGCTTTAACCAGCGACGCGAACCATCTCGTTCCAGCGTACTAAGGACGTGCTCTTCGGGTTCCAAAAACTGACTCATGATTCATCTTCCCGGCGATCAACCGCCGCAAAAATCTCGATCAACGATTCTTCGAAGCACAACAAAACCACGCTTCGAACAGGTTTCAACCGTGGCGCATCCGGAAAGGCAATGACAACCAATTACCACAACAGAACGATCCGACGCAGATGGGATCCAGCTGCTGCCAGTGTGCCTTGATGGCCAACTTGTGCGAGATGTTTTCCGGGTTGGTCGATGCTGAACCAGTTCATCAGGCTCAGCAAGGAAACCTGGAAATCATTCCCAAGACTCGACGAGCCTTCCCTCCGGCGCCTTACCGTCTTTGGGGTTTTTTGACAAAGAAGCAACGTAAGCAGCAGTCAGCACAACCTGGTTGGGGTGCAGGCGCGCCCCCCAAGCCGGCATGGCACCGTTGGCAGCACCTTGATCGATCACTTTCGCAATCTGGTCAACCGAGGTAACGTTCTTCCAATAGTTGTCGGTCAAGTTAGGCCCCACGTTCCCCTGGCCTTCTTTCCCGTGACAGCTGACGCAGTTGGTGGTATAGACAATTTGTCCCACCGAAACCCATTTCTCATCGTTCATGTACTTGAGAATGGTTTCCTTATTGGGTTCAAGAACCCCAATTTCCGAAAATCGCAATTCGAAAACGTCTGCCATTTGCTGGTCGTATTTATCGTGAATCGATCGCCCTTCGGGACCCATGTGAAAATACATGTAGTAGATGGGCGAGAAAATGATCGTGACAACGAACAACCACTTCCACCATCCTGGCAACGGGTTGTCGTATTCCTGGATCCCATCGTACGCGTGGTCGGTCAGGGGATCGTGGGGCATCGTGTCGGTTGTCGGTTCAGCAGTCATACTTGTTTCTCCGGTTGCTCATCCAGAACAATTTCGGCTTGTTGTTTAGTGTCTTCGCGCTTCATGAACAAGGTTCGAACAACGATCGCAACGAAAACGACCGCGAACATCACCAAAGCAATCTCAGCGAACAGACCATAGTCTAACGCAGATAGCAATTTTTTGATCATGGGGTACCTTCCCCTTCGGTGTTCGGTTGATCTGCCGCCTGGTCAACACCTTCCGGCGTTGAATCAGAGGTGTCAGGTTGATTTTCAGTTGAATTCGCCGGCTGGCCTTCTACCGGGGCAACCGCAGCGGCAGCTTCTTGTTCGGCCGTTGCTTCGTCGTCCGGTGTGGCCGTTAAATCCGTCCCCATACGTTGCAGGTAAGCAATCAAAGCAATCACCTTGGTCCGTTCGATGGGAACATCGCCCATCATGGTGCCAGGGCCTGGACCGCCTTCACCGCTCTGCTCGCCGAGCACCTTGACGACTTCGCGAGCCTGTTCCAAGGCCACTTCTTCCGCGTTGTCGAGCACTTCGGCATCGTAAGGGGCTCCCAACAAGTGAACGGTACGAATTCGTGCTGGAATTGTCGAGAAGTTGAGCTCCGACGTCAACAGATGTGGATAGGCCGGCATCACACTTCCTTCGGTCATGGACCCTGGCTCGCGGAAGTGTTCATAGTGCCAGTAATTTGACTGGCGACCACCTTCGCGGGCCAAATCAGGACCGATTCGGCGCGAGCCCCACTGAAAGGGACGATCGTAGACAAACTCACCGGGTAACGAATATTGACCATATCGTTCCGTTTCGGCAAACATGGGACGAATCATCTGGGAGTGGCAGTTGTAACAACCTTCGGCAATATAGATATCGCGACCAGCCAACTCCAGCGGAGTGTAGGGCTTGACCGTTGGAATGGTCGGTACGTTGGACCGAATCATGAAAGTCGGCACCAGCTCAAACAGCGATGCCACCACCACCGAAATGGTAACCCAAATCGTGAACCGAACCGGCAATCGCTCCCAGACGCGGTGCCAGTGCGCCTGTGTCCAGATGTCGATTTTCTTGGCAGTCTCCAGAACCGGAGCATGCTTCAATTTGGATTCAGGTACGGGCGGATCGGTAAACTCTTTGGACAACGGTGCCGCCTGGATGACGGGCACTTCATATTGACTCGGACGGCTTGCCCAGGTCATGTAATAGTTGACGGCCAACATCCCCACCCCGGCCACGTACAGGGTTCCACCACCAACGCGGGCCCACCACATGGGGAAAATCGCGTTAACGGTTTCCACAAAATCGGGGTACTGCAGATAGCCGCCATCGGTGAAGGCTCGCCACATCAATCCTTGAGTCAACCCGGCGACGTAAATCGGCACGATGTACAACAGGATGCCGAGGGTCCCCAACCAGAAATGCCAGGTCGCCAGTTTTTCGCTCCACAATTTCGTCTGGAAAATGCGCGGCAACAACCAGTACAACATTCCGAATGCCATGAAACCGTTCCAGCCCAACGCCCCAGCGTGAACATGGGCGATGGTCCAGTCGGTATAGTGCGACAACGCATTGACACTTTTGATCGACAGCATCGGGCCTTCAAACGTCGACATGCCGTAAAAAGTAATCCCGACCACGAAGAACTTCAGTACCGGATCAGTCGCGACACGATGCCAGGCTCCTCGCAACGTTAGCAGACCATTGATCATCCCGCCCCAGCTGGGCATCCACAGCATCAAGGAGAAAACCATCCCCAGCGAAGACGCCCAAGCCGCAACCGCGGTGTAGTGCAAGTGGTGAGGTCCAGCCCAAATGTAGATGAACACCAAGGACCAGAAGTGAATGATCGACAGCTTGTATGAAAAAACCGGACGTTCTGCAGCCTTGGGAAGGAAGTAATACATCAATCCCAGGAACGGGGTCGTCAGGAAAAACGCAACTGCATTATGGCCATACCACCATTGCATCATCGCGTCCTGGACACCGGCATAAATCGGGTAACTTTTGAGGACCCCTGACGGTACGACCAGGTTATTGAAAACGTGAAGCAGCGCGACGGTCACAATGGTGGCGATGTAAAACCACAGCGCGACATACAAGTGACGCTCACGACGTTTTAACAACGTCATCAGAAAGTTGGTGCCGAAAATGAACAACCAGACGACGGCAATCGCAATATCGATCGGCCATTCCAGTTCTGCGTATTCTTTACTTTGAGTGATCCCCAGCGGCAACGTGATGGCCGCCGCAACAATGATCAACTGCCAGCCCCAAAAGTGCAGCCGACTGAACAGATCGCTCCACATTCGGGCTTTGCACAACCGTTGGGTCGAATAGTACACGGCCGTAAAAATCGCGTTTCCAGCAAATGCAAAGATCGCCGCATTGGTGTGCAGTGGCCTGAGCCGACCGAATGAAATGTATTCCACCAACGTCAACTGAGGCATCACCAACAGCACGGCCACGATCAGCCCAGCCAGCGTCCCGACCAGCCCCCAGACCAACGTCGCCAAAGCAAACATTCGCACAATGTCGTCATCGTATGAAAAGCTGTCCAACGAACCTGGCTTGGAGGATGCCCGTGTCGACTGTCCTGGCTGCTGAGCCTCCTGCGCAGGATTAAGAGTACTCATAAATGACTTCGTCTTTCCTTAATAATCTTCATTCAACGCCGGCGTGGTTGCCGCAATCTAGATCACGTCGAGCACGCCACGCAAACATGATGCCAGTCCCCATCGCGACGTTATGTCTCAGCGAAACGGGCCATTTGTTACCCGTTCCCGGCCGTTATGGCCGACTTTGAACGAATTCGGAAGCGATCGGGCCTACGGCGCGCACTACGCGTGCGGATTCGCACAAGCAAGACTTTGAACCTTAGAGACGCAGAGTGCGTCGAGTTTGCAACAAGCGGAATCGAACGTCGCGCGCTCTCAGCGAACTCAGGGTCTCTGCGGTTAACTTATCGATTGCAGAGAGGCAAATTTTTTGCTTTGCCCAGCATCAATCACCGTCGAAACCACTTGCGATTAGCTTGAGCTGTCTTGTTGAGCGGGACGATTTTGGCCACTCCCGATCGCACGTCGATCCGCCGGCCAATCGGGACGCGGCCCCGCAATACAGGCTGGTTCAAGTCGCCTTGCTGCTGGACCCACTCAACCAGTGCGTTCAGCTTTTGCTCGGGAGAGGCCTCACCTTCGACTTCAAAACCAGGAGCATGGCCCCATTGAACGATCGTGCCGTAGGTGTTGATCTCCGGCCAAAGCTCAAATTCAGGATCTTGCGTCGATTCAAAGGAGTCGAAGCTGACGATCGCTTTTACGTTCAGCGAATCGGCCACGCGAATCGCAGCGGCCAACCCGGCTGCCTGCCGAATCCGGACGTCATTGATATCCGCCCAAGTACTCAAGTCGATTGGGTTTCCGGCCCGGCAATTAACTGGATAGCCAACCCAAATCGCTGGCAGTCCCTCGGGCAACAGCAACTCACGCGGCATCAACACGCCTGCTCGGTCGACGGGCACCAGCAATGGTTCGGGAGCTTCAGGCAACTCTTTCAATTCAGGAATGGTTACCGTGCTGAACTCAACCAAAGCAACCGGCTGGCGATAATCTAAATCGATGTTCAATCCCGATCGCGTTTTTCTGATCTCTCGTACCCGCTCGACAAACCCCACCTGTTGTAGCCGGTGGGCGGCTCTGGATACGAGATCCGGATCGAGCACCGATTGCTGGTGATCTGTTCCCGAAGCGATCAGCTCCTTTAGATCGGTGTCTGCCCACGGGGGGGGATCGTTGATCTGAATTTTGTCTTCTTTCAACACGAATGCTTGTTCGTCAGCAATCATGTCGGCGTGGTTTTGCCATAGAAAAACGACACCGGCAATCACCACAGCGGTTGCGGCCACGAACAGTGTCGTCTGATGCAGCAGAAACCCCCGGAGGGAAAAACTGTCAATCAAACGATCGAGCAAGTCTTGCTGTTTTCGCCTGGCCATGGTGAAGTCTGAATTGAGTGAATTTACGGTACCCATCCACCGGCATTGGACAGATGGGGTGTTTGGGCCTACCTTGCAAACGCCGAGGGTCATCAGCACGCGCACGTCCCTGCTTCGTTGATCGACGCAACCAGACGGACTCCTTGGAATAACTACGCAGCTATCGATTAATTGGAATTGACCAAACATCCGGACTAACCCGACATGAGATCCTGCGGCCGTGACTTGAGCGAACTGCGGACTTGACAGAATTGAGGTCGCCCTTGAGCAGCGACATAGCGAGTAGCCTCCAGCTCGCTTGAGAAGACGGCAAACCACTAGCCGAAAAAAGGGATTGTCGCCTTTCGTAGAGAGGCTGCACTTTTGGACGGCCAAACTGGTTAACGCTCAGGTTGAATTGTCGATTGAATCGTTTTCTACGAAACGGATCTTGATGATCATGTTAATCTTGTGCATTCTGTCCCGTTTCATTTATCCCTGCCCAGAATGGACCGCGTACAACAAGATTCACCCAAGGTTTGACAGGATGTCCTGGTTCAACAAGATGGACGAGAAGCACTTTGATGGTCGATCCCTGAGACTACGCGCTGGAAAAAAAAAAATACTTCGTCTTAACGCAGACTTTAATTGGTCGGTTCAACGGGCCCGCGTTGCCTGCCACGCCGTTCGTCGTAGAATTGAGCGATCCCATTGAAAGTTCACAGAAGCTCTCATGATGCCTGTCAAGAATTCACCTTCGCTAGATGTTTTCAACAAGAAGTTCAAACGTCCCGGGGGACAGCCACTAGCAGCTGCCGTGTGGCTTTTGTTTCTGGTTGCCACGTTGGCTTGCTGTGGGTGCAAACCGGATCCCGATGCCGCACCCGACCTCGACAACGGCTCTGACTCAATGCCCGCACCCGACCCATTGTCAGTGCTGATTGTTGGCGATGCCGAGTTGGGCTCCCGCATCAAACGCCAATGGTCCGCCGAAAGAGACGGAAAACTAACGATTATTGACATTTCGCCTGGTCAATGGATCGAGGAAAAGTTTTCGATTCCCAAAGACGTTGACCTGGTTGTTTATCCGCCGCAGCAAATCGGGGAACTGGTAGAAACCAACCAGATTCGGGCCTATGACCGCGATTTGTGGAACGGCGAAGTCGTTGACAAAGAAAGCTATTTTGAACATTACCGCCGTGACATCGGTCGGTATGACAGCAAACCTTACGCTTTGCCGTTGGGCAATCCCCAACTGGCGATGATTGTTCAAGAATCGATTTTCAGAGATCAAACCGTCGACATCCCAACGTCCTGGGCTGACTGGGCGACGGCCTTGCCGAAAATTGACCTGGCTGACACCCCTTTGAACGATCAGCTGGACAAACCTGGGATTGATTTCCCTCTGGCCGAAGGCTGGGCGGCCTGGTCGCTGCTGGCTCGAGTCGCCCCGAATGTCCGCGTCCGCGGCAATCTGTCATCGGTGTTTGATCGACGAACGATGGAACCCCTGATCGATTCCCCCCCTTTTGTCGCAGCACTTGAACAATTGAAACAGCTGGCGACCCAACGATCGCTCAACATGGCACCCCGGGATCTTTATCGCTTGTCACTGGCCGGTAAATCTCTGGCAGCCATCACCTGGCCAGCTCAAGGTTTTCAGTTAGCCGACGAAACGGAGGGGTTGCCCAACGATATCCTTGACGAAGACCAACAGCGAGAACGGTTGTCGATTCACCCACTGCCCGAATCGCGGCAACTTTATCTGTTCAATCGCCAGGAATGGAAACAGCGCGCAGCAACTGACCAGAATCAAATAGAGCTGGTCGGGTTTTCAGGATTGGTCGTATCGGTCACGCGAAACACCGAATATAAGTACTCTGCATTGGAGCTGGCATCCTGGTTGGCGAGCGCAAAGATGTCCAGCCAACTGCTGGCAGACAGCCCGTTAGTCGGGGTACACCGGGCCAGCCAGTTGGCCGACCCGGTCCGCTGGACCGGTGAACGCTTGTCTTACGATTTGGCGGAACAATATGTCAATGATGTGGCGCGCAGTCACCAACAAGCGATCACACTGATGTTCCCGCGAATTCCGTCCAGCCAACGGTACCTCGATTTATTGGACCAAGGGGTCCGCGAGTATCTGAGTTCCGATCGATCAGCCGAAGACGTTTTGGGGGAGGTCGCTGATCAGTGGCGCGAGTTGACCAAGCAGATCGGCATCAACCAGCAGTACGAAGCGATGCGACGGGAATCGGGTTTTGAGTAACCCGCTTGATGGTGGACTCAGGATCCTGGCCGAGATTGAAATTGGGTGCAACTCGCTATCGCTCGTGCTTGCGAGCTGAACTTATCCGATTTGACCGAGATTGACCGGCTTCTTTATTTGACTTTCGGTTTGCCTTACAGTTGATAACTGTCCCCAGCCCTGCAGGCTGGGCTGGGCAAACCAGATGGCCTTCGGCCCAGAATAAAGCCAACTTCAGATGCAGTTCAGGAAGAAGGCATTACCCGAAAGAGCCAGTTGCCTGCTCTTATTTTAGGTACGCGGTAGGCACTGGCAAAATCTCCCGACGCAGTGAGCGAGGCGAGTTGCCGTTGCCCCCATTGAGATTCCAGGAAATCGCTGTCGATTCAACGCTTAAGCGGCCCGACGAACGTCTTGCGATTCGTGTTGAGCAGGCCGATCCGCTGACATCGGCAACGAATCCCGGTCACCCGTCTCGGCTTCGTTTCTGGATGCCGTGATTTCGTCGATCGCCGTTTCGATACGCTGATTCAGCCGATCCAGTTCCCCTAGCGCTTCATCCTGGCGGCGGAGCAAATCTGCGACCAACTCGTAGCCCTCCAGGTCAGCATTGGACGATTCAAAACGACTCAAATCCTCTAATGGATCGCGGCGAGGGGCCTCACCGGTCGAGCGTTTTACCGGTTGGCTATCAGAAATTGGCTCGCCTTCAGTTGCTGATTCCATATTGAGCTTTGCCTCGCCACGGGAGAGATTGCCAGACCAGCCACCAAACGTTCCAAGGAGATATTGATTGGCTGAACTACCGGTTGTATCGGTTTTCAGAATTGGCGAGTCTGGCTGGCTGAATCGAGTAATGATTAGGGGAACTGGGAAATTGCGCCGGGCAAGCTTCGGGCAGCTACTGGCACGTTTTTGGCCCAAAATCCGACCAAATCATCGATTTGACTATAGACATTCGGGTGCTAAAACCGCTATCATTCCCAACCCGTTAGTATTTGAGGCATCGGTGCGCGCTTTCGCCGGTGTGCTGATGACGGGTATTGCGTGGTTTCGCAGTTTTAAACGAGGGTAAACTCAATGGTTTCAATGGAGAAAAAATGGTAAAGCTGTTGGTACGTGACAAAGAGTCCATTCAGGAGGCAGTCAGACGATTCCGAAAACTGGTAGAACGAAGCGGCATCAAGAAAGAAATGCGACGTCGTGAGTTTTACGAGAAACCCAGCGAAACCAAGCGCCGTGCTCGGCTGCGTGCTGAGCGTCGATCGAAGCGAAACCGCATGCTTGCGGCTCGACGGTAACCACCGTCCGAAGAAACAAAACAACAAAAGCTGCCTGGATGCAAAGTCCAGGCAGTTTTTTTATGCGCTGGTTGCGGTTGGACCAAGGCCCAGCGGAGAAGAACGATCGTCGCCGGTATCCTGAAAGAGGATCAGCCCGGCTCAGCAGGTGTTCCAGTTGAAGTTGAAGTCCAAGTTCAAGTTTAAGCTGTGGTTACCCCACCGGCTCATTGAAATAATAGCAGAGCCCATCGGGTGCGACGACGAAGAATACGTTTAACTGTTGCCCTTCTCGTTCGTCGATTCGAGATTCCGAAACCTTGGCCCCGTTGCGTTCGAGCTCCTGTTTCAACTGCTCAATACCGGTCACTCCAATGGCAGCACCGGTTTGTTCAGGATCCAGCCCGTTGATTGCGAAACCGATTTTGACGCCATCTCGCTCCAGAATGACTGCCGGCGATGGCCCCTGAGTGCGTTCAATTTCAGTCATTCCAAATTTCTCGCCATACCAGGCTGACGCGGCATCCAGATCTTTGACTGGAAGTGCTAAAACGTCGCCTTGATAAGGTGACGCGGATTGGAAAACAGGTTGGTCAGCCATGATTGGACTCGAATACAGGATGAAGACAACTCAAACTTGCCAGGGATCATAATCGCCAAAATTCCATAACTGCCCCTGCGGGTCTCGGCAGGAATAGAAACGCCCACCGTGATCTTCGTCCCTGATCTCCACGACGATCGTCGCACCGTTGGCAACTGCCGCTGCGTAGTGATCATCGATATCGGCGACGATAATGTAAGGCGATTGCGTCACAACATCATCACCAGAAGCCGGTCCTTGCTGCTTGCCAAATTCATCATTCCGAGCCGATCCCAGCATGATCATGCCGTTACCGAATGTTAGCTGCGCGTGAGCGATCAGCCCTTCGTCACCCTCCACAACCAAGTGCCGAGTGAACCCAAACGTCTCGCACAGCCACTCAATCGCGGCATTGGCGTCGGGATATCGCATCGTGGGAATGATCGTCGCGGTGGTCGTTTTGGGGACAGACATAAGCTCAAATCATTGGAAACATTGTATCAGCAGGCGGAACAGTCCCGCGACAAAAAGTATAGCCGACCAAGTCGCGGCGACCAGCGCGCCAGATTGAAGTTGCAT
>CAZJEK010000092.1:0-3734 GCA_964545005.1 uncultured Pirellulaceae bacterium
GCCATGCTACATAACTTTCGCGGAGCGAAAGACAACCTTGGCTTACCGCAGTTTCGCCAACACGGTTTGCAACGCGTCGACGAACTGACCAACTTCCTCGACCGTGTTGTACACATAGAAACTGGCTCGGCAACTGGATTTGATCCCCAAGTGCTGATGCAACGGCATGGCGCAATGATGACCGGCACGAATGGCGACGCCTTGCTGGTCAAGCAAAATCGAAATGTCCTGGGGTGACACGCCATCGACCACAAAACTGACCAAGCCGCAGCGCTGTTCGGCTGACGGCCCGAGAATCTTCAAACCCTCAATCGATTCCAATTTTTGATAAGCCAATTGGGCCAACGTCCGGGCGTGGGCGCCGATCGCATCCAGGCCAAGTTGTCCCAAGTAATCAATCGCCGCCCCCAAACCAATCGCCTCAACGATCGGAGGCGTCCCGGCTTCAAACTTTGCCGGTAGTTCGCCAGGCGTAAACCCGTCCACGGTAACCTGATCGATCATGCTGCCACCGCCCAGGAACGGTGGCATGGCCTGCAACAATTCATGACGCCCATACAGGATCCCAATTCCAGTCGGGCCCAACATTTTGTGACCACTGAAAGCAACGAAATCGGCTTGCCACTGCTGAACATCAATCGACGCATGCGGCACATGCTGAGCGGCGTCAACGACGGTGACAATATTCTGCTGCCGAGCCATCTCGACGATCGGCTGGACGGCCACCTCGGTACCGAGCACATTGGACACCGCCGCGAAGGCCAGGACTCGCGTCCGGTCATTGATCTTCCGTTGCAGGTCTTGCAGATCCAGCATTCCATCTGCGGAAATGTCAACGAATTGTATCCGGGCACCGGTGCGTTCAGCGAGCTGTTGCCAGGGCACAATGTTGGAATGGTGTTCGAAAATGGTCAACAGGATCTCGTCACCCGGCTGGAGGTTTTGATCTCCCCAACTGCGCGCGACCAGATTGATGCCGGCCGTCGTGCCGGACGTAAAAATTACCTCGTTGAAATGACTGGCGTTGATGAACTGGCGGACTTTCCGACGCGCCTGTTCATACTCGGCAGACGCCTGTTCGGACAACCAGTGAATCCCGCGATGAACATTGGCGTAGGTTGTTTGGTAGCACCGGTCCATCGCTTCCAAAACCGCATTCGGCCGTTGCGAAGACGCGGCATTGTCGAGATACACCAATGGTCGATCACGGTGAATGCGTTGATCGAGGATCGGAAAATCGTCCCGCACATTGGCGGGCAAAATCAAGGGTGAGCTGTCGGTTGATTGGAAAGTCATCGACATTAAGGTCGTTTCTGATTCGCATCACTGCGAAGGCTGTAAAAAATGATGTTACTGGCAATTTGCAGTGCGTCTTCACGCACGTAGCCGTCACAGTTGGATACCGTTGTGTTCTCCATCGCACAGCTGATATCGTACGGCGAGAAGATAACCGCCATTCGGCCGTCGAAGACAACGCCCTCCATCCTGGGCGCCGTGACCGTATCCTTGAAATCGCCATTCTGGTCCTTGACCCGCAATGTAACTGAATCCAGTGTCGGGCCATAGCGGCGATCGGTCCAGAGTTCATGATTGGCAGGGATTTCGCCCAATACGCCGGCACCCAGAATCTGGGCCATCTCCTTACGGAACGAATCGGTAAACGCTGCGGACGAACATATCGATTCGGCAAAAATCATACCTCCATTTTCCAGGTACTTGCGAATGTCGTCCCGCTGCTGCTGAGTAAAGGAAAACTGATTCCGACCGTGCATGAAGATGAACGGATAGTCCACCAATTGCTCCAGGGTCGGAGCGATCATCTTTTTGTTGGTGTTGATTTCCAGCCCGGAAACACTGCGAATATCCTCGAGAATCCGTTTCCAGGCGTTGGGAGCATCGTCGGCTCCTCCGCTGTGACTCAATTTGGGGTAAATCAACGACCGATCGTTCAGCAACTGGGCCTGGTTTTCGGCAATTGTGGGCGTGTCGCCTTTTTCTTTTAGTTCTCGACCAGTGGCGTAAGCGATCACATTGACTCCCAACTGCTGGGTATACCGAATGCGGTTGCGCAGGACTGGGTTCACGTTCAAATCGTCGACAACATCGCGTTGGCCGAGGGCCCAATAACAACTTAGATTTCTGGGGCAGAACACAACGGAAGTTCGGCAACAAGCCTGCAGACCCGAAAGGGGTCGTTCCGGGTTGGGCAAGATTGGAAAATGGGAATTCCAGATCGGGTGATTGGCTGGCAGGGGTTCCAGCTGACTGTCAGGAAACAACTCGCCCATCAGTGACGCAAACTCTTGTTCGAATTCGCCAGGAGGACAGCCGTCCCCCTGGCAGGCTTCGGCGAACAGGAATCCGCCATTTTCGATATAGCTCTTCAGGGTTTGTTTTTCCTGGTCATTCAACCCCACGGCGTCTTTGCCAGACATGAACAACACGGGAGACTCAAACAGGTCATTCACCGTTGAATTTCGAGCCCGAACCGTTTGCCAGTTCAGCTTCTGATCCCATTCCTTTTCCAGTTGCCGAGTCAGGTAATGTACGCCCCTCGGATGCAGGTCCCAATCGGGCGCACCGTGGTCGAATTTGCCAATCGCGACCGGTCGTTTACCTTTCGATAAAAACAGCAGCGCGAACGAGGTGGCAATCGCCGGTTCCTGCTCGCCAATCCCAGCCATTCCGCGCCAGGCACCCGAGCCTTTTTGCAGTCGCAGTAATTCCTTGACACCATCCCGATACCAATCATGAGGACCGATAAAGCGACGACCAGAAAACCTGCCAGCGCGTTCCAGGGCATACAGAAAATACAGCTGTGAAGTCTGCGAATTGATGGCGCGAGGATTGCCGCGAACCGTATAGCTTTGAGCCAGCCAGTCGAAACTTCGATCGATGATATCCTCATCCTCCCGATTGCCACAACATTTGGCGAATCCACCATCTGCGTTCTCCTCGGGATCAAACAGATGTTCATTGATCACGATCAACGATGCGATTCCGGCACATGTCATGCTCCCTCGCGGTTGATCGTGAGACGAGTTGTAACCAAAGCCACCCCCGTTTTGTGCAACCTTTCTCCAGAAGCCCTGGGATTTCTTCCAAATCTGATCGGGGACGTTGATGCCAATCTTGGAGGCTTCATGCAAAGCCAGCATCGCAAACTGCGTGTTGGATCCATCGCCACTTCCGGTGGTTCTCCCGCCCTGATAAGACCAGGCACCGTTGTCCAGTTGAGCCTTGATCAGCCAATCGACGTCCTGCTGGACAGTATTCTTGTATCGTTTGCCTTCGGGGTCGGCGGCCGTCAACGCCATCACGCGCAACGAAACCACATAGGTAAACAGGCGGGGAGCCGTTTCAATCACGGTCAGCCCATTGGCAACGGCTGGCGAATTGACCGGTTCGCCGGCGTTGATTAGCGCCAACGTTACCAACGAAGTAACACCACCATCAAAGTCGCGAAACTGCTTCCACCCCCCGCCACGCAGTTGATCCTGCTTCAAATAGTTCACCCCCAACCGAATCGATCTCCGGACCGCGGCTGCATCCAGCGGTTCCTGGCCAGCTTGATTGGCTTGCTGAAAACGATCCTGCGGCCTCAAGCGATTGCCGGGTCCCTGAACAATGGTCCCTAAAACTGATCTGGCGGGAGGATCTCCGGTCAGGCCCGAAACGGGTTGCTGGGCCAGACAGGGACTGGATAGAACCATTAACCCCAGTGCCACCGAAAT
>CAZJEK010000092.1:3744-18018 GCA_964545005.1 uncultured Pirellulaceae bacterium
GCCCGGGTTGCCTTGCTGGGCATCACCAAGGCGGAGAAAAGCAATTGCATGGCATCGTATCCCGTTGAACAGCGAACATTCGGAATTATAGCCTACCAGTAGGTAGACTCAATTCGAACCGCAATCGGCAGCTCGCCCGGTACCGTGCCATCAAACTCAACCTGGAAAATCAAAATCGTTCAAAGTTAGTCGACAGATTCGATTGCATGCAATCGGGACGCGTCCACCTTGTTGAATCGCAACCAGATCACAAGGCAGCTGCCCAGGACCAAAACCAGATAGCCCACCATCAGGATCCAGAATTCGGGAGAGATCGACGTCCTGGCCTGGATCGCGACCATGGCAGTCAAGTGGAACAGCGTGATCATTAACCAGCTGGTCGCAATTCCAATCCACGTCAGGTAGCTTTTGAAATAATCAAGTGTCGATTCTCGCCGTGACTCATCCAGCCAATAATCCTTGTGGGGCAAGTTGATGGAGGCCTCAGGAAACTTAGGCAGCAGCAATCCCAGGACCGGAAACCCCACCAGAAACAGAAGTTGCAACCCGACGTTCAAGCCAACCATGCCGGCGCGAGAACCCATCCGGTCGGGGCGCCCCGCACCGTCAAAATGAACCGGCAGAGGATCCGGAAGAATGGGATACCAATAGATCAATTGAACAATCGCAATCGCCCCAGTTAAGCAAATACCAGCGATAGCTAGTTTCGACATCGCTCTCCCCTGTCCGCCCGCCAACCGGCTCATGAGTCGCAGGCTATTTTTGATCGAGTTCGATTGCCTGATCAATGTAGTAGGACATGATCTGGTCGTCGTAGTCGGCTATGTCCGAAATCCGCAGGTTCAAAGACTTGTTGCCGACGCCCTCCAAAAGCCCGTGCTTGTCTTCAAACTGCTTTCCGTTAGTGAACGAAAAGGTGATTCCCTGCTTCGTGGGACTGACGGTGATCACAATCCGCTTGAAACGATAGACCGGGACGCCGTAGTACTTTTCGGTCCCGCCCCGCATTTCTTCCTTCAAGTCCGGATACTGTTCGCGAATCAGTCGCCGAAATTGTGAAAAAATCGGCTGATAATCCGATTTGATTTTCTCTTCGGCAAACTGTTCGAATTTATCCACGGTCATCAATCGCAGGACATAGA
This sequence comes from uncultured Pirellulaceae bacterium, assembly GCA_964545005.1. Classification (GTDB taxonomy): domain Bacteria; phylum Planctomycetota; class Planctomycetia; order Pirellulales; family Pirellulaceae; genus Mariniblastus. The sequence continues at coordinate 4,887 of CAZJEK010000092.1, forward strand.
GGAAGGAACTTACGCGGCAAGGCCACCACCTGAGCCAGATCCAACTGGAGGGGCTTCCGACTCGGATTCATTTGACCCCGATTCATTTGATTGGCCTGAGGTGGATTCTGACGATTCCGAATTTGCTTGTTCACCAGACTTGCCGTCATCCTCTGTGCCGCCTGTCTGTTCCTTGTCAGCATCATCGACTTCCGGTTCGGCCGATTCCCCGTCACTGCTCTCGTTTGCGGGCGGCGAATCATCGGCCTTGGTCTCTGGCTTGGCTGCTTCGGTTTCCTCACCTTCAATCGCTTCCCGATCGGCTTTGCGCCGTTCGATGATCTCGGTCGTTGGAATACCTTCGAGTCCGCCGTCTTGAGCTCGTTGATCTATCAGGAATTGCAACGGGAAGTCATCCGGCCATTCGCGATTGGCAAACGCCAGCATTTTCGCGTACTCCTTAACTGAATCCATCAAGGAATCAGCCAATTGGCCGTCATCCAACCCTGGATTCTCTTTCAGGATCGGTGCCCACAACGCAAACGCTTCTTCGAACAAGGTAATGGCGCCCTTGCGGGTAACCGTTTTCTCCTTGGTTCGATAGTTGAAATCGTATTCATCATCATAAACCGAGTTCCGCCAGACGCTTTCCGCTTCTTCCAGGGCCTGATGGGCAACGACAGTCGCGTCTTCCGACTCAGTGCGGTTACGGGTTCTCCAGTATTGGTAATTGACCGTTTGCGCGTCCTGAGTGATGCGTCTGATCTTGTTCTTGGCACCTTGAATCTTCAGGGCGATCCGATTGGCTTCGGCGCGATCATCCAACGTGGACGCCAATGCGACTCGGCCATCGAGACGTTCATCGAGGTCGGCCAGCCGTGATTTGATTTCCTGGGCTCTGCGAGCATCGTCGGGAGACAGTTGGTCCAGCGGTGCGTTAACCAGCAATTGCTCTTCTTCGGACAGCAGGTCTTCGCCCAGTTCGGTCACCATCGAAGCGCGAACTTCGGGACCGACCAGTTCGTCCAACTGTTTGCGATACTCGGCCAGTTCGTCTTCGGCAGCGGCCAGGCCTTCCAGCGTGAAGCTGGCCCCGGCGGCATTGGATAACGGTTGATTTCCGTAATCGATCCATTCCTCATAGGCATCCCGGTACACTTCCTGAATGATCTGATCGGAAGGAAACTCTTCCTGCAAAGCCATGCCATAGTTTCGCCGCTGGGCGGGACGAAACATGTAAAACATCATGTCGCTGCGATACCGTGGGGCACCTTGCCCATCAACGAGGTCGCGAGAGATGTCGTACCATTGATAAGCCATCAACCAGCTGTCGTGACCGTAGGGGCCTTCGTAATCCTCGGGATCGATCCGATCCGACATCGCCTCGTGGAACTCATCGTCTGCCCGGAACAAGCGACGAAACGAAAGGTGTTCATCCGATTTACCGAATTTGTTACCGGTAAAAAAACCGATACTGTCGGTCACTCGATGGTCGCGTTTATTGTAAGGAACGCCTTGCTTGAGAAATTCCAAACCCTTCTTAACCCACGAGTATCGATACTCGTAGTCATCGAATTCCATCGACACGTTATAGGCCAGATTGTGCGCCTGGTATTCCCAGACCTTGACGAAGCTGGGCTGGATCTTGGTTAACGCTCGCAGCGTCGCCTGCATCTGGTCATAGTTCTGTTCTTTTTTATATTTTCCGGCTTGATACCAGAGAATGTTTACCGCCACACCGCGGAGTCCGAGCGAAGCGAGTTTCATGGTTTCGCTGGCCGGATCGATTTCAGACAGCTTGGCCTGAGACAGATTATTCTTATCGCGCAGCTGGGAAATAACACCGCCTTGGACATTGCCCGCTTCATTGCGTGTTGGCGGCAGGGCAATCATCGACAGGGGGATGATCAACACGCCAATGCAAGCGATGTAAATGATCTTGCGAACGAGAGGTCGATTGTTCACTTGGCAATCTCCCGTGTTTTGAGAGCAAAGTAACCGAGGATTGTTAAACCAAAGCAAAACGCGAAGGTCAGCGTCATTGCGATGGCTACTTTTTGACTATTGATCGCGTAGCCGTACGTCAGATAGTCGGAGAAATTCAGACGTGAAAAATCGGGAGCCAGATACGTGGCTGCATTCAATAAATAGATCAGCCCCAAATCCACGTTTTTGATCAAAGTGGTCGCGACTCCGGTATCCATTTCCAGAACCATATTTCGCTGCGTCACGACCCGGATGAACGACTCAATCGGTCCGCCACCGACATGATCGGCTGCAATCATCCCTTGAATAAAGTCTGAGAAAGCGCCGATGATCAGCACCACCAGAGCTCCCAGCATGGTAATCGGAGCACTCAGGAATGTACTCAGTGCGACTCCCAGCGAAATGATGATCATCATTTGGCACCAAATCCCGGTGTAGCCTTTGATGAAGTTCAACAGGTAGGGATGATCGCCGGAACGGAAGTACACATCAGCCTTGGCCACGCCCAGATACTGATTGTAGTCCCGGCATTTCAGGATCAACTTCAATTGACCGTTCTTGGCATAGTCGTCGAACAGATCAAACTTGCCTTCCTGTAACAAGTCGCCTTCTTTGGAATAAACCTTCCCCACCAGCTTGCGTGGAATCGTCAACGTTTGAACCGCAAATTCCTGCGTTTCGAAGTCCTTCATGTCGGAGACATAGCGGACTTCCTGCCCCATACTTTCGAACTGAATTCCAGCCGTCACCCGTTTCTCGATATCTCCTTTGTAACTGCGGAAGATATCCAGCGTCAGTTCCAGTGGAACGAATCCGGTTTCCCCGGTGGAGGTGGCCGGAAACTGAGAGGCGGAAAAATTCGAGAACGTGAATTCGGCTTTGGAAAGATTTGAACGAGTGCGAAAATCCCCTCCGTCAACGTAGCCTCGATAGGTCGATTCTCGCCCCACACTGATCCCTTTTTCGTTCAACTGCCCCTGGCGGTCGTAGAATCGAAGTTCGTCAGCGTAAACCGGCACGCGGGCTCGGAAATAGCCAACGGAAGGCCCCAGTGAAATCGTCGCGTCGTCACCTTCACCTTCGACGAACACCTGGTGAGTGTGACCTGACGATGAAACACAAACGACTCGATGGTACTCAATCCGACCATCGGGAAGTTCAATGGTTTCAATGATATTCGACGCCTGCAATGGTTGGGGATCGTTGGGTTCCCGAATGTCAACTCGCAACTCCAGGCGATGATTGTGCTCGTCCATCGAATTGGTTTCAGCGTCCATGATAGCGCTTTCAGAAACCCGCTGACCGGTGATTTGTGATCGGGAATCAGCACCAACTTCGGTAAACGATGCCAGCGTCTGAGTGTCACCGGCGATCAAGTGTTCGTGAGACAATCCGCGCCACACAAACAGATAACTGATCGAGCCCATCAGGAGCAACAGGAAGGTCCCCAGAATGCCAAACCCGACGATCTTTCCGATCACGATTTCGGTCGGTCGGACGGGCTTGGTTACCACCGTGTAAATCGTTTTGTTCTTGATATCTTCCGGAAGGCTAAATGAGCTGATCAACATGCCCATCATCAGCACCAACAGCTGGGTTCCGAACATCACAAAGTTGACATAGACCTGATCAGGATGATCGCTTTTGTAGTTCAAAAACCAGCCACCGAACAACAGCGAGATGGCAAAGATCGCGAACGTGACCAAAATGATCTTGCGTCGCAGGGCTTCTTTGATCGCCAGCCTGGCAATCGCAAACACGCGCCGCGGCGAAGTGTGAATGAAATCCGGAATCGCCTGGCCAATGACCTGAGCCACGACATAGAAGGCTTCAAACGGTCCGTGCTTCAACGTCGCGACGATGTACCCGAAAAAGACACCCAGCACGATGCCGGCGACAACCACGATTCCAAACTGGGCTGCGTTATTGATGACCCATTCGTAAAAGGTGGCGAAAGCCTGTTGTTCGACAATCATTTTTTACAGGACAGCGAAAGCGGGAGGACGGTGAAGTTAGCAGCAACCAGATTGGGCGAAGGGATTATTTCTGTTCGGTTCCCGAGGAACGATGGCCAGGTCGCTCCTGGCTTTCGCGAACAATCCCCAGGAACAACTCTTCCAGGGTCGTCCGCGGATTCTCAATTGACAGCGTCTCGCCACCATGCTTCTCGATCACCTGGCGAATTTCTTCCTTGGCCTCGTCCGACAAACCTTTGGTTCTCAAGGCGGTTTCGTCACCGACTTTGAGCAGGTCATCAACTCGGCCCAATTCTTTCAAGTCGCCTTGATAAAGAATCGCGATCCTGTCGCAAACGTCCTGAACATCGGCCAGCAAGTGGGAGCACATGACGACCGTTTTCCCCTGATCGCGAAGCTTGAGGATCATGTCCTTCATTTCTCGGGTCCCCAACGGATCCAAGCCCGACGTCGGTTCGTCCAATAACACCAGATCGGGGTCATTGATCAATGCCGATGCCAACCCGATCCGGCGAGTCATCCCTTTCGAATACTCACGCAATTGGCGCCGCTTGGCATGCCCCAAGCCAACTTGTTCGATCAAATCCTGAGCTCGCTGCTTGCGAACTTTGGCCGGCATGTCGAACAATCGACCGTAAAAGTCGAGCGTTTCTTCGGCGGTCAGATATTTATAGAGATACGATTCTTCGGGCAGATATCCGATGCGTTCGTTTTTGGTGACTTCGGTGGCTTCCTGACCAAACACCAACGCTCGGCCGCTGGTTGGAAACAGCAATCCCAGCAGCAACTTGATCGTCGTGGATTTCCCCGAACCATTGGGGCCCAGCAAACCGAAAATCTCACCTTTCCGGATTTCCAGATCGAGAGCATTCAATGCGCGAACTTTTTGACGGCCCCAGAAATCTCGGTAAATCTTGGTCAGGTTCTGGGTCTCGACCACCACATTTGGATCGTAGTCCGGGTTAGTCTGTTCCAACTTGGTAGCTGCAGAAGCTGCATCCGATTCCGTCGTATTGGTTGCCATCAGTTGGAATTTCTCCGCTGTTTGTCGTTTTATGCGTGGAAAACAAGCTGTTTGTCCACGTTGTATACGATGGTTAGGTGGGAAGGTTCGCTGTCGACCGAATATTTATTGTCTTCATCTGGCGCCAAATTTCAGCCGCAAATCGACTTTTTCACAGCTTTTCCGTTGATCAGGCCAATCACTCATCTTAAATCCGCAAAATCCAGTGTTCAAGGCGACCGAATCAGCCAATAATGCCACGTTCAAACGTGCCGTCACGGTTACTCGGCTCCGGTGAAATTTGCGGTTGCTCGCCGCCACCTAAAATCCTCAGCGGAAACCGACATTCCAGTTTGGTCGGGTAGGACGATTTCAGGACTCATGATCGCAGCGATCCAATGCTGCTAACACGACTTTATGGATCATTTTCAGCAGCGTTTGTTTCAACGGATCAACTATGAGCGCCAGGTCAAATCCGGGACGGAGCACTTCAAACTGCAGACAATGCAAGAATTGCTGGACCGGCTGGGAAACCCACACCTGAAATATCCGGTCGTCCACGTGGCTGGAACCAAGGGCAAGGGATCGGTGTCAACCATGGTGGCACAAATCCTGGCGGCCAGCGGCCAGCGAGTCGGCGTCTACTCATCCCCGCACCTGGAAACCATTCACCAACGAATCTCAATCAACGGTCAACCGATCTCCAATTCCCAGCTGGAAATTTTGCTGGAACAGCTGTTCGAGGTCGTTGACCAGATGGATCGTGAATTGAGTGCTATCCAACCCTGCCTGGCAGGAGCGGCGGGAACCGAACGAACCTTGCCGATCAACGACCCAGGTCCATTCACCCCTGACGCCGAATGCGTTGAGCAAAACCAGGCTCATCCAGCCGATTTTCGACCACCAACGTTTTTTGAGATCATGACTGCGGCCAGCATGTTGCATTTCGCGCAACAACAATGCGACGCCGCCGTGCTGGAGGTTGGACTGGGCGGACGATTGGATTCCACCAACGTTTGCCAACCCGAAGTCGCCGTCGTCACCAACATCAGCCTGGATCACACCCGCCAGCTGGGCGGTACGCTCGACCTGATCGCTGCGGAAAAGGCCGGCATTATCAAACCCGGCGCAACCGTAGTCAGCGGTGAAACCAAATCGTTGCCTGCCAGTGTGATTCGCAATGTCGCCCAGCAACACGGTTGCCAGCTGTTCGAACTCGATCGCGACTTTCGAATTCAAACACAAGCCACCACAGCGTTTCAGATCGCCGGAAACCTGGGGCAGCCATTTGAATCGGGCGAGCTTCAATTGCCGATGCCGGGCCAGCACCAACGGACCAATGCCGCGATCGCAGTCGCGGTGGCCGAGGCGCTCAAACAACGCGGCTGGGATATCCCAACCGATGCCGTCCAATCGGGACTGGCCTCAGCAGCTTTGCCGGGCCGAACCGAAATCGTTTGCAGCAACCCCACGGTGCTGCTGGACATCGCCCACAACGTCGCATCCATCGAGGCGTTGCTGAAAACGCTAAACGATGATATTCCAGCCTGGCAAACCAGCCGACGAAAAACGCTGCTGTTTGGAACCAGCACGGACAAGCAGTACCGCTCGATGCTGAAACGTCTATTACCGGAATTCGATCGCGTCGTGTTCACCAAGTATCAACTCAACCCCCGTGGGCGCAGCACCAGCAGCCTGCTCGCTGCCGCTGAAGACATCTGCCGCCTACAGCAATTGACGACCACGCTGGACGTCGCTCCCATGCCAGCCGACGGGTGGGAGTCAACCGTCAATGGTTTGCAAGCAGACGATCTGGTTTGCGTGGCCGGCTCCGTGTTCCTGATTGCCGAACTCCGTTCGTCGGCGTTGGAGTTCGCAAAAACCTGCCACTAACTTACCTGTCGTCTCAGCTGGTTGGATCGTTCAGCGGATTGCCTGCGAACGAGTGGCCCCGGAATCTCGACTGAAAATCATTCTCCGAACCCAACGGCGATTACATGTTCACCCAAGCATTGCACGAATGCATTGATCGGTCTGTCCTGTGTTGGTTGGCAACGGCGACGACGACGGGCTTGCCTAATGTCTCGCCCAAAGAAGTGTTCGTCGCTGATGGCGATTCAACTTTGCTGATCGCGAACATCGCATCGCCCCAGTCGGCCGCGAACATCCATCAGAATCCAGCCGTCAGTGTAGCGATGATCGACATCCTGGTCCAAAAAGGCTTCCAACTATACGGTTCCGCTCAGGTTATCGCCGAAGCCGACGCCGATTTCTTTGAGCTCTCAAAACCGTTGCTCGAAATTACGAAAGGGAATTTCCCGTTTGCTTCGCTGTTCAAGATCTCGGTGTCCCGAACCAAACCGATCATTGCCCCACGCTATCTCCTGTACCCGGAAACGACCGAAGCCGACCAGATTGCTGATGCGAAACGGACTTATGGGTTTTAGTTCTGTTGCCGTCGTTGCATGACTTTTTTCCAACCCAGATTCAACGCTGACCTTTAAGATACTCCAGCCGCAACGGTTGATCGCCGCGTGGGTCATCGACTCGAATCGCGATCGTCCCATCGAGGACCTGTTCGATCAGGGCACCAATCATTTCAGCCCGCCAACCTTGAGCCAGGTCCGGTTTTTCCTTTAAGTCAATCATCCCCAGACGCCAGGCTGCCATGACGCGGACATCGTTGGCGGTTCCGACAATCGCTGGCGCAATGCTCTGCTCGCGACAAACGACATTCAATGCCGTTGTCAGAAACTGCCCCAGTAATCCCAAATTGAGGTTCCGGTTGCGTGGCAGTTTTTTGGGCAACTGACTGTCGGGCAGTTCGTTGGCCTCGCGAACCGCGTCCACGATTTTCGCGAACATCGATTTGGCAACCCGGTTTTCAATGCCCCGGATGGCTTTCAACCGTTTCATGTCCGCGCTGCCTCGCTTGGCAATTTCAACCATCAAGTCATCGGGAATGACTCGCCGCGGCGCTCGATTTTTTCGTTCCGCTTCATCATCGCGAATCAGCCATAGCTCGCGGATGATCGCCAGTGATCGACGGTTGAGATTGGCAATCCCGGACACGCGCCGCCATTGCGGTTCATCTTCGGTCAACTGCAGCTCATCTTGCCAGGCGTCGATTTCCGTCTGGAACCAGGGCGTGCGTTCCAACCTGTCGAGCTTGGCCGACAGCTTTTGATACAACGGTTTGAGGTGCAGAATATCGGAATGGGCATAGTCCAACTGTCGCTCGGAAAGTGGCCGGCGTCGCCAGTCGGTTCGCGTTTCTCCCTTGTCAATTCGTTCGTTAAGAAACCGGGAGACGAGATTGCCATAGGAAGCCGGGTATTCCAGCCCCACCATGCCGGCGGCCAGCTGGACATCAAACAGGTGTTTGGGCCGTTGGCCGCAGGCACGATAACAGAACAGAAATTCTTCCCGCGCCGCATGCGCGATTGTGATGTGGTCACCCTCGACCAGCATCTCCCAAAACGGCAGCAGGTCGTTGACTTCCAACGTGTCCACGATGAAGTGTTGATCATCCACCGCGACCTGCAGCAAACACAGCTCGGGCCGATACTGGTTTTCGGAAACGAATTCCGTATCAAACCCGATCAATTCGGCCGATTTGCCACGCGAGCAGAGATCCTCGAGGCCTTGAGTGGTGTCGATGAATTGAAAATCTGATGGGCTCATGTTGGTTGGTCGTCAATAACTTGCCGTCACCTGCGACGCCATACGGCCGGCCGGCCAGCGGAAACGATTCAGGTTAACTCTGCCGATGCGGTTTGAGAAGCCCGAGCTGAATCTTTCGCACCGACGCCCCATTGGTGTCAAAACAGTTCGTCCAGCATCTCCTGGTGGAAGCCTACGACCATTGTTTTGCCGATTAATAACGTCGGAGCCCGCAGATTACCGGTCGGGCCAAGCACCAGTTTGAGCAACGCTTCGTCATCCAGCTCGCCTTGCTTCAGATCGACATCAACGCGTTTCTTACCTTTGGCTACGTGCAACAACTTGGCCTTGTTTAGCAACTCGAGGGCCTCGCTTCGTTGATACTTTTCATTTCGCGCGTTGACTTCGATTTTGGTTTTGATTCCAGCCTGTGCAAGATACTCCTGCATTCGTTTGCACGACGTTCAGCCAGGCCGGTGGTAGCTCCAGTCAATTGTTTTGCCCATTTTTTTTCTCCTAATTAAGTCACTGCCGATGTGGGCGGAATGTTGAATGACCAGATGGTAATTCAAGCGTCCAGCGTTTGGCAGGCGCTCGACTGGCAAACTCCAGCGCAATTGCTTTAAAATTCGTCCAACATTTACGATTGGGGAACGAATATCCCCCCTCACCCAAACGTGACTCACCGGACGCCCCGCTTCGCTTGACCTGATCGCTACGAAACCATGAATCGCCCCGAAGAACGCACGCTCTACGATGAACACCCGTCGATGTTTCGCAATCGGCCAGTCGAGTTTGTGTTGACTGGATTACTTTGCCTGATCGGCATTGGAATTGTGATGTTTTTTGTGTGGTGGTTAAAGTGCAAGGGCACCCAGCTGACCGTCACCACGGAACGGACGCGATTGCGAAAAGGAATTTTGTCCAAGTCGGTCACCGAAGTCTGGCATCAGGACGTCAGAAACGTCCAATTAAGTCAATCGTTTTTTCAACGAATGTTTAACGTGGGCTGGATTGGTATTTCCAGTTCGGGACAATCAGGGCTGGAAATTGGTGTCGCTGGCCTGCCTGATCCCGAACGCGTCAAGCAATTGATCGATCAGCATCGGCCGCGGCGATAATTGACTTCTCTTTGGTTCTGTCGATGAAAGAACGTTATCGAATCGGTTTGATTATCGAATCGTCACGCGGTTACGGCCGCGGGCTGTTGCACGGAATTGCCAACTATGCCCAGTCGCGGGATAACTGGGAAATCGTTTATTACGAACGTTCGTTAGGGCAGGGGATTCCAACCTGGCTGGAAGACGTTGAATTGGACGGCTTGATCGTTCGTCCTGATTCAAAACAGCTCTATCATTACATTCACCAACTGGGCTTACCGTGGGTCGACCTCCGCAACCATCGGCCGGTCCAACCCGAAGTCCCAACGGTTTCGGTCGATGAAAGCCAGGTGGTCAAATCTGCATTGGAACACCTGCTCCAGATTGGCCATCGCCAACTGGCTTTTTGCGGGTTTGGCAAAGTTGATTTTTCCTACCGGCGAATGCAGTTGTTTATTCGGTACGCCGAGGCCGTAGGTTGCGAAGCGTTCACTTATGAAACTTCTTCCCAGGACGAACCGGACCCTTCCGAGTCGCAAATCGGAATCGCTGGCCCTGAACTGACCGGACGAATCGAATCGTACGGGTTAAAGGGCGAACAGGAATTGGCCGAGTGGTTGGTTGGCTTGCCCAAGCCAATTGGCTTATTGGCCTGCAATGATATTCGTGGTCGCCAGGTTCTCAATGTGCTACGACAACAGCGAATCGATGTTCCCGAAAAAGTATCGGTGATTGGTGTCGATAATGACGAGCTGATCTGCAAGCTTTCCAATCCCCCGATGAGCAGTGTCGATTTGAATGCCCGCATGATCGGATACCGATCCGCCGAAACGCTGCAACGACTGATTGATGGGAAACCTCTGGAGCGGAACTATCAATCGATCGCGCCGGTAGGAATTGCGATTCGAGTTTCGACCGATACGACGGCGATTGAAGATCAGATCATCGTCCGCGCGCTAACGTTCATTCGCGAACACGCCTGCGAGGGTATCGAGGTTTCCAGTGTTGTGGAGCCGTTGCCCGTCTCACGGGCGACTCTGGAACGGCGGTTTCGGAAGATCCTGGGGCGATCAATTAACAGCGAAATCACTCGGGTAAAAGTCGATCGGATCAAGGGATTGCTGCTCGATACAGACTTACGAATGTCAGCGATCGCAAGATTGGCGGGCTTCAAGCATACTGAATACATGTCGGCCCTGTTCAAAAAGGAAGTCGGACAAACTCCTGGGCAGTTCCGTGAAAATGGTCGCCTGAAAAAATAAGGTAAACCCGACGGGCTCGACCGACATCAGCAATCGGCAAGGCAAAGGAATACATTATGGAACTTCGAATTGTCGCTCTAATCTGGATCAGCAGTTTGCTGGTTGAGCCAGTGTGCTCGTATGCTCAGGATCAAGTTTCCAAGCCGATCACGTTGAAACAGATCGAGCAATCTGCCGAGAAAATAAAATACAAATCTGTCGACGGCGTTGACCTTAACTTGCATTTGTTTCGTCCCGTAACCGAGAAGCAGTCGGAATCCGAGGGCGATTTGCGCCGGCCAGCCATCATTTTCTTTTTCGGGGGAGGCTGGGTCAGCGGAACGCCTCAGCAGTTTTATCGCCAAGCCTGGTACCTGAGTCGCCGCGGAATGGTCGCCGTCTGCGCAGAATATCGGATCCAATCAAAGCACCAAACCGGTCCCCGGGAATGCGTCAAGGACGGCAAATCGGCGATCCGATATCTTCGTCGCCATGCCCAGCAACTGGGAATTGATCCCGATCGAATTGTCGCCGCCGGAGGTTCTGCCGGCGGGCACGTCGCGGCCGCTACGGCGACAGTGACCCGAATTGACGAACCAGCGACCGAGCCCGCAGTTGATCCCAAACCACAGGCGTTGGTTCTGTTTAACCCTGTGCTCGACAACGGCCCTGGAGGCTGGGGACATGAGAAAGTGAAGGACTACTGGCAAGATATTTCTCCCCTGCATAACCTGGCTAAACCGACCGTGCCGACGTTGTTCATGCTGGGCGATCAAGACAAACTGATTCCGGTTGAGACTGCCAAAAAATTTCAGCAACGAGTGAAATCGCTGGGTGGACGCTGCGAAGTGTTGGTCTCAACGGGTAGCGGACATGGATATTTCAATCGTGGCGAACCCTTCATCGGAACACTCGAAGCAACCGACCGCTTCCTGGCATCGCTGAAGATGATCGAAGGACCACCACGTGTTCAACAATGGATCGGTCACTTGGCCGACCAGCGGCAATCTCAAGGCCAGACCAAAAAACGGTCCCCCCAACCAAATCAAAGGTAGGTCGAACACCATGGATTTGCGGTTAGTTTTGAACGGGTTCCTAACCGGACTGCTCAACGTCCTGGCCAGTTTTTTGGTTTTAGCGGTAAGCGTTCCTGCCATGGCGCAGCCGAACGCCCCCGAATCAGTCGGTAAACAAACGCCGAATATCGTGTTGATCATGATTGACGACCTGGGATGGCCGGACGTTGGCTGTTACGGCAGCACCTTTGTGGATACTCCTCACATTGATCGGCTGGCTTCGGCAGGGGTCCGGTTTACCAATTTTTACGCTGCAGGTGCGGTTTGTTCGCCAACGCGGTGCGCTGTCCAAACCGGCCAAAACCAGGTTCGCATCGGGATAACCGATTTCATTCCGGGACATTGGCGACCATTCGAGCGGGTGATCACTCCGCCAGTAAGATCTGGTTTGCCCGCTGATGTCGTTACGGTTGGCGATGCACTAAAACAGGCGGGCTATGCCACGGGTTACATTGGCAAATGGCACTTGAATGAAGGGGCCGGATTCCACCCTCGGGATCGAGGCTATGACTTTGCAGCAGTCATCAATGGCCCTCACTATGAAGGTCGTTATCGGGTCGTGGGACGCTCCGACCTGAAGCCCAAGCCTGGCCAATATCGCACGGAATTCGAAGCCGATCTGGCAGAGCAGTTTATTCGCCAGCAATCCGGACAGGGCAAGCCTTTTTTTCTGATGGTATCCCCATTTGCGGTGCATATTCCGCTGGGGGCGAAGTCCGACAAGGTTGCCAAGTATCGCGCTCGGGCGAAACAGCAGGACCGGGAATTGCCTCACCCGGTTTACGCCGCGATGATCGAGCATTGCGATGACCTGGTTGGACAAATTGTCGCTGCTATCGAAGACGCTGGCGTCTCCGATCAAACCATGATCGTGTTTACGTCCGACAACGGCGGACTGTACCGACGCTATGACTATCGAGCCCAGGCCGATGACAACGTGGCATCCATGCAACCGCTGCGCGGCGAAAAAGGAACGCTATACGAAGGTGGCATACGCGTACCGCTGATCATCAAATATCCAGGACAGGCCAAGGCGGGAACGACCTGTCAAGAACCGACGATCAGCTATGACTTTTTCCCGACTTTCATGGCTGCCGCAGAAGGTCAA
>CAZJEK010000093.1:0-17844 GCA_964545005.1 uncultured Pirellulaceae bacterium
AGTCTATCCGTCCGATTCGAGTCAGAACGTGGGCCGCACCACCAATGACAATCACGCCGTACACATGCAGGATCACACCACATATCAACCGGTGGGGAATGTCCGTGTTAAGAGCCCAGCATTGGGCGCCCAGAATGATGAAGGCCACGCCAATCAAGATTTGAATGATGTGTCCCGACCGCAAAGGCCGCAACGATTGTTTGACGCGGTCCATCAATTCACGGCGACTCAGCAACAGGCGAGCCGCAACTTCCTGCTGTTCCATCGAGGAGGAGGGAACTGGAATCGCTGATTTTTGCTGGACTTCGCCCCGTGTCATATCGGCAACGGTCGAATGCAATTCGTTTCCGACGTTGGAGGAAATGAAGGCCAAATCCGATTTGATGTCGCTGGCCGCCTGGTATCGCCGTTGCGGTTCGCGTTCGAGCGTTCGCAACACCACGTCATCGAGCCGCACGTCAATGTTGACTTTCTGCGACGGAATTTCGAACCGTCCAATCGGTAACTCACCCGTTAGCATTTCGTAGAATACGACCCCCAGGGAATAGATATCAGCTCGGTGGTCGACGCGCCGCGAACCTTCAAACTGTTCCGGCGCCATGTAGCGGGGTGTTCCCAGTACCTGATGAGTGTGCGTCAAGTTGTTCGACTGGTGTTCACTGCCGACCAAACGAGACAGACCGAAGTCGGCGATTTTCACCTGACCTGTTTTGGAAAGCAGGATGTTTTCGGGTTTGATATCCCGATGGACGATCCCTTGATCGTGAGCGTACTGCAATGCATCACACAGGTGAGGCACAATCTGCAGCGCGTGTTCGGGCGCCAGTTCGCCAGCTTGAACCACATCACGCAAGGTCGAGCCATCCACGTACTCCATCAGAAAATAGTAGACATCGTCTACATTGCCAAACTCGAAGACTGAAACGATGTTGGGATGATTCAGTTTGGCCAGCGTTCGCGCTTCCCGGGTAAACCGTAACGCGAATTTGACATCCTGCCCCAATTCCTCTGGCAAAATCTTTAACGCTACCAATCGATCCAATCCCGGTTGGCGGGCTTGGTAGACAGCTCCCATGCCGCCGGCGCCCAACATCGACTGGATTTCCAGAGCGGGGAACAGTTGGGCAATCCGCTCGATGCTCGGTGGCTGGAACGCACGCCGTTGTCGGGTTTGATTGGCAATCGCATCGGCGACGGTATCGGCGTGGGCCGGGAACCGTTGCAGATAGTCATCGGCAGCCACAGGTTGGCCATGGCGTTGGCGATAGTCGATCTCCAGGACCAGCAATTCGGATAACAATAGTTGCCGTTCATCATCCGGCATCTCACCGGCAATCGCTGCTTCGATCGTCTGGGGAGAACCGGATTTCCAGCGGCGTTCAAATTCGGCGCAGCGGTCGTCAATTCGTTCCAGGGCCGCGATCGGTAGTTTCGTTCTGTGTATTGTCATGGTCGGAAATCAGTTCCTGCTGCAATTTTTCTCGAATCAGGTGCAAACGTCGCTCGATCGTTCGCTCGGAGCACCCAAAACGTGCGGCAATTTCCGCGTTTGAGCAGCCCTCTAATTTAGCACCCGCTAATTCCTGCAGCTGCCCGCCACCTAAATGAGAAAAAAGCTGCTCGACCGATTCTTGCATCATCAGCACCATTTCCGGCGACGGGTCCGTGCCAATCGCCTCGATGATCGTTGAATCTTCGGCTTCGCCCTGAAGTGAATATCGCTTGATGTCTCCGCCTCGGCGCTGTCGGTGATCGTGCCGACGCTTGTCGACCACCTTCCTCGCGGACATGGTCAGCAGCAATTGCCAGAGGTCATCCCGGTCGGCGAGATCCGGGAATCGACCCTGTTCAGCCGCGCCGTAAAAGCTCTCAAAAACGCTCAGAACGATGTCTTCTTCGTCTGAAACCGCACGATTTTGACCGTACAAACGTTTTCGCACCGCGCGAACGAGCCGGTCGAAGTAGTGTTTCCAGATTTGATTGGTGGCAACCGAATCGCCATCCTTGACCAACTGAATCCAATGACTGACGTTGTCCGAATCGACCATCAGGGAAATTGCTTCCGATCAAAGTGGGGTTGGTTGAAATGCTGAAACGATTATTACGAGCCAACGGGGATTATATTGTAACGCGGCGATCTTGGACCCCTGAGCTAACGCGAGTGAGTGGGCCCACCAAACTTGATTCGGATGGGGCCGCTCGTAGCGCGTTTAGAAGTTGCACTATCGCAGTTTTTGCTTGGAAATGGAAACCCGACGCGTGAGCGAGGGCTACACCGATGAGCGTTTTTCCCTCGCTAACGCGTCGGGTTTCCAAAAGTGTGCAACTTCTAAACTTACGCGTCGGGCTGGTACTGCGTCTCGCCCTACCTTCTTGTTGCTAACGCGGCACGGCGCTGCGATTGGAGATACAATGAAATCGTCAGTTCCAATCATTACTGGAGTCGGAAATAGAATGTCGCCCCGTTACGCACTTTGTTTGGTTGTTCTCCTGTTGGCCGTTCCTGTCGCCCATGCGCAGCAGGACGCCTTGTCGATTGACCGAATTTTCAAGCAAAACGAATTCAACGCTCGCGGGTATGCCGTCAACTGGATGCCCGAAGGTGGCAAGTACTTCATCAACCGGAAGGCAACCAGCGGCGAAGGCAACGACATTGTGCTGATCGACCCGTTGGGCCAGCAGGAAGATGAAATCTTGATTCCGGCGGACAAGTTGATTCCCGAGGGCGGGTCCGAGCCGATCAGTATTTCCGGCTTTCAAGTTTATCAGGATAACTCCAAGGTGTTGATTTTCAACAACACCCGCCGCGTATGGAGGTATCACACGAGGGGCGATTACTGGGTCGCTGATTTGAAAAACGGTGGAGTCAGAAAACTGGGCGGTCCCGACGCCGAGCCAGCGTCATTGATGTTCGCCAAATTTTCACCGGACGGGAACAGCGTGGCCTACGTTCGTGATCGAAATGTGTACGTTGAAAATTTGGACAGCGGAAAAATCTATCAGATCACCGAGACTCCGAACGAATTCATCATCAATGGGACTTCGGACTGGGTTTACGAAGAAGAACTTGATTTGCGGGACGGGTTTTCCTGGAGCGATGACGGTAACCAGATCGTGTTCTGGCGATTTGATACCAGCGACGTAGGCCTGTTCACAATGATCAACAACACCGATCAGCTATACCCGAGGTTGATCCAGTTTCAGTATCCCAAGGTTGGCACAACCAATTCGGCCGTATCGATCGGCATCTATGACATGAACTCAGGGGAAACTGAGTACGTCGATTTTCCTGGTGACCCGCGTGAGAACTACCCGGCCAAGTTGGATTGGATTCCAGGTTCCAGTGAGTTTTTGATGCAACGCTTGAACCGGCTGCAAAACACCAATACCGTTTATGCAGTCGATGCCACGACCGGCGAATTTCGCGTTGTCTTCGAAGACCAGGATCAGGCTTGGGTTGAAGTCTGCGAACAGATCCAATTCACTCCCGACGCCAAACAGTTTACGTTTGTCAGCGAACGGGACGGCTGGAAACATGTCTATCTGGTCGATGTGGCCACTGGTCGGCAGCAACTGTTGACGCCTGGTGCGTTCGATATCGTTGAGTTGTATCGAATCGATCTGGAAAACAAGTACTGCCTGTTTCAGGCGTCTCCCCGGGATTCCAAGTCGCGTTATTTATTCCGCCAGGCATTTGGCGAAACGGTCTTGGAGCGGTTGACGCCGGATGATCAACCGGGGTGGCATGACTATTCCGTGGCCGCCGATGGCAAGACCGCCGTGCATACTCGATCGCGAATGGGAATCGCGCCGACGATTGAAACGATTACTCTGCCCGATCACCGTGTCGTCCGGACGGAAGAGGGAAATTCAGAACTCAAGCAGCGACTGGAATCGTTGGCCGAAATCAAGCAGGAGTTTATCGAACTGCAGATTGACGATGGGGCCGGCGGTGATTTGAAAATTGATGCCTCGGTGATGTATCCTCCCGGATTCAAGGCTGACGATGGTAAGAAGTATCCGGTCATCGTCTATGTTTACGGTGAACCGTGGGGGACGACGGTGACGGATAAATGGGACGGTCGCAATTACATGTGGCATCGACTGCTTTGCGAGCAGGGATATGTGGTGGCCAGTTTTGATAATCGTGGAGCCAAATGTCCGCGTGGCGTGGCCTGGCGAAAAGCGATTTACAAAAAGATTGGTATCATCAATGCGTCCGACCAAGCCGCCGCTCTGCGACAGCTGTTGGACAAGTACTCGTTTCTCGATCGTGACCGAGTCGGAATCTGGGGTTGGAGCGGCGGCGGTTCATCGACCTTGAATGCCATGTTCCAGTATCCGGACTTGTACCACGTCGGAGTCTCCGTTGCCCCGGTGCCAGATCAACGTTACTACGACACGATTTATCAAGAGCGATACATGCAGACGCCCGAGCTGAATCCGGAAGGCTTCAAGTACGGTTCGCCGATCAGCCATGCTGAGAATCTGCAGGGGAAGCTGTTGTTGATTCACGGGACGGGCGACGACAACTGCCATTATCAGACGATGGAACTGCTGATCAACAAACTGATCGCCAATGACAAGCAGTTTGAAATGATGGCTTATCCGAATCGATCCCACGCGATTCGCGAGTACGAGAACACAACTCCGCATCTCCGCCAGTTGATGACCGATTTCTTTTTGGAGCACCTGTAGGAAACAGGGCTGCTGGGGCACCCGGCAGGTCGCGAGCGTCGGAGAGAGGCCGAATGCCCAGCCGTTAAGGTTCGCCGGTGTAGTCGGCTTGGCAATCCGACGCCAGTGCGACAGCGCCAATGCCACCCGAAAGATGGCTTACCTAAGCTGGGGTTCGTGTTGCTATGAAGGCAAGCAACCGGCCAGGCCTGGAGGGCCGAAAACAACCCTTGCCGGGGGGGATAACCCCGGTAACCCCTTCTCAAAACCCAGGCCTGGAGGGCCGGCAGAGGTTCTGAACCACAAAGCAAGCTTTTGCAAAGGTAGGTTCGCCTGGCCAGAAATGGAATCGAGCTCCAAGCAGATATTAGTTCTGCCGGCCCTCCGGGCCTAACCGTTTCAATTCAACCGAAAACCGGGGGTTATCACCCCCGGCAATGGCTCTGCCGGCCCTCCGGGCCTAACATTTGCTGTAGACCCTCCGGGTCTATTAGTAACTGCCGCCAGGCCGCTGAAGTGACGAGCCCCGCGTTCCTGTTGAGGCTTGCGGGGGTGATCGCCAAGATGCCTATTGGCCGGACCGTTCATCACGTGTCGAGATGATATCCGAAGCCGACGGTTGATCGATTTGTGTTCGAGTTTCGATTCGTCGGGCGGCGTAACCTGACTGAGTTTTTGCCAGTGCCTGAATCACGTGCTCGAATTTGGGCAGCCCGGTTAATGACGTTTTAACGAGTAGATTCTCATCGGATTCGTCAACGACCGTTGTCAGACAAAGATCCTTCGCCAGATGGGCGAACTGGGCGAGTTGTTGGACGTCACGGCTTTGCTCCAGTTGTGCTGCCAATGCGATGGCATGACCCACGTTAACATGGAACACTTTTGAAGTTTGGCTGGTCTTGGCGTCCCAAAACGCGGTTGCATGGGGATCATTGGCAAGGTTCTGATTGGAGGAATGAGACTCCAGAACTGCCGCGACGCCAGCCGGCGAACCTGCGATCAGGGCTTGATTTTCGATTCGTGTAATGACCAGGCGGGGCATTCCAGGATCGGGGAATTGGTATTCGCGGCATTGGTAGTCACCAATGGTAAGGTCATGTACTTGGGGGCCTTCTTTCAGATCCATTTGTGATGGAAGCGACATCAGCTCATTCCAGAGCTTGTCGGATTTGGACACATCGTTGGAGACAACGACGATTCCAAAATCAGGAATCCCTCCAGTACTCGAGTCCACTGATGGGAGGACAAAAAAGCTGACCTCTTTGATGTTGGCAAATAATTCTCGGCCAATGTCCAGTGCACTTAGCTGGCTGGAACCCGCCGCTTGGGCAGCCAGTACCATCTGCGGGTTGACGCCCAATCCGGCCACCGCAGCGGTTCCCTGGGGAATCAATTTGAGCGATGTCTCTCCCAGTGGCGCCGTCCGGATCATGCCCATTGCGAGGCTGTTGTGACCTTCACGATAGCGAACTTCCAACTGAGATTGGACGCCACCTTCAGTGGCTTTGATGGCGGCGGATACAAATTCCAGGTGGTCCAGGTCGAGCGCCACTCGAGCGATCGCGGCTTCCCCTCTCATCGCTCGTCCGTATTTTTCCAGAGCGATTGCTGGATTGACAAATGCAAATGCTGCCGTGTCGGCTGCGTCAACGCGAGCTTTCTTGAATGTGTCGAGCGTGTTTAGTCCCGGCTCGCTTTTTTCAAGTCGTCTCAAACCTGCTTCAATCTGTGCTTTGGAATCCGCGACTAAAATCAAACGGTGGGTTTTGACCAGCCAGACATCGTTTTCAATGTTAAATGTCGGAAAGCCTTGGATGTTCTCGGTGGCCGGAATCAACTGCACGCCGGTTTCCAGGATTCCGCCCAGGAGATCCGAATCGCCGGGGTGAATCACGGCCAACCCGCTTACGGGAGGTCCGCTTTGATTGATGTCGGTGATTGAGATCGCGACGCCGCGAAACTTTTTAATTTCTCGTAGTAGGGCAGGGCTCAGCTGAAAGTCAGAAGAAATCGCGAATCCGTCTTCCAGTTGCAGCGTTGCCCGTTGGCTGGAATCAAACTCTTGGCCAACCAGTCCCATCGCCTTGGCCAGCAATTCAATGTGCTTGGCGGGGTCTGAGATTTCGATGTAACCCAGACTGTCCTTGGGCATCAGGGCCGCGAAATCCTGAGTTACCAGTTCTTCTTCGAGTTCGAGGATCGCTTGCCGCGCCTGGTCTCGAAGATCCCCCTTTAAGCCGAGTTTGACAGCATTTTCGAAGGCGGCGGCAGCTTGTTCGAAATCTCGGTCGTGATGTCGAAGGTAGAACCCACGGTAAAACTCGTTGCCTGGCTTGCCAGCGTTATCAACTTGGGCGATTGCCGGGGCAACGATCATAATCGTCAGCGCCCAGACTAATCCTGATTGCCACCTTAACGTCTTATTCATCCTCAAATTCCCATCAAAAAATCGCGACCCGAAAAAAAATCAATAAGCTGTATTCGGATTGGAGTGGCGAGTATTGGAAACAAACTTGAAATTCTTGTGCAAGCTCGTCTCAAACGTGGTGAGAATCGATGAGACCCAGAATGCCGATGTAAAACGGTTTGAAATAATGGTCTGGCCAAATGCGATATAGCACACCCGAGCACGCCGTACTAGACGATTCCGCACGCCGGTCGCTGAGCTGCGATACCGGATTCGACGATTAACGGGAGATTGGCCTCTATCAACAAGCTGAATCGGGAAGGCACGTGGTTTGCTCGACATGCTCAACTGATTGTCGCCAATTCTGGCGATGCCGAAAGGGAAATATTTTCGAACGGTATGCGGTGGAGCAAAGTGGTTTAGGGAGTAAGCGTCGTGTTCATCTATATTCATGATCCGCGGTCGCCATTTGCGCGATACAAAACATTTACGGCTCATCAGGACTACGGACCAGCCGAACACATCGTGATTTCTTCGACGATGTCAATAACGCAAATCGCTCAGGCTGCGATCAGAAAAGCGCGGCGTTTCAATAGCATCGGACTACTCGTGCTGCTGGCACATGGGAACGCCGGATCGCTACAGATGGGGCAAGGATTGACGGCGTCTACCGCGAGCCAGTTCAGCATTCTGCGACCGTTTATGAATCCCTATTTATTTGGCGTTGAAATTCACGGTTGTGCTGTCGCCAGCGATACGCCCATTGGGGACAATCCGATGGTTGGCTTGCTGGGAGAAGGCAGGTCGAGTCCGACCAGCGGCACGAACATGCTGCTTACCATGGCGAAAACTTTGGGCTGCACTGTTAAAGGGGCTATTGATGCGCAGCGAGTTGATCTCGATGGCCGATACAACGGCCCCTATGTGGCAGCCAAGCCAAATGGAGAAATCGAGATTCTTCAAGGCGATCGAATCAAGTGGATTCGCTAACTCGTTCGGTTCCAACTCGACGTCGGGTCAAAAGCGGTTGTCTTGCAGGATATTCTGCTCCGTCATTCCCGGTTCGTCGGGAATGAATTCTCGGGGGCCGACATGATTGCCATCGCTTCATCCTGCGGTTGATTGGTTCGACAATCGCTTGCAGTTAGTTTAGTCCAGTGCGGGCGTTCGACCAAAAAAATCTCTGTCGGTTGAAATTGCTGGTGAAAATCCAGGGTTGTCGCAGGTCCTAATCGAGTTGCGAAGATCAACCATTGGTTCACAAACAAATAGGCCGGGCAGGACTCGAACCCGCGACCAAGGGATTATGAGTCCCCTGCTCTAACCAACTGAGCTACCGGCCCCCAATTAGGCGTTCTGCCAAACTGGATTTTCGCTCGACTACCGGTGACTAGAGCCAATCGGCGGCTCGCTGGTTCACGGCTGGAACCGCTGGTAATCAAGCAACACGATGATCGAAAACATCGTTCGACGCAGCATTCTAAAGCAATCCGTTGACCACGCCAACGGCTGGCCCCAATACCCGGCCCGGATGTTTCTATAAAAAAGTTGGCGGTTCAGACCGGTCAATTCTGCTGTTAATGCTGAACCCAGATCCAAGGATCCAAACCAACGCCAAACCGTCTGGATCAACCGTTGGCGATTGGCCGCCAATTTTCGCCGTTTTTATTGAGGCCCTGATGAACTTGACTTGCCGTTGCTGGTTACCGATTTTGGCAATCGTTTCGTTGTTGAATATTCCTGCGTCAGTTTCGGCGGACTTGATCGTTTACACCGACCAGACGTCGTACTTGAATGATTTGAACAGTTTTGGCTACCGTCGCGTCAATGAGGGATTTGAAAACGATGCCGTCTGGGGCGACGTTCGCTCAACCGTTGTCGGTGGCAATTTTACAGCGCCCAGTGTAACCAGTCGGGGCATTACCTGGACCTCCAATGTGACCGCCAGCGAAATCACGACCAGCAACGGTGCTGCTCGATCGGGTTCCTGGGGCGTTTACAGTTTACCCCACGGTGACCCTCCCAATATTGGCGACGGGATCACCGGCACCAGCAGCGAAACACTGTTCGCTGCCGGAGGATTTGTACGAACCAATACGCCGCCTGCAGGTTTGTCGATGTGGTTGGACATCGGATTGGTTACCGAAACGGTAGTCGATTTTGGTGATGCGGGAGCACTGAATGTTGGACCCCACCGGTTTTTCGGGGTGATCAACACCGATGGATTTTCCCGCTTCGATTTTATTGAAACCGAATTCGATGTCGACGAACAGAAGTTCCTGTTCTTCGATGATTTTCGATTCGGTTTCGAGCCCGTTGCAGTCCCCGAACCCGGCTCCGCTGGACTTTTGGGCGCTGCGCTACTGCTGCTCACGCGGCGTCGAAAGTAAGTCTCTTCGACGCGTGGTACAATCTGATCTCAACATAGACCCAGTTTGCGATGTGATGAGATGAGACTGTTTGAAGGAACGAAATACGACCGGCCGCCCACTTGCGATCGATGCGGTGAACTGGAAGACGATTGCCAATGCCCGCCGGAACAGCCGCAAGCAATGCCGCCAGAAAAGCAAATGGCCCAGCTGGCAGTGGAAAAGCGAAAACGTGGCAAGTTGATGACCGTAATCCGTGGGCTCGATCCCACCGGCGATCAATTGAAAACTTTGCTATCCGAAATCAAGAATCACTGCGGGGCAGGTGGAACGATTGCCGAGCAGCAGATTGAAATTCAGGGTGACCATCGGCAGCGAATCGGCTCCTGGTTGAAATCCAAAGGATTTCGGGTCAGGTAGAAAGGCTGCAAGGGTCTTTTGCCGTGCTGGCGTTTGCGGCTTGCGAGTTGCGAGTTGCGAGTTGCGAGTTGCGAGTTGCGCCTTGCGGGTTGAAGTTGAAGTTTTTGTCGCGCGATGCGGACGAAATCAAGCTGGATTGTCTCCGTGGACTCTGCGCCTCTGCGGTTTTTTCCTTATCGCCAAGTTGAAGATTGCTTTCCCTGTTCCAGATCCAGCAGATATTGTTTGACATCCAGTCCACCGGCGAAGCCCGTCAGCTTGCCGCTCTTGCCGACGACCCGATGGCAGGGGATGACGATTGAAATTGGATTTTGCCCATTCGCGGCCCCAATCGCGCGCACTGCTTTGGGACGGCCTATGCTGGTCGCCTGTTGGCTGTAGGTTCGCGTTTGACCGTAGGGAATCCTGGTCAATGCTTGCCACGCGAGCCGTTGAAAGTCGGTGCCTTGAGGAGCAACTGGGATGTCGAATGTCTGACGCTGACCTGCGAAATACTGTTTGAGTTGAAGTTGCAGTTGGCTCAACAGCGGGTGAGCGTCGATTTTGATCGGTTTGCTCTGTCCTTCAAACCGACGGTCAGCAGAGTCAGGCCACAGCAAACCAACTAACTTCGAGTCAGTGGCATAAACCTGTAACTCACCAACGGGACTGGTGATTGTCGACTTCCAGAGTTTACTGGTTGAAGGTTGGTTAGAAATTGAAGTCATGGATGGCTCAAAGTCTAGGCTTGGTGTGTATCGTGTCTCAGGGTTTTTATCGTGGCGGATATTGTCGAGGCGGTCAAAGCTGCGGGCAGATATATGCTCAGCACCCCAACTTAAACTTAAACGTGAACTTCAATGTGAACTTCAATGTGAACTTAAACGTGAACTCTGATCGACTATTTCGTTCGCTGCCCCCCTACCGGGGCATTCGGAACAGATTGGTTTGGTCCCACGGCTGGCGCCGTGGGCTAATCGCTGTCGCCACTACCGTGGCTGAAAAAGGTCAGAACTAGCATGAAGGTAAGTATCACCCGGACAAGCCGGGGGCATTACTATTTGTTTCTGAAGACGCAGTGTAGCAAGCAGGTAACGATCACCCGGGCGAGCCGGGTGCATTCGGGCGAGCCATAGCGAGTGGAGGGTTTACGAATCCCCTTCCGGCCCTGACAGGCCGAATCTCCCATGGGCCCCAGGGAGAGTGTCGGCTACAACATCCATAGGTACCCCAACGCAGCAGTTCGAAATGGTCGCCAGGCTGCAGCCAACTGTTCCAGCCGATTAGCATCCACCGGTTGATCCTGACCGACCAGGTTACCACCCGCTTTTCGCAACCCAAGGTCCGAAGCCGGGAATGCATCGGGATGTCCGAACACGCGAGCCGCCATCAAGTGCGCCGTCCACGGTCCGATCCCTGGCAGGCGCTGCAACGTGTTCAGAATGTCCTCCAACTGATCGACGCGAGTCAGGTCCAGTCTGCCAGCGGAGACTTCAGCCGAAAAAGTGCGAATCGCAGCGGCTCGCCGGGTCGGCAGTCCCACCTCTTCCAGCGGGGCGACTGCCAACGAAGCTGGACTGGGAAACAGAGCGTGCAAACCGGTTGGCAACTCAGCATCGACCGAATCACCGCAGCGATCAACGATTCGCCCCATCAGCGTCGAAGCCGCCGCGACACTGATATGCTGGCCAACAATAATACGAATCGCGGTTTCAAAACGGTCCCACGCTCCCGGCAATCGAACACCTGGGTTTTGCCGTACCCGTTGGCCCAGCCAGCGATCCCGACCCAGCGTTTGTTCGGCCTCTTGTTGTGGGAAGTTCAACGCGAACAGCGATTTGACTCGTTGAATCTCGTCCAGGATTGAACCGAATCCTGGCAAGTGCAATGTCAACAGTAAACAATCTTCCCGGTCACCGCGGGCGACTTCCACCACACCGGCGTGCCCACAGTGGTTGAACGTGCGGAGGTAAGTCTGCCCGGCCACCGTTTCGATTCCCGGGATCGCTCGCGTTCCCAGGTAGTTCAACATCCGATCGAAATCCAGGGGGCCGGCAAAGGGCAACCGTAAACGCAGGCCACCGTCCAGTGAACCCAATTGACGGTTGCCATTTCGTTTGTGGCGAAGTTCCTTTGGGGTAAAGGCGAACAGTTCTTTGACGACCCGATTCATCTGCCGCAAACTGGAGAAGCCTGCGGCAAAGGCGACTTGGGTGATCGACAATGAACTCTCATCCAGCAGTCGTCTGGCCAGATGAGCCCGACGTGCGCGAGCGACAAAATCGGGAGTTGCCCCCACATGCTGTTCGAACAGCCGGACCAGATGCCGTGGGCTGTAGCCAACTCGATCAGCCAACTGTTCGGTATTGGCGTCGTCCAGGAATCCTTCGGCAATCAATCGAACCGCGTGGGCGACTTCCGGGGCTGGATCGTCCAACCCAAAATCGGGTAGGCGATCAGGTCGACAAACCAGACACGGGCGGAATCCAGCGGCCAGGGCCTCGACGGCAGAACTCATCGGCCGCACGTTGACAGGATTCGGTCGTGCACCGCAGTCGGCGCGGCAGTATATTCCGGTCGTTTTGACGGCTTGAATCTTCATGGCCGCAGTTTATCGGACCGGCCAGACGGAAACCGGCCAGATTCGGACATCTGGTCTATTTATTTCGCTGGGTTATCCGCAGCCAGGCATCGCACAGCGCAGCATAAAAGATGGAAGCGAACACAATGATCAGCGCCGTGCCCAGCACGCGGGCGGAGAACTCTGTGAAGAACGCCTTAGGATTCCATACCAGGTACAGCCCGTAGAGCACCGAAAAAGCCAGCGCAAGGACGAAGATCGTAAACACGATTCCGAACGATTTTCGCAATACGGATTCCACCACGCTGGGCCGTTGGTCAAATTTTGAACTACTCATCAAGGCACTCGAAAATAGTTATCTGGACCAGCGGCTTGGTCTTGTCGTCGTTCCGATGCAGCAGAATTGCGCGTAAGCCAGGCTGAAACCAGATGTCCGAACGCTCGGCAAGAATCAGGTTGGTTTCAGCTGCTGAGACTCCAGCGCTGGTCAGCAATTTGCTTAGCGCCGCTGCGGATGACAAGTCTTCCCAAGTGACCGACTGCTCGCTGGACGGCAGCGGCATCTGCAATTCAGATTTCTCTTTCCAAAGCCCATAGACTCCGTACGCCGCTGTTGTGTCATCGACTTCGAGCAACAAACATCTGACGCGGTGAGGCACGTCGGCACGTCCAATCACCTGATCAGCGAAAAACTCAATCGACATATCGGCGTGCAATGGAATCGATGAGCCTGCTGGTCGTTCCAGCCGTTTCACGTACCGCGTCTCGATTGAAAGGTTGTCAGAATGTTCGATGTAGGAAATTCGATCGGAAGGGATTTCCTGGGCGGCTGCGGATGCAAACGGGAGCGCCGATTCAATGGCCAACGCGATCAGTGTCGCCAAGGGCCAGCGATTCAATCGGCGGTTTGCCGATCGCACTATTGATTCTCCAGATTGGACAGGCGGACCAGTTTCATGATCCGTCCGTCGATATTCCAGTCTTGCACGTACAGGTTACCGTCGTGATCCCAGTACGACCCGTGCGTTCCGCTGAAAACGCCTTCAATCCATTCCGATTGCGGCACGTTATAGTTACGGCGTTTCTCGGGATCGGCATTGTAGCCGAGCACCGCGATCACTGAATTGCTTTTGTCCAGGATCACCAGCCGCCCCATCAGATCAGGGACGGAGACGTAGTCGCCTTGCACAGCCGCCGATGTTGGTTCGCCAAGAAACGTCACGACTTGTTCGATGAACTCGCCATCGAGCGAGTAGTGTAGCAATCGACCGTGAGGTTTATGATTTCGATCGCAGATCAACAAACGATGGGGCTCGTAGCGGGTGTCCAGAGTCATTCCATGAGCCGTGTTGAACTGTTTCATGCCGTTGCCTTTTTCTCCAAAGTGCATCAGGTATTTGCCTGACTTATCGAATTTGAAGATGTGGTTGCTGGCATAGCCGTTGGACAGAAAAATGTCGCCGTTGTCGGCTACCGTGATTGCTGTGGGAACAAACCGTTTCAGCCCCAGCCCGGAATCCTCGGGAAACGGCAGTCGCAATACGACCTCACCCGATTTGACATTAAATTTGATTCCTTCCCCGGCGACGTTCCGTGCTCCGTAAATGAACTCGTTGCCGTCTTCTTCGCGAATCTCCATGTCATGAATGTTGGAGTAGTCATCGCCCAGGTAGGAGTGAATGACTTTGCCATCAGGAGAAAACACAAACACGCCTTGCTGGGCCGAGGTATAAATGTTGCCTGCTTTGTCGACCACCACGCTGCCGTGAGTCGATCCGATCGCAGACTTGCCATCAGGCCGTAATCCCCACCCGGGGACTGTTTGAAAGGTCATGATCCCGCTGCCGGTTCGCACAGGGGCGACATCGGTCGAAGACTGTTGGCCACTGGCGACCATTGGAAACAGACACAAGCAGATCAAGGAAAGCGCGCTGCCGAGCTGAAAGAACTTCATGGGGTCCCTGCAAATCTATTGTTGGATGAAACGGGTCGATCGCAATCAAGTGATTGATCCTGCGATTGTAACCGAGTCTTCAACAGACTGCCAATTAATGGTTCCACCGGCCTTTGAGCATGTAAATAAAATCAACGTCGTTGATTTCGTAGTTGGCCAACGCCTGGTCAACCTGGTTGGCTTCCAGGAATTTGAAGTTTTCCAGTGAAGTCTTGTGGGTGTCCATCACCGCTTCGGCGTGATCGCCGAGCGCGGTCAATAAATCGATGGTGCCTTCCAATTCAACGCTGTCGTTGCCGGTCTGGCCGTCGAAATTCAACTGCTCGAAATTGGACATCCGGATGGTGCGAGCCGTGGATTCAAACTCCGCGTCCAGGTCACCAATGGTCAGATTGTCCCGCTCCAGCGAACCAATCAGATCGATTGTGTCTTCGCCGCCGAGGAGATCCAGGTCGATTGATTCGATATCCTGAATTCGAGTGACATGTTGATCGCTGGAAACCCTGGTCGTTTGATCATTGCTGAGAACATGATCGGCAGCAGCGGAGCCGATAACGGTGGCCTGATCTCGACCACCCTGGCCACCAATCAAGGCGACGTTTTCCACGCCCTCCAGGCGAACATTTAAGTCGCCGGAAATCAGAGATGCCGAATTGGTTGTGGCAGTGAACAAATCGTTGCCCATTGTGCCATGCAGTTGAACCACATCCCATCCGCCTTGCGATTGAAATTCAATATTGCCGAAGCCGCGGGCGAAGATTCCAAAGTTTTCACCCGCCACGATCGCTCGATCGTTTCCAATCAACAGGCTGTCGTCATGGACCGAGTCCGTGGCAACCAACTGGTCGTTGCCGCCAGTCGAGATCGCGTTGACCTGGGCAAAACCGGTTGCTGAAACCTGTCTTTCGCTCGAAGCCCAACTTCCCGATCGTGGCCCCACGGTATACTGATCGTCCCCAGTGGAGCCCATCAGGTTGGCGCGGTCGGTGCCGCCTCCACCGTAAGCATCGACCGACTGAAAACCGTCGACAATCAAGGTCATTCCATCGGTCCGCAGCGTGTTTTTGAAACCGCGCGACCCAAACACGTCGTCTCCAGTCGAGCCGACAATGACTGCCTGGTCGAGTGGCGTGCCATCCTGAGATCGAACATGGACGATCTCGAACCCGGCCACATTGTTCTGGTAACCTTGGCCAGCCAATCGCGTCCACCGCTGTCCATCTTCGGCGAACTGGTTGGAGGTTAACCAGTCCTGCCCAGCCGAGTCTTTGAGCAGCACGCGATCGAATCCATCGCCCGCATCGATCGAGGTGTTTTCCAGGCGATTACCGGTAAAGACCAGGTTTTCGTTGCCGATATAAAATCCACCCTGGCGAGTCGCGACATTGTCGTTGGAGTCTGCCAGGTCGACAGTAATCGTGTCGCTTCCGCCTAGTCCATCGACTGCGACTCGACTGATTGAATTGAGATCGAACGAATACTCGACGCCGTTAATGGTGGCCCGGAAGAAAGCACTATCTTGAGTGAGCGTGAAGTTGTCGGATTGATTGGTTCCCGCAATCGTCAGTTGTTCGTTGTCGAGCGAAATCAGATTGGTCAATCGCAGATCAAAGTCTACCGAATCAAGATTGCTGGTAACGCGAACACGATACTGCTGGCCTTGTTCCACGTTGACGTCGATTCGGCCGGTGCTGATATGAGTTCCGTCCACCACACTGCCAGCTGAGTCGAGCACTTGAATCGTCAATCCGCCTTGTTGCGCTTCAGCGTTTACGGTCAGGATGCCGCTGCGGTGAGCTTGCCAGAGAAAATCTCGTGTTCCGTCAACCGTTGATTCTGCGATCGATAACTCCGCCCCGGCCCCCAATTGAACTGGCGGCAGCCCGGAAGTGGAGTAGTCCAACGTGATTTCATAGTGGCCGGTGCCGACACTGGTGCCCAGCAGGAATCCGTACTCCTGCCCGGCCACGACATCGAAAGAAATCTGGTTCCCGACGAGTGCCAGATTTTCGCCTCGCATTTCAATTTCCGGAGCAAGCTCGTGCGTCGCATCGAAAGTTAACGTGAGTTTGCCGGTTTCGGTCGCGATAAACTTGACGGCGTCGACATCCATCAGATTGCCGATTGTACCCTGAATCGAATCGTGCTGGTTCAGTTCGCCCAGGTTGGTCGCCTCGGATAACGAATCAGCGTATTTGTCCGAGATGACGTGTTCGAGTGCTTGAGACAGGTTGATGCGGAAATAGTTTTCGCCGGTGACCGAATCGAAGATGCGATCGGCCGTGTCAAGCAATTGTTCGTAGATCAAATCCTGATCGACGTTGGTGTTGCCCATGAACAGATTGGCTTCGCGTAGCAACGTGCTGGCACCGGCCACGTAAGGAGCCGCCATCGAGGTTCCCGATGACGCCAGGAACTGGTCTCCGGCCGTACCGCCAAATAAATGGTCGGGGACGGCGCTGCGGAGCATCTCTCCGGGGGCCACCAATACATTTGAGTCGCGTTGCGAAAAATCGCTGAGTTGGCCATCTGGGCCGTGGCTGGCGACGGGAACCACGTGTTCGCTGGCGGCGGGATAGCTCAACCCCTGGTCGAGAATCTGAGCAAAGCTGTTCCCCGCTGCGACGCTGATAAAGATGCCTTTGTCTTTCAGCAACGAGAATTCGTCTTCCAGCTGTCCCCAACCCGGTGTGGTTTCGGGGTTCCAGCCGGTGCCCATTGACAGGTTCACGGTTGTGATCGGGTTTTCAAAATCGTATTGATGATCGCTGACCCATTGCAGGGCTTCTTCGACCCAGTCCAGATTGCCGGCTCCCTGGTCGTCAAAAACTCGCAGCGAGACCAGATCCACGCCAGAGCTGACGCCTCGGTACTGATCATCCTGGCTGCCAATGATTCCAGCGACATGGGTGCCGTGATATCCGGCTGGCCCGTCGTCATACGGATTGGCATCATTTTCGGCGAAATCCCAGCCACCGACGACTTGATGGCCCGCGCCAAACCCGTTGCCAAAGGCGTGATGGTCCCAGGCGATTCCAGAATCGATCACGGCAACCGTTTGACCGCTGCCATCGAGTCCATATTGGGCTGCCAGATCGGCGGCAGCATTGGTTGCGTTTTGGTCTGAATTCGACTGTTGCCAGACCACATCCTGGGCGGTCAACGAAGGGGCCGCGATTTCCAGTTCAGGAAGGGCATCGACGATCGCCGGAGCGATGGCTTGGGCCGACATCACCAGCCGTTGTTCGAATTGTTCGAATTGCAGCTTCCGCTGGGCTGCCAATTCACGTCGATTGCGTGGCATTGTTGTTCGATACGCAGTGCCAAAACGACCCGTCCGCCCGCGTTTGCGAACAAGTCGAACCGTCATGGTTATTGGATACGCCGTATCCATTTGGCGTAGGGAAGCAACGATCCAGCCGCGCTGGGATGCCGGGAACTATACGTTTCAGTTGCG
>CAZJEK010000094.1:0-17820 GCA_964545005.1 uncultured Pirellulaceae bacterium
TCAAAACGATCAAGCCTTCCATCAGGTTATCCAAGGCCCCTCGCACTTGACGCGGAACGGTTTTGGCTGGATTCAATTGACCCAGCATGGCCCCCAGGTAGATCATGAACAAGATGGACGATGCGGCAGCCATGAAGACCGCCAGCCTGCTCCAGGGCGTCATTGACTTGAACAATCCCTGCTGCAACTGAGTCAATGGATAGAAGGTAAACTCGACTTGCCCCCAGTCGATCTTTCCGGCTTTGAGTGAAATCCAGTATCGATCCTGCTTTTCAATCGATGAATCAGCCCAGGCTGCGTGGTGATTTCCCGAATCGACCAGCAACCGTCCTTCGTTATTGCGCAACCCGATGCTACGAATTGCGTCACTGCGTTCATTGAT
This sequence comes from uncultured Pirellulaceae bacterium, assembly GCA_964545005.1. GTDB lineage: Bacteria > Planctomycetota > Planctomycetia > Pirellulales > Pirellulaceae > Mariniblastus. Next base: position 383 of record CAZJEK010000094.1, read on the forward strand.
CTGGCAGAGGATTCGATCGGCTTGACGAAAGTCGGCCCGTTGGACCAGGTTCGATGCCGCGATGGCTGCCGAATCGCACAATTCCGTTCGCGCATGCAAATGAGCCGATTCCTCCGATGGAACCAGTTGCATGAAGGTCGCGGCAAAGTAGACCAACATGACGATGCCGACCAGACCGATGGTCAACTGAATTTTTGTAGACAGCCAATTCATGATAGTTTACTGGTCAACAATGCTCTCAATCGATTCATTGCGGCCAGATTCAAGCAGGGAGCCGATATCAAAATACGAATAGGCGGGCGTTTGCGACATGAACGTCGACAACAACACACCACCACGGATCATCCAGGTCAAATAACCGACGGTAAACAACGAGCCCACGGAGACGACCAAACTCTCAGCCCCCAAACTGATGTTCTCGGTCAGGTAGTTTTCAGTAGCCTGATCAAGGTTGCTGAAAAACAGATTGACCATCAGGTTTGAATTGAATTCGCTGACTTGCGAACTGTTCGCACCGCCGTTGTCCCAGTTCCGGTAGAAATCTGCCAGAGTCAGTCCCTCGGCGCGACCCGAGTAACTATAGGACCGGTTTACCAGCTCCAGCTGGAAATTCTCTTCAATCAACCTGGTCGATTCCTCGCCGCCATTGTCCTGACGAACGTTCGCTGGACCGCGACCATCATTCAACGTTGCAACCGCTACAACCGGACCCGCCCCGTCGTCGACATTTGACTTGTTGTTTCCGGTGCCGTTGCCCCCAGTACTCGCGGTCTCGGTCGTCGCTTCATCGGACGTCGAGTCCTCTTCGACGGCGTCGGCTTCCTCGGATTCGGAATCAGTACTTTCTTCGACGGGCGTCGATGTCACGACCACCCCAGGCAATACGTCAATCGTCACGGTGGCAACGTTGCTCGCCCCACCACCGCCCGGATTCAACTGATACGAAAATGAGTCCGTTCCAGTAAAACTGGCGTCGGGTAAATAGACCCATTGACCATTCACCTGCTGTACCGTTCCATGGTTCGGGTTGGTCGTAATCACCAGACTCATACCACTGATGGCAGTGTCGGGATCGACATCGTTTTGCAAAATCGTGGCTTGATCGAGCACAATCTGCTGTTCAAAGGCAGTCCGCAATTGATCATCCGCCGCAATGGTTGGATCATCAATTGGATTAATCGTCAACTCGATTCGGGCGGTGTCGAAACGACCATCGGTATTACCAATTTGATACGTTATCTGATCGGTCAGGCTTTCCGATCCATCATGTTGATAAACAATCTGCCCAGAACCATCGACCGTTACGCGTCCATGTTCGGGACCATCGGTAATCGATACCCATATTCTGCCAGTTGCGTTGGCCAGATCATTCGCCAAAACGTCGATGGTGATCTGCCCACCTTCGCCTACCGACGCGCTGTCATTGTTGGCGTTCGGATTACGAATGACATTGTTCGTCAGCAGTCTGATTCGATAATTGGCAGCGGAGTCGTCGGTTCCGTCGTTAACCCGAAATTCAATCGATTCATCGGCCAGGTTGTCGGTATAGGTCAACAGACCGGCGCTCAGATCGGCAAAAGTCACGACATCACCAGCCGCCACAGCGGTACCGTTCAATTGCAACGATCCTGACGCTGGAACACTTGTGATTCGAACACTGTCCAGTTGAGCGGACTCGACATCCGAAAACGCAAAATCAGACGGCCATAACGTTCGCGTGGTCAACTCATCAACCGAGAGCGTCACGCTGCTACTGGTCGGTAAATCATTGACCGAATTCACGTTGAACACTGCCGTGTGGACGCTGGAATCGAGTCCTCCGTCACTGACGCTGAAATCAAAGCTGGCGTAAGCCAAACCGTTTTCATTGGCAGTCGGTGTAAATACAAGTCGACCAGCGTCCAATTCGGCGCGGGTAACGGTCGTCCCCACGGCGACATCAGCACCGCTCAGCGTCAGTCTTCCCCCGCCCGAGACGGCCTCTATCGTAAGATGATCCAACCCGTCTCCGTCAAGGTCACCGTAGCCCAGATCGCTGAATCGAATCGCGTAAGCACCGTCTTCATTGATGGTGCGAGTAAAATCCGAGGCCGTTGGCGGATCAGGAACGTTGACACTGACAAAGCTAAAGGAATAGTCGACCGCTGACAGATCCGATCCGTCGCTGATCCGGAACGTGAATGCGTCATTAGTCTGGTTGTCGGTGTAAGTCAGCTGGCCGGAATCGATTTGGGCATAGCTGATGACTTGACCGGCGGTCACATTGGTTCCATTGAGACGCAACTGACCGTTAGTGGGTGCACCTTGAATCTCAATCGAGTCGAACTGCGTGGACTCGACATCGGAAAACACAAAGTCGGTGACTTGCAAGACACGAGTCGTCAATTCGTTGATGCTGACGCTTGCGTTTCCACCGACAGGCAAATCATTGACGGAATTAACGTTGAATGCCGCTGTATAGACCGCCGAATCAAAACTGCCCGCCGTGACGGAATAGTCAAAACTCGCGTACGCCGCGCCGAATTCGTCCGCAGCTGGCGTAAACACGACATCGCCGTTATCCAACTGAGCCTTGGTAATGGTCGTTCCTGCTGTGGCAGCGACCCCATTGATCGTCAACACGCCGTTCCCGGGCAACGACTCGATGGTCATTTCTACAAACGCATCGCCATCAGCGTCGCTGAAGTTCAGGTCTGCGTACGTCAGAGAGTAGGAGGAGTCTTCATCAATCGTGCGGGTAAAATCCTCCGCCAATGGAAGTGCATTGGTGTTGATCGTGATGGTGTAGGCATCCAACGAATATTCTGATCCGTCACTGATGCGGAAGTCGAAGTTGGCATCTGCCGGGCTACCAGTAAAGATCAGTTTCAAGGCGTTAATGTTGCCCCGCGAGATTTGATCTCCAACATTCACCGGAGAACCGTTGTTCTCCAAGGTTCCTGTCGCCGGCAGTGACTCGATTCGAATATGGGTAAAGAACGCCGACTCGGAATCGGAGAACGCGAAGTCGGCTAACTGAAAGACGTATTGCGTGTCCTGCGCGATATCGATTGTTTTGTCGGCACTGGTCGGCAAATCATTTTGCGGAGTCACCGTAATATTAAAAGTCGCCGTGATTTGACCGCCAAAACTGTCGGTCACTCGAAACGAGAACGAATCACTGCCGGTATAGTCATTCGCCGGAGTATAGGAAAACGTTCCGTCAGTATTCACGGTAGCCGAACCGTTGGTCGGCCCACTGATCAACTGGTACTGCAGGTTGCCCGTCTCATCGACATCTGTAATGAAATTATCCAGGTCCCCGGAAAGCGTGGTGTCCTCGTCAATCGTATCGGCCAGCGTGGAAGTCACCTCGGGCAGGTCATTGGCCCCCTGAATCGTAATGGTGGCAACGACCGTATCCGATCCGCCAGCTCCATTTTCCACGTTATAGGTGAAACTATCCGTCGTTGTCTGGCCTTGAGCCAAATGCTCGAACTGACCATTGGGATCATAAACCAGGTTCCCGCTGGAATTGACACTCACGGTCGCGCCCGAAGGCAAGGTAGCCGACGAACCGATCGTGAAACTGGAACCATCACCTGGCACCGGCAACGGAGTATTCAGCGTATTGAGATAATGTGTCTCGACATCTTCCGCACTGATTGGTTTATCGTAAAAAGCCAGCTTGCCCAGTGCCCCAGCGAAACCCTGATCGTAATCCGCTTCCAGCGATTCAAAATTCGCCTCCGCAACTCCAATCGCCGTTATCGAACGCAACTCATCGCCCGGAGTAAACGTCGGAATGTCGACCAATTGGTCACGTAATTGACCGTTCACATACAGCTGGACATCGAACATCGAATTGTCGCTGCCAGCAACGCCATCTTCTCCATAAGTAATCACGACGTGAGTAAACTCGGTGCTGGAAATTCCGGCTGCGGCGAGTCGATAGTTCTCCTGAGTCTGAGTGAATCCCTGATCGGTCAAGATCTGGAATTCCAACACGTCTCCTTTGAGCAACAATACATAACCGCCCTCTTCGGCACCCGCTTCCAGAATCAGCTGGTTGTTGATAACTGCATCCGGCTTGATCCACAGCTCGATCGAACCTTTCTGGGTAAAGTTATTGGGCAAGCTGTTGATCATGCCCCCTCCGGTTCCATCCAGATAAAGATGCCCCCGCAAGGCATGAATCGTTTCGTCAGGATCCTGGACATAGCTGGCGGCGGAACTGTCAAACTCAATTTCTAATGCGCTGGTACTGCTGGACCAGGTCAAAGTCCCGAATCCATTGTCCACCGGGGGCAGGCTATCGAGATCAAAGCTATCGTTGGGAGCATCTGTTGGACTGCGGAGATCGATATCAACCGCACCACTCAACAAGTCCGACCGGGTAATCTCCAGCGACGATTCCTCCGATGTCGTATAAGCAATGTCGGGCTTGGTCAAAGCATTATCCTGATGGTCAACCACCACCCGGACCGCGTGATCGCGGTCAAGTGTATCTCCGCCATCGACTACCTTAATGTGGATCTCCAGGTCAAAATCGGCTCGGTATCCAGCGTCCACCTGGATGGCCAGGTTGTTCCAGTCCCAGCCAATGATGTTGGCATTCGATCCGCTGACACTGTTGACCCCGTCGGTCAAAGTTACTTCTGCCGGCAGATTGCGAATTTCGAGTGCGCTGATCGACTCGCTACCGTCAAATAATTCAGCAATCAAGGAAATGCTCGTCAGGGAACCTTCCTGTACAACCGTCGCCTGCAGCAATCGTTCCTGATAGATTCCATAACCGTAGTCATTGGTGCCATCATAATTATCGACTCCCAATCGGTCTCCGTCAGCCGATTGATACGTCAGGATGACGTCGCCACTGTTCAAGCGAACAGCTGAGGCATGCGTTTGATCGCCATACTGCATCGTATTGATCAATTTGTCGCCGGAGGTTGCGTTGCCTGAGGCATCGAATGTCCGGACGATGATCGAACCTTCCAGCCCATCGCCGGAGTTTGCGGCACTCTCGTAGGTTTCAAAGAAAGCGGAAAACCCGCCGCCATTGTTGGCAACAATCGATGGCGTCAGTTGATGGTTGTCAACCGCTTCGTTCAGTTGCAGATCGCCACTGTGCTGGCGACTGCCATCCTGGTCGAAAATCGCGCCATAAACGGCTCGACCAGCCCCATCGAATCCTCCGGTCGAGGACCAGGCGGCAACGAAATTGCCATTGGCCAATCTTTCCAGGATCAGTTCACCCTGGCGATCAGCCGTCACGGTATTGACGGCCAGCTCACCTGTTAAAGCCTGACCGCCGACATCAAACACCTTCACAAACAGGTCGTGGTCATCGGCATTCTGGTCGGTCCAGCCTATTGCAAACCGATTTCCGTCGAGCGCGGTGACTTGCGAATCACGCTGTGTCCCGGATACCGTATCGTTGACCAGGAACCGGTCAGAGGATTGACCATCGGCATTGTAAACCTGAGCGACAACATCCTGGCCACTGCCACCTGGCATGTAACCCGTGGTCCATGTTATCACCCAGCCACCATCGTCCAAGCCAGCAACCGCGGGGAAGTATTGATGGATGCCATCGTTGATAAACACTGACTGTGGATCGGTCGATCCGTCGACAGCGACCAAATCACCATTGGCGTCGAAACGGTTGAACAACACCTTATTTTGAAGATTTTCAAAAGTCTTCCAAACGATCAGAAACCCGCCGTCCGAAAGTTCCGTAATCGATTGGGAATTGTCGATCGTTCCGGGAGATGCCAACGACGCTTGTTTGACGGAACTTCCATTTCCATCAAAAACATGATACCGGATGGAGTTGTCGTGGCTGTCAAACCAGCTGACGACATAACCTCCGCCAGCCAACGCAACGATCTCCTGATCGGCTTGATCATCCAACAAGTTATCGGTGTTGACGAGTTCAGCACCCGTATCGGAAACGTAGGTATTGCCGAAAGAAACGGGCGCTTCGTGGCTGACCTCATCCACTGTGATCGCGATCGTGTTGGACGCGAAGGCAAAGTCAAATCCATCGTTGACGGTAAACACAAACGAATCGGATCCGGAGTAATTGTGCTCAGGAACGTAGAACAACCCGCCGGCACGAATGTCATCGCCATCAATCAACTCGCCCGCGGACACGCGTGTTCCATTGATTGTCAAATAACCGTTGGTCGGTTCAATATCCAATCGAACGTATCCCAATTCTGTTTCGGCATCGGAATAGCCAAAATCAGTGGCACTAAGCTGAACTGAGCTGTTTTCCAATACGCTGATTGAGCCGTCGTTGCTGTCTGGAAGGGTATTTGTATAGGTGGGGGCCACATCCAGCTTCAACGAATAACTGCCACCATCTTCATCCAGCCACAAAATTGAGCGGGCTTGCCCGTCGTGGAACGAAGCCAATTCAGGCAGCGTTTGGATATCGGCAGCAGACGCGCCCAACGCCTGAACAGAGCTTGTTGCCGTCCCATCCAAGCCAATCGTCTGATAAAACACGCCCTCATTGTCGCTACCGTCGGATGCCTGACCTTCCCACACCAGAAACGCCTCGCCATCAATAAGTTGGACTTCGCCGTTAAATTGATCCGACTGCGTCAACGCATCGATCCCGACTTCCGTTGAGGTTTGAAAGAATCCATCTACCGTTGAGTCCCAGCTGCCGCTGTATTCGTAAATGTTTAATCGAACACTTTGGCTATTCAGCACCGACGGACTGGACGGCGCGGATGTCGCCGAGATGACGAAATCCCGGTTCACATCAATGTCGACAACAACATGCTCAAAGTGTCTGCCGGAGCCGGTGAATGCCGAGATCTCGTCGACGACCAGGTTGTTCTGGGAATCAAATACTGACAGGTAAGCGACGTTCTGACCCCCGCCATTGATCGGGCCGCTCCAACCGACAATCCAGTCTCCTTGATCATTGATCGCAACGGCCGGCCCACTTTCAGCATTCACGCTGGAGCCATTGACCAAGGTCGTGCCAAGCTGCGACACGCCGCTAATATCGAATCGCTTGGCGTAGATCCCATTGGCATCTTGGGAACCTGATCCCTCCCAGGCAATCACGACGTCCCCGTTGTCAGCGATGGCGACCGCAGCATTCCTTGCCGTGGTCAAATACGGATTCACCAGAAACTCGTCTACCTTGACCGTTCCATCAGCAGCGAAAAACTTCGCTTTCACGGTATCGTAGCCGTCTACATCGCTCGTCCAGACAACGGCAAAATCGCCCAGATCGTTGACGGCAATGGAAACGTCGTCCTGATCCCCATTGAGATAAGTATTGATGCGGATGTCGGAAAATTCCGTTACACCTGTGCTGTCTATCTTGGACAGGTAGATATCGCTGCCGTTGGCCCCGACAATCGTGGGGGAACTCTTCACGATCCAGGTGTTTCCCAAGAAGTCCGATCCCAGATCATGATCGGCTGAGTAACCGGTTCCTGCATCGGTCGAAAGCGGGGCCGACACGCCTAACAACGATGCCCACGATTGAACGATGGTTTCGGAGAAAATCAATTCGGATCGAATGTCGCCGTGGTGGTATTCGAATTCCCAGTCGCCGCCTTGTTGCCAGTCACCCGTCAGGTCGGTACTGGCGGCAACATCCATTCGGGACAACTCGGCCAGTTGATCAATAAAGGATTGGCCGTAGTGGGTTGCCGCCACTTCGCAGCCGTAGATCATCAGGTCAGCGTCTTCGGCCAGGAACGGCTGCCATTCCAAAAACGATTGTTGATAGTCAGCCAAACTCGTTTGATCGATTCGGTCAACACCAACCTGGAAACGACCGTCGCTGCCGTGAGTCACCAGGTGCAGCCGGTCCACACTCCCCATTCTCTGGATCGCAGTGGTGACTTCATGTAGGCCCTGAGAACCGGCATCCAGCACCAACACCTCGGCGTTCGGTACGGTGCTCGACAGGTCAGCGACCAGCTGCTCGTAACCCTCGACGGACGTGTCAACCACGATCAACTCGCTCGGATCATCCTGAGATGTTTCCAAAGTATCACCGGGAAGAGTCTCTTCTACGTCCAGCGTCAACGCCTCGGACAGCGATAATAAATGATCCAATCGTTGATCGATCGACTCTGAGTGATCCAGCGACGTCAGATCATCGACGCTATCAAGATGGTCGACCGAATCCAGATTATCGATTGCTTCGACGGGCAGTGGGACCGCGCTATATAGGACACGATTTTCCAACGCCAGCAACATGGGCGGGGAGTTATCCTGCGGGGTTGATTTGTCGGCTTTGAAATCCCGTTTCCAGGACGCCAGCCAATTCATCAAATCAAAGTGTTTCTGCCGTTGCATATCAATCGCTACTGAAGCTGAAGGAGGCCCGGATTTGAGGGCGTATCTTCAAACGTAGCTTTTTTGAATCATGCAACCGTAACAGAACCAGCAATTTCCACAGTCCCACGAATCCGGTTATGCAGATTGCGACGGCCGAACCGATCTTGATGAGCGACTTCGGGTTCCACGCATTGCGGATCGAAAGAAAGCACTCAGCGGAACCTGAAGAAAAATACCGCAGAGACGCCGCACTTTTGGAAACCCGGGCAAGCTTATGCTCCGGCTTCGCAATCCAAGGTCCGTTGTAAAAACATCACATCGATCCATCGATCAAACTTTCGGCCGACTTCGGGATACACTCCGATTTCAACGAATCCGAGTTTCCGATGCAGGGCTACACTGGCGGCATTAGGCAATGAAATGCCAGCGATCACGGCGTGAATGGTTTTCATCTCCAGCAAGCGATCCATCAACGCCTGGTAAATGACGGATCCAGCCCCATGACCAATCGATTGATGATCCAGATAGACCGCAACTTCGACACTGTGCCGATACGCGACCCGCGCCCGCCACTGATCGGCGTACGCATAACCGATCACTACGCCATCGTGCTCGATTACAATCCAGGGAAAACCACGACTCGTTTTATCTTTCCACCGCCGACGCATTTCGTCGGCATCTACGTCCACTTCCTCAAACGTAATGATCGTTTCACGAATGTAGTGATTGTAAATTTCAGCGATCCGGACGGCATCGTCCGAGGTAGCGTCACGAATCAACATGGCGGTAGTTCCGAGAATCGAAATCCCCCATTAACCGGGATTACCTGACCTGAGACAAAGCTTGAATCCGGGCGGCACAAAAAGCAAATCGCCGCAGCGACATCGGCTGGCGTGCCCCAGCGCTGCATCAACGAATCCTGTTTCGCGCGCTCGTCCCAGTACGTTTTAGCATGCTCACCCCATTCCGTTTTGATCCAACCTGGGGCCACGCAATTCACTCGCACCTGAGGCGCCAATGTTTGAGCCAGGCTCAACGACATCGCCATGATCGCCCCTTTGGTCGTCGCGAACAGCGCTCCGCTATCACCCGCCATGCCAAACGCCGCTTGATCCCAGCCGACGTTGACGATCACTCGTCGCCCAGCTTCTGTTTTCCCAGACTCAGCTTGCATCCGCCTGCCGATGGCTCGCGAGAGCAGCAAGGTCGATTGGACATCGACTCGCTGCAGATAGCTCAGTTTCTCGATCAACGAAGCTTTGGCTAAAGTCCCGGTCAACACATCGCCACCGGCGTTGTTGATCCAGCCATCCAAGGGGCCAAACTGGTCCCAGGCTTGCTGGGCAAATTTCTCGAAATCGACGGTTTCAAAATCACCAAACATTGCGCCATGTTGGGCGTCAATGGTGTGCGATGCGGAAATATCCGACAAACGGGAGAGCACCCGTTCGCTCCGTTCGGATGGCTGGCGACCATGGATGATGACTCGAGCACCCGCGTTCGCCAGCCGGCAAGCCGTCGCTTGACCAATCCCACGCGTGCTGCCGGTAACGAAAAACGACTGACCCGCCAGCGGCAGTTCCGGCACTTCAACCATCTACTGAATCTTCCGAATGGGGTGAAGCTTCATTTGACGCTTTAGTCTGCCCAACAGCGCCAGTCGCCGTCACCGTTTCAAACTGCGTTTCGGCGATTGGCTCGCCGACGATCGGCAACCGAAAGCAGGCCGCCTCCAGTTGGCTGCGAACCAACAACAAGTCGCCGTACAACGCGATCGTATTCCAGCAGAAACCTTCAATCGTATCGATCTTGCCAAGCTCCCGATATTCGTCGGGATCCGTATCGACCAGATACAGCTGGCCGTATTCAGAATGCACCAGCAGCTTGTCGCCAACGGCCAGAATCTGGCCAAATCCGAACCGACCACGCTGCAACCATTTTCGTCGCATGTAGGGCTCTTCATCCAGCAGCTCCACGCACTCGAGCATGGTATCGTTGATCGCATAAGCATGATCGCCGATAATCACCGGATTGGTAAATTTGGTCCGCAGTAGCCGACGATTGCTGCCCAGCGATTCCACGGACCAGGTCTGAGCGCCTTCCGCGTTATCGGGCTGGCTTACTTCGATAATCTCGGCGCCCATCGCATAACCTTTGGTCAACAGAAACCGATTGCCACCGAGTTCTGTGACCTGGGAACAGTTGGCGTCACTGCTACTATTACCGTCCCGTCGCCAGGACCAAAGTTCCTGTCCCGTTTCCGGGTCATGACCAACAGCATGGTCTTGTGCCACCAGCGTAATCTGGCTGACACCATTGACGGTGGTCAAACTCGGTGAACTGTACCCGATCTGCCGATCACCGCCGCGCCAGACTTCCTGTCCCGTTTTGGCATCGAAGGCGATCATCGTGACGGCCGCTCCGGACTTGGCGGGGCCACCGGCTGAGACGATGACGTTTTGATCGACCACCAATGGCGAACAACTTCGGCCCCAGGCCAGCACCGAATCCTCCATCGTGTATTTCAAGCCGCGACTGTTCGTGTGCTGCTGCTGTTGAATGCCCACCAGGCTGGGAACATTGACGGTCCAGACAAGATCACCGGTCATGGCATCAAGGCAGTCCAGCACGCCCGTTCCACTGGTGGCGTAGACTTTGCCGTTGGCAATCGTGGGGGTGGCTCGCGGTCCGGCCTTTCCCATCGCCATGCTGTCTTCGTGCCGCCGCTGCGATTCGTAAATCCAGACCGCAGCCCCATCGCGAATGTCATAACAGCTGACGACCTCCATCGAATCACGCTGTTCCTGAGTGTAGGCCAGCCCGTTGACGACAGCGAATCCAGACCAGCCATCGCCGACATCAATCTTCCACAGCAATTCGGGAGGACGTTGCTGCCAATCGGATTCCAATTGAATTTGTTCGATCGACAGGTCTCGATCCGGTCCCAGAAACTGTGGGAAATCATAAGCCGTCGTTTGGAACTCGTTAGCATTGACGGGGCCCGTTTCCGGGACAACGTAATTGGCGATCCTGGGTGCCCAAAAACGGGGCCGAAAAGTCATGAAATTCATGTCCCCACCGAAGTCGGGATAGTACAGCGTCAACAGGACCGCTGGGGCAGCCAGAATGGTCAATCCCAGCCCCCAGTTGGATCGGGTAAACGCCCAACCAGCCCAGACAAAGACCGTGATCAGGATCAAGCCGGCAGCGACAATCCATGGGATGGCTGGCAGCACATTGCCACCGGCGATCATTTGATCGCGAAACAAAAACAATACGCCGATCAAAATCGCTGCCAGCGCCGTCCAGAATACCGACTTGCGCGGGAATGCAGATCGGTCGTTGTTTTCGCCAATAAGCTCAGTCAACTTGAAAACCTCTCGCAATCCTGCTGAGATTGAAATGGAAACCTGCCGGGTGAGCGAGATCGGCCAAGAAGGGGCCGGTGTGAATCAGGCCTGACCAATTTGCCGTCTCTGGAGTCTGAGCTCATCCAAATCGGCATTGCGTTCAGGCCTGGGTCGCAACAACAGCTGGGTTGTTATTGTTCGCGTTGGACCGACTGGTTGTCACGGGCTGAACCGACGCAGACACGAACCAACTGGCCGCCTTGGAAATTGCCACGCTTAACGGCTTGCGGGTTATAACCCAACCCATATCCGACGACGATTCCAGTTTTGGCGTCGGCGACGTAGCAGATCGAATTCCCGGGACGCAGGTTATTGGCTAACCCGCCATCAAAAAAGAAATTCCCAGTCGCCATGATCAGGTCTGGTTGTCCTTGCTTGGCGCCAGGTGTCAACGCTTGCAAGTCAGCCATCACATTGGTCCGGTAAATGGCACCAATCGCACCCGTTCGCGGACTAAGCATCCAGCATTGCAGGTTCCCCGTCAGATGGTCCAGCACAAACAACGCTTCCACGTTGTTGTCCAGCAATCCTGTCGCGATTGACATCGAGTCACTGCGAGCTGCCGTTGCGGCATCCAGAATCAGAGGTGTCTCAGCGAGACGGTCGGTATTGCCCAATCGTTGTCCAAAGTAAGAGCCGATTCCGGAAACCAGCCCGATCAACAACAAACCGGCTGCTGAGAGGCCAATTATTTGAATGCGAGAAAACGTACGCAACGACATGGGATACTCCAATGTGAAAAAGTCTCTGCCCATTCCATTTTATCCCCTGAATCCCGGAAGACAAATGGCCCGGCCGGGCTTCCCACCCAAATTTGTTGGCGAATCTACATCGCCTATGCGGGCAACAACCGCTTGCCGGCGTCGCGCCCGAAAGAAATGCTCTCCGAGCAGGTGGTGTTTGCACTTCACAGAACGGGCGTAAACCATCGCACTCTGGCTTGTTTTTTTATGCAACTCTTGAAAAACGCTGTAGAGAGATCCACGACCTTGCGTTCATGCACCATGGCCGTTCCAGAATCGATTGCTTTCCCAGGTACGGCCCACCTGCAACTTTTTGCAACGTCTCACGGAAGATCAACAACCAGCTATGAATCAAAGATTCGAAAATAGTTTTTGGTACATCAAGAACTGCAGTTTGTTTTCGCAACTACTCGCATCGGACATCGTCGAGCTTGATTCACAGTCACGCGTGCGCAAGCTTAACAAGGGTGGTTCCGTGTACGTAGCCAGGCAGTATGGTGACGCGCTACTTCTGGTGGCCGAGGGACGGGTCAAAATTTGCCATGCTTCTGCTGATGGCAAACAAACCAGTTTAGGGTTCGTCGACGCTGGCGAGGTTTTTGGCGAATCAACGATTTTTGGCGATGCAACCCACGGCGAATATGTCGAAGCGACGGAAACAACAACGTTGGTCTTGATACAAAAAGAAGCATTCGAACGGGTGTTGGCCAGGCATCCGAATCTTGCGTTAGGCATCAGCAGATTGATCGGTAAACGCTGCCAACAAATCGAAAGGCGGCTGCGAAATTTCCTGTTTCACTCCAATCGTGAACGAGTCACCTATTTGCTGCTTGAACTTTGCGAGCGATATGGCATGTGGACTGACGAAGGCGTTTTGCTTGAGATAAATCTGTCTCATCAGGACATGTCAAGCATGATTGGCTGCACCCGCGAAACCGTCAATGTCATCCTTGGGCAGATGCAGCGGGAAACCCTGTTGGAGATTGCCCGCAAGCGCATCGTGATCACCGACTTGCCCAGATTGGCAGCGGAAGTGAAAGAGCCCGCACCAGAGATAAACACTCCGGCCGGCAGCTAGTGGCTTCGTCTTTCGCTGCCGCAAACGCTGGTTCGTCAGGTTTCTAAAAGTGTGCAACTTCTAAACGGACGCTTCAGGTTGGTATTTGCTACTGGTGTTATCGCCCACCCAAGTTACACATTCAAAAAAACACGCCTTGCTAACGACCTACTTCTGATCGCTCTTGACGAACTTTCTTGATTTTGACTGATCAGCCGTTGGAAAATCCTCTGGTCGATCGATCGTTACGTTGCCGGTGGCCGCCCATTCGGTGCCTCGCTGCAGCAACGTGATCAATGCCACGGATTCCAGCGAATAGTCGGCGTGACCCAATGGCGTGTGGAAAACGCGACCTTTACCAAATTCGATCACCATCACTGTTGGTTCGTGACGACCACTGCCACCGAATTTGGGCGACGCGAAGGAGGTGGCCAGGATTTTCATGTTTTGCCCCGGCCCTCGCAGCTGCTGATACAACTCGTCTTTGGCATGCATGAACTCTCGCGGCAGCCCCTTCATGATCGGGTGGTCGGGATCTCGGGCAACTACCGAAAACTCGTGCTGCGCACCATGACTTCCCCCTCGTCCCTTCGAATTGTCAACGATCCGCTTGCCATCCTTGAAATAGATATAGGGACCACTCTCTTCATTGCGTCCACCCCAGCCGCCAAGCCCAATCATTTCGTTGTACTCGCGCCATTTGGGAAAGCTATTGTCAGCGGCATGCACGGAAACAAATCCGCCACCGTTGTTGACGAAATTGACAAAAGCCGTCTTGGTTTCCTCAGGCCAGGGAGCGGCACCAAAACCAAAGTTGGAAATCACGACATCGTAATTGGCAAAGTTGGGTTTGAAGTCCGGGTCCGAAACGGCTTGATCGACTTGTTGGTATTCCCGACCATCATCCAACCCGTATTCATCGAGCCACTTCTTTCCCTGCCAAAGGTATTTCGTTCGCGCTACTTCGACCGAGAACTTGCCAGTCTGTTCGAGATAATCCTGCATCATGGCCGTAATCTTGGGCCAGTCGCCATGGTTGTTTTGCCCATCCACAATCAGGACGCGGATCGGCGTCTCGGATTCCTGTGCCGCCAGGTCATTCCATCCAATGGCAAGGCTGGCCAATACCAATGTCAATGCAAGAACTCGTTTCATCTTTTTCTCCAGGTTTGGATTGGCTAGGCTCTGGACTTTAATTGGGGGTTTTCGGATAAAGCCAACTTCGTGCGACTGTTTGGCCCCGTTTTTTATCTTTTGAAGTTGCACACTTTTGGAAACCCGATCGTGCAACTTCTAAATTTTTATCGAGTCTCCAACCGAGTAAAAGTCGTCTTCTGTTCCGAAAACCTGTTTAAGGGATAGAGCCTAAGCCAAACCCTCATTATGGCAGTTGTTGTTTCGCAATTCCAATCGATTCCAGCAGTCGGGTCAAATAAGACTTGGCCCTTGGCAATTTCGGATCGAATTCGGGAATTCTTTTCAGATTTTCATGGACCGAACTTGCCTGGTCCCCCAAACGCTCGATCGAATTTAATGCATCCACCGCAGCCATCAAATTACCATTTCTGTAGTCGGCAAAATGAACCAATCGCTGCAACGCCGAATGCCGCGCGGACTGCACACCAAACTTGGCGATCAACTCGCTGGCCACAATCGCTACCGCAGCGTTGGGCGAATCAACCGCCGCAAGAATCAATTCCGACCAGCGATCGACAGCCGGCTGGCCCGCAATTTGGCAACCAACCAATGCCCAGTATTGGATCGTTGGATTGGTATCGTTCAGCAAAGCTGGCAACCCGTCAAGGGTCTCGACCGTGACACGCGTTGATTCGCCGGCAGCGTCAAAAATCATTTCCAATGGAAACGATGCCGAGTTGTTCAACACCGTTCTCGGACTCACTCCCGACTGGTCAATTTCCAGTAACGTTGATTCAGGAATCAGCCCCAGGTCGCGCCACTGAAGATAGCTCTTTCGATGCTGGTCACGAAACCGCTGCAACGTTGATTGATAATCCGGTCGTGCCGCCAAGTTAACTGTTTCCTCCGGATCTGTGCGGAGGTCATATAACTCTTCGACCGCACGCGGTTTCCAGAAACTCGACTGAACATCGTTTAGCTGACCGGCTTCAAATCGTTGCTTCCAAATCCTGGTCGTCGGCGTTTGCAATTGGTAATCGATATGCTGACCGGCTGGCAAATAGGGAAAATAATTGCGGATGTACAAAAAGTCTCGGTCTCGAATGGAACGCGATACGTCTGGCCGTTCATCCATCCGATCGCGAAAGCCGTACAAGTAATCCGGCCCCGGCGTTTGGAACTTCCCGGCAAAGGCATGTCCTTGCATGTAATCCGCCGGCTCGACCCCGGCCAGGCTGAGCATGGTGGGCGCCAAATCGACAAAGCCCACAAGGCGTTCGGAAGTACTACCCGCTTGATAGTCTGAGCCAGCCAGATGTTGCCACTTTTCTGGAACATGGATAACCATTGGAATCCGCATTCCGGAATCGCCAGCGTACCGTTTGTGGCGTGGCATTCCCGATCCATGATCACCGAAAAAAAGCACAATCGTATTCTCGGATTCGCCAGCGTCTTCCAATTCCTGCAAACGCTTGGCCAGCCAGCGATCCATCGACTGGAGGTTGTCGTAGTACTGAGCCAAATCGGTCCGCACTTCAGGTGTATCTGGCCAATACGATTTCACCGAAACGGTCGCCGGATCAATGACGGCTTGATGAGGCCGCTGGCGAATTTTGCTTTCGTGAGTTCCGGTGTAATTGAAGACCGCAAAAAAAGGTTGCCCGGGTTTTCGATTCCGATAATGGGCTTTGCTGCTGGACTCGTCCCACGGTTGATGCTGAATGTCGCGATAGTTGTAATCCGTTTTCGAATTGTTGGTGCAGTAGTAACCGGCTTGTTTCAGGTACAGCGGAAATAGTTTGACGCCTTCAGGCAACTTGATGTGGGACCGCATGTTGCCAGCACCGCAAGTCGAAGCGTACATCCCGGTGATGATCGTCGTGCGCGCGGGCGCGCAAACGGGATAGTTTGACCAGGCATATCGATACACCGTCCCGCGCTGAGCCAGCTGATCCAAAACCGGCGTCTTGGCAGTCGCATCACCGTAACAATTCAACTCAGGCCCGATGTCCTCAGTGCTTAACCACAGAATGTTGGGGCGCTCTGTTGATCGCTGTTCCACGCTTTGCGCCACAGCCATCGAGCCCACTGCAAGCAGGAGCAGCATTGCCACAAGCATGTTCCACAATTGACGCATGGAGCCTGACCTTTATCGATGGACCGTACTACAACACAGCTATCCGCAGAATCGACGAAGAAAACCTGACGGCCGTGACATGAAATCATCATATAAAAACTCAGTGTGCTCTGCGTCGTCGCGGCAAACAAACTGGTTGCAAATGAAGGAAATGAATTGGGGCAAATCGCGTTTCGATTTTGTTTGCCGACGCAAACGGCCAGGCCTTCGGCCCTTTTTAACGTCTAGGTGAATCCAAACCCAGCCCTGCAGGCTGGGCTGGGCAAACGGCTGGCCCGTTGGGCCGAAATATATGGACCGGTTCGGCACGTTGATCCGTTGACGACAATTTGTATGATCGTCTGGTTGAGGTGATGCCAACGCAAGCCGCGTCTCGCAATGATTCAATAAATCGTGGTTTTCGTTGAGAAGCTGGCATTTCTTGTGGTCTTAACAGAGTAGCTTGGGCCATTGGCCCGAGTCGGCATAGCTTTCACCCAATATTAAATATCCCATTGCGATCACGGCCGAATCGGCCATGCTACGTAACTTTCGCTGAGCCAATCGATCCGGATCTTGGCTGCCAACAACCCCGGGCCAAACGGCCCGGCCTTCGGTCCTCCCAATCAATTTTTGGGACGAAATGCTTTCACTCGCTCTGGCCGCGTCTCCAGCCT